>NZ_JADPIQ010000061.1:0-104001 GCF_023073015.1 Bradyrhizobium sp. 87
GCCGTCCAACCATCGCGCAGGGAAGGCCGAGTGATTGGCTACACCTGTATGCTGCTGTGCGGTTTCCTTGCGCTACATTTTCGCGCAGCGGACCGCGGGTGCCAGCCGGCACCCGGCCTTCCCTGCGCCCTCTTGGCTTTGAGGGTGGAATGACCAGGCAAAGCTCGGGCGAAACGCGCCGCGAGGACGCGAAGGCATGTCTGCAAGTTGAACCTGAATTGGAGGATGGCGATGCTGCCCTTTGCTCCGTCATTGCGAGCGTAGCGAAGCGTTCCAGCGTCCTACCGCGGAGAGATTCTGGATTGCTTCGCTGCGCTCGCAATGACGCTTTGAGAGAGTGCGCGCCTCACTCCGCACCAGAGTCCGCGTCACAATGTTTGCAACAACTTCTCGGCAGCCTTGATATCCGCTGTTTCCGAGCCCTGGGCGAAGCCTTCATACGCCAATTGAAGCCACCGCTTCGCTTCCTCGCGCCGGCCGCGTTCGACAAGGAGACCGGCGAGATCGATCGCGGCCCGCAGCTCCCAGGCCTTGGCACCTTTGCGACGACTCAATGCCAGTGATTGCACGAAATGGGCTTCCGCTTGATCGGCCTCGGGCTGGGCTCTGGCCAAGAGAACCCTGCCCTTCATGCGCAGCAGCTCGGGCATGTACAGATGATCGCCGCTTTGCTCGACGAGGCGGATCGCGTCGTCGAGCAGGCGCGCGCTCCGCTCGATCTGCCCAAGCGTCATCAAGCCCTGAACAAGCGCGATGTTGAACGTCGTGGTGAGCAACTCGTAACCGGCATCGTGGAGCTCACGCAGACACGTCCCGATCGTCTCGACGCCTTCGGCGGCATTGCCGCGCTGGATCGCCAGCTCGCCTTTGACGCCGCGGCCGACCGCAAGATAGGGCCCCATGGAGCGCGATTCGGCATGGGCGATGAAGCGGTCGATGTTCTCTTCCGCGGCATCGAGGTCTCCGCTCCAGAGATCGATCGAGACCGCCCAGATCAACGCAATGCAGAGCGTGATCGGATGGTCCATCTGGGCGGCCTCGACGACCGTCTGCCGGGCCAGTTGCATCGCATCCGCGGGGCGGCCCTGCAACCAAAACTCGCGCGCGAGCGAGATGCCGGCCCGGTTGCGGTGATCGAAGCCATAGACGGTGCTGATCCGTTCCGTGCCCGGCTTATGCCAGGCGGTCTCCAGCATCGTCAACGCGTCGCGATGCTCGCCGGCAAGATGCAAGGAGACACCGAGGAGCGAATGGGCGAGGGCGAGGGAGGCGGCATCGCCGAGTGTCCCGGCGACCGTGAGGCTTTGCTGCGCATAGCCGAGCGCGGCGTCGAACTGTCCCATCCGCTCGTGGAAGATATGCATGCGCCCGAGCAGCTGGAGCTGGTTCGGCGCGTCGCCGCGCGCCTCGGCGATCGCAAGGCTTCGGCTCAACGCGGCACGCGCCGCTTCGCTGCCGCCGCGCGTGAACATCAAGGTCAGTCCGAGCGCGGCCTGGATGTGCATTTCCTCGGCGCCGCCGCGCGAGGAAGGATCGAGCGCAAGCAGCGCCCGTTCAGACCAGCGCCGGCACTCGACCAGCAACGACATCGCGAGAAAAATTGGCGCTGCAGCTGCGGCCAGTGCAATGCCGATGCTGGCATCGCCGTCCGTGCCAAAACACCAGTCCAGCGCCGCGCGCACGTTGTGAAGCGCGGAGAAGTGGATCGCGCGCTCGTCGGCGCTCGGCACCGTGGCCCATGTCGTGCCGGCCTGCTCCAGCCATTGCCGGTAATAGGTCGCGTGGCGGGCGGCGAGCGCCGCGTCATCAGGTTCGATCTCGAGCAGATAGGCGCGCGTCGTGTCGAGCAGACGGTAACGCATCATGGCGCCAATCGGCCGCGCCGCGACCATCGACTTGGCCACCAGGCCGTCGATGGCATCGAACAGGCGGGAGCGGTCGACGCGTTCGTCCGGCACGATCTCGAGTGCGGCGTCGATAGTGAAGTGACCGGCGAAAACCGCGAGCCTGCGCAGCACGAGACGTTCGATATCGGACAAGAGCCCGTAGCTCCATGCCAGCGTCGCCTGCAACGTCTTCTGTCGCGGCGGCGCCGTGCGCTGGCCCTGCCAGAGCAGATTGAGGCGCTCGTCGAGCAGTGCCGCGGTCTGCTCCAGGCCGTAGGCTTCGACCCGGCCGGCGGCGAGTTCGATTGCCAGCGCCATGCCGTCCAGCTTGCGGCAGATCCCGGCGACGATCGCTGCATTGGCATCGTCGAGCGCGATCTGCGCGCCACCGGCCGTGGCACGTTCGAGGAAGAGTTGAAGTGCAGGATAAGTCTGCGCCGCGGCCGCCGTCAGACCGGGATGGTCGGGCGGAACGGCAAGCGGCGCCAGCCGATACACCTGCTCGCCCTCGACCCGCAGGGCTTCGCGGCTCGTCGCCAGAATGTAGATATTCGGTGCGGCGTGGAAGATCTCGGCGGCCAGCGGGGCCGCGGCTGCGATGACGTGTTCGCAATTGTCGAGGATCAGCAGCATCCGCTTGTCCCGGAGATGCGCGAGCAGCGCAGGCAGGGGATCGTCGGTTTGCGCCGGCAAGCCCAGCATCAGCAGGATCGAGGTGATCACGAGATCGGGATCGCTCAGCGCGGCAAGATCGACGAAATGTGCGGCGTCGGAGAATGTCGCGAGCAGATCGTGAGCGATGGCAACGGCAACGGCGGTCTTGCCGACACCGCCCGGGCCGACGATCGTGACGAAGCGCGAGCGGATCAGCCTGTCGGAGACGGCGGCGACCGCATCGTCGCGCCCGACCATTCGTTGCAGCCGGTTCGGCAGTTTGACGGGCGGCAATTCCGTTCGCGCTACGGTGCGCCGATCTGCCGCGATAGCCGCCTGCGAGATCGGCGCCACGAAGCAATAGCCGCGGCCGGAGAGCGTCGTGATGTAGCGGGCACCGTCCCTGCCGTCGCCAAGGGCCTTGCGAAGCGCCGCGACGTGAAAGCGCAGATTGGCGTCCTCGACTGTCATGCCGGGCCACACCAGCGCCATCAGATCATACTTGCTGACGACCTGGTTCGGCCGCGACATCAGCGCGAGCAGCGTGTCGAAGGCCTTTGCACCGAGCGGCAGCGCGACGCCGTCGCGCATGACGAGTCTTTCGTGCGGCGTCACAGTGAATGGCCCAAACGAGAGGGTTCCCGTTGCGGTGCCGGCCGGCTCGGTCATGGCGGAATCCTGATCTTTTGGAACGGACCGGATAGCCAGATGATCGCAATCCGGCAAGGCCGTCCCACGCCGCGATCGGACCGCGGATGCAGGTCCTGTGAGGCGCGCGAACCGAGACCTCACAACTTCTCACAAGTCCCAACGGGTGTGTCGCGGCAGCCGCTGCTAGTGAGTTGCGCGATGGCAAGGAGACATTCATGACCCAAGCGGCAAAATTGCTCTACACGGCCCGGACCCGCACCAGTGGCGGGCGGCAGGACGGGATATCGCGCAGTTCCGACGGCCGTCTGGATGTCAAGCTGTCGCCGCCGGGCGGCAACGGCATCGGTACCAATCCCGAGCAATTGTTCGCGGCCGGCTGGTCGGCCTGCTTCGAAGGCGCGATGGAAATCGCGGCCCGCAAGCGGAAGATCGAGCTCCCCAGGAAATGTGCGATCGATGCGGAGATCGACCTCGTGCTCGACGAGGGCGCCTATTCGCTCAGGGCACGCCTCGATGTCAGCCTGCCCGGCCTCGATCGCGAGATCGCGCGCGGCCTCGTCGATGAGGCGCATCAGACCTGTCCCTATTCCAAGGCCGTCCGCGGCAACATCGACGTCACGGTCGCACTGATCTGACGCACCACCTCCAACTATCAGAAAGGTAGCAGCATCATGAAACAGATCATCGATCAGCACCGCCGCCAGTTTTTCGGCATCGCCGCGGGAACTGTCGCCGCCGGCCTCGGCGTGATCGGCCTCGCCCGCGCCGAATCGCAAGCGACGCGCTCTTCCGCAAGGAATGCGTCGTTCGGCGCGATCAAGCAGATCGATGCCGGCGTCCTCAACGTCGGCTACGCGGAGGCCGGTCCTGCGAACGGCCCCGTCGCGATCCTGCTGCACGGCTGGCCCTACGACATTCACGCCTTCGTCGACGTCGCGCCAATCCTGGCAAAGGCCGGCTATCGCGTCATCATTCCCTATCTCCGTGGTTACGGCTCGACCCACTTCCTCTCCGCCGAGACGCCGCGCAACGGCGAGCCCGCGGCAATGGCAGCCGATATCATCGCGCTGATGGACAAGCTCGACATCAAGAAAGCGGTGGTCGCCGGTTTTGATTGGGGCGCGCGCACCGCCGACATCATCGCCGCGCTCTGGCCGGAGCGCTGCCGCGCGCTGGTCTCGGTCAGCGGCTATCTGATCTCCAGCCAGGCCGCGGGCAACGCGCCGCTGCCGCCGTCGGCCGAGCTGCAATGGTGGTACCAGTTTTATTTCGCGACCGAGCGCGGCCGCGCCGGATACGAGAAGTACACGCATGATTTCGCAAAACTGATCTGGAAGCTCGCTTCGCCGCAGTGGAAGTTCGACGACGCCACTTTCGAGCGCAGCGCGGCGGCGCTGGACAACAAGGATCACGTCGCGATCACCATCCACAATTACCGCTGGCGGCTCGGACTCGCCCAGGGCGAGGCGAAGTACGAGGAGCTCGAAAAGAAGCTTGCCGCAGCTCCCGTCATCAGCGTCCCGGCGATCACGATGGAAGGCGATGCCAACGGCGCGCCACATCCCGATCCAAGCGCCTATGCCAAGAAATTCTCGGGCCGGTACGACTATCGCCTGATCACCGGGGGCATCGGCCACAATCTGCCGCAGGAAGCACCGCAAGCCTTTGCCAAGGCCGTCATCGACGCCGACGGCGGCGCCTGAGGATTTTGGCAGCGCCTCGGTCCGGCAAGGCCGGACCGAGGCCTGACATGCGAACGCAGTTCAATGAAGCGTCAGCGAAAATGAAATCCGAAAAGTCAAAAGTTCCGTCTTCTACGACGATGATCGTGCTTGCCGTGCTCCTCCTCGTCGTTGTCCTGACCTGCGTGCCCTATCTGGTCACGATCGCTTTCGCGCAGGGCCCGGCGGATGCCTCGCCCATCTTCGGCGTCACTGTGCCGGAGGGCTACAAGCAGTGGGAGCTGATCGCGCCGGCCGAGGAGGCGGCTCCCCTGGACGAGCTGCGTGCCGTCGTCGGCAACAGGACCGCGATCGATGCTTATCAAGACAACAAGCTTCCGTTCCCGGACGGCACAATTCTGGTCAAGCGGGCCTGGAAGCGGAAACAGTCGCCCGAATTTGCGTCCGCGACGATTCCCGGTGAAGCCACCACCGTCCAGGTGATGGTCAAGGATTCCAAAAAATATGCCTCGACCGGCGGCTGGGGATTTGGTCGCTTCATCAACGGCAAGCCGGTCGACGAGGCCCAGCATCGCACCTGCTTCGCGTGCCACGAAGCTCGTGTGAAGTGTCGCGACTACGTGTTTACAAGGCTTGCGCCCTGAGTGCGGAGTTTCACTCCGCAGCCACCATCTGCTGCGTGCGCCACTGGCCGAGCAGGGCGCGCAGCGAAGCCGGCTTGACCGGCTTGTTGAGCACCGCAACCTTTTCGTCGCGCGCAGCCATTTGCACGGCGGGGCTGCGGTCGGCGGTGATCAGGATCGCGGGGATGCCGTCACCGAAGCGGCGGCGGATGTCGCGGATCGCGGCGATGCCGTTGCCGCGGTCGAGATGGTAATCGACCAGCAGGCCGGTCACGCGGCGGCCCGCAGTCTCGATTGCGGCGATCGCGGCCTCGGGATCGGCGACCGCGATCACTTCGGCGTCCCAGGCTTTCAGCAGCGTGCGCATGCCGTCGAGGATCGCGGCGTCGTTCTCGATGCAGACGATCAGGGTACCCGAGATCGAGGTGCGTGCGAGCGGCGTCGCACTGGTCACGGCCGCGGTGTGGGTGATCGCCTTCGCCGTCGGCACCGTCACGGAAAACACCGAGCCGCCGCCGACATTGGAATCGATGGCAATGTCGTGCTTGAGCACGCGCGCCAGCCGCTCGACGATCGACAGGCCCAGGCCGAGGCCGCGGGCGATCCGCGCACCCTGCTCGAGGCGGTGAAATTCCTTGAAGATCTCGCCGCGCTTGACCGTCGGGATGCCGACGCCGGTGTCGTAGACGCAGATCTTCAGCGTGGCGCCGCGGCGGCGGCAGCCGACCAGCACGCGCCCGCGTGGAGTATATTTGATCGCGTTGGAGATCAGGTTCTGGAGCAGCCGCCGCAGCAAGAGACGATCCGACTCGACGGGCAGCGAACACGGCACGAACACGAGCGCCAGATTCTTCGCGCGTGCGATCGGCGCGAACTCGATCTCCAGCGAGCGCATCAGATCGGCCATCTTGAAGCTCGAGATCGAGGTCGTCATCGCGCCGGCGTCGAGCCTGGAGATGTCGAGCAGCGCGCCGAGAATTTCCTCGATCGCCTGGAGCGATTCGTCGATGTTCTCGACCAGCCGTGTCTCCTCGCCGCTGTGCTGACGCTCGACCAGGCTCGTGACATAGAGCCGCGCCGCGTTCAGCGGCTGGAGAATGTCGTGGCTTGCGGCGGCGAGAAAGCGGGTCTTGGAGATGCTGGCGTCTTCGGCCGCGCTCTTGGCCAGCGCCAGCTCGGAATTCAGCCGGGTCAGCTCCTCGGTGCGGTCGCGCACCCGCTTTTCCAGCGTCGCATTGGCCCTCTCCAGCGCTTCGGCCGCCTCGAACGTGGGCGTGACGTCGGTGAAGGTAATGACGAAGCCGCCGCCGGGCATGCGGTTGGTCAAGATCTCGATCACCATGTGGCGGTCGGGCAGGCGCTCGAGATAAGGCTCGCCGTCGGTGGTGTAAGCCACCAGCCGGCGCTCCAGCATGGCCTCGCGCTCGATCGGATCGGCCGGCTCGCTCACGCCCATGAATTCCAGGATTTCACGCAATGGCGTGCCGAACTGGATGAAATGCGGAGGAACGTTGAGGAGATCGCCGAACTGCCGGTTGGAGCAGATCAGTTGCAGATCGGCATCGAACACCGCGATGCCCTGGCGCACATGGTTAAGCGCGGTCTGGAGGATCTCGCGGTTGAAATGCAGCGCCGCATGGGAATCGTCGAGCAGTTTTAGCGCAGCCTTGGCGGAGACCGTCCGTTTGCGCAGCAGCAGCGACATTACGAGACGCGAGGAGGCTGCGCCGATCGAGGAGGCGATCAGGTGCTCGGCGTGCTGCAGCAGCTCGAAATCGGCGGGCGCCCCGGACTCCAGCCGCACATTGCGCCGCGCGGATAAGGCCTCGAACGAATGCCGCGCGCGGTCAGGCCCGAGATATTGCGCTACCGTGGTCTGGATGTCCTGCACCGTGACCGTGGTGCGCCAGCGGCGGAAATTCGGGGAAATTGGCGCGAGCGTGTTGGGGACGAACAGATCGGCCTGGACCAGCTCGATCGAAGACGGCCGGCGCGCCAGCGACAGCAGCACGTAGGTGAGGATGTTGAGCGACAGCGACCAGACCACGCCGTGCATCAGCGGCGGCAAATCGGCGCCGAACAACGCCTGCGGCCGCAGCGCCTCGATCCCGAACGGGCCGTGCTGGAGCAGCAGGATGCCCGCCGTCGAGGTATCCATGAAGCTCGGGATGAAGAGCGTGTAGAGCCACACTGCGAAGCCGACCAGCATGCCGCCGATCGCGCCGCGCGCGGTCGCGCGCCGCCACAGCAGTCCACCGAAGAAGCTTGGTGCAAGCTGGGCGATGGCGGCAAAAGACAGCAGGCCGATCGCCGCGAGCTGGGTGTTGCCGAGCGCGCGGTAGTAGAAATAGGCCATCACCATGATGGCGAAGATCGCGAGCCGGCGCGAACGCAACAGGAAGTCGCTGAAATCGGCACCGCCGGTGCGCCCCTCCGGCCGTCGTTGCAGCACCAGGGGCACCACGAGGTCGTTCGAAACCATGATGGAGAGCGCGACGCATTCGACGATCACCATCGCGGTCGCCGCCGACAACCCGCCGACGAAGACGGCGACGCTGAGCAGATCCGCGCCGCCCTCCATCGGCAGCGCCAGCACGTACATGTCAGGATCGGCGGCGCCGAACGGGAAGCTGACGAGGCCGGCGAGCGCGATCGGGATCACGAACAGATTGATGGCGACGAGATAGAGCGGAAACAGCCAGCGCGCGCGACCGACCTCGGCGTCCGAGGAATTCTCCACCACGCTGACGTGGAACTGGCGCGGCAGCAGCATGATCGCGCACAGCGACAGCAGCGTCATGGTCAGGAAGTTGCCGATCGACGGCGAATAGTTGATGACGCGCACCGCCTCCGGTGTCTTCATCGCGCGCTCGATCAGTTCGTGCGGCGAGAACATCCAGAACGTGACGAAGGTGCCCGCAGCGAGGAAGGCGACGAGCTTGATGATGGATTCGGTTGCGACCGCCAGCATCAGGCCGTGCTGGTGCTCGGTGGCGTCCGTCTGCCGCGTGCCGAACAGCACCGCGAAGGCCGCCATCGCCAGCGTCACGATCAGCGCCACGTCGCCGATGATCGGGATGTGGGAGAAGGCCTGGTCTTCGCTCAGGATGGTTTCGAGCGAGGAGGCGACCGCCTTGAGCTGGAGCGCGATGTAGGGCACCGAGCCGATGATGGCGATCAGCGCGACGGTTGCCGCCACTGCCTGGCTCTTGCCGTAGCGCGCGCCGATGAAGTCGGCGATCGAGGTGATGTTGTGGGCCTTCGCGAGCTGGATCACGCGGCGCAGCACGCCGGCTCCGAGTCCGATCATCAGGATCGGGCCGACATAGATCGCGAGGAAGTCGGTGGAGGTGCGGGTGGCGAAGCCGACCGAGCCGAAGAAGGTCCAGGAGGTGCAGTAGATCGCCAGCGACAGCGGATAGATCAGCCCCGAGGCGCGGCCGCGCCCGGCCGGCGAGCGGCGGTCGCCATGGCTCGCCACCAGGAACAGAAAGCCGATATAGCCGAAGGCGGCGGCGATCACGCCCCAATCGTGCAGCATGGCGAGCGTGCTTCTCCCGGGGCGCGCGCTGGCCGCGCCCGATCTCATTTTCCCTGTAAATCTAGCGCGTTGGACGGGTGGAGGCGACAGCGAAATGCCGTGCCACGGCGGGAACCGGAGTTGTCGTTAAGCGGCTGCCTTAAAGCTGCGCTGCTTCTGGCTCCCCGAGAGAGTCCCCGCGTGGTACCCCCTCCCTGACCCTCCCCCACAAGGGGGAGGGAACGGAGAGACCGTCCGCGTTGCAGGAAATTCGAGACCGACCGCTACGCTGTGCGGCTCCGCCGACCTAAGGGAGGCGCAACTCTCTCGCTCCCTTCCCCCTTGGGGGACGGTGGGGAGGGGGTAGCTCCGGGACGGTGAAACTTAGATCGAAAGAGAAGGCGAAGAAGCCTACTCCGCCGCCAGCGACTTCTCGCGGAGCGGCAGACCCAGGCGGTCCCACACCTGCAGCAGGGCTTCGGCGAGTTGATCGATCAGGCCGTCGTCGTGATAGGGCGAGGGCGTGATGCGCAGGCGTTCGGAGCCCTTGGCGACCGTCGGATAGTTGATCGGCTGGATGTAAATGCCGTGCTGTTCGAGCAAGAGGTCGGAAGCCTGCTTGCACTTCTCGGCATCGCCGATGAACAGCGGGACGATGTGGGTGTCGCTCGACATCACCGGCAGGCCGGCGGCGTTGAGGATCGCCTTGACTCGGGCGGCACGGTCCTGGTGACGCTCGCGCTCCCAGCTTGACGTCTTCAGATGCTTGATCGCGGCGGTCGCGGCCGAGCAGATCGCCGGCGGCAGCGCGGTGGTGAAGATGAAGCCCGGCGCATAGGAGCGCACGGCGTCGATGATCTGGCCGTTGGCGGCGATGTAGCCGCCGAGGCAGCCGAACGCCTTGGCCAGCGTGCCTTCGAGAATGTCGATGCGATGCATCACGCCGTCGCGCTCGGCGATGCCGCCGCCGCGCGGGCCGTACATGCCGACGGCGTGGACCTCGTCGACATAGGTCATCGCGCCGTACTTCTCGGCGAGGTCGCAGATCTTAGCGAGCGGGGCGATGTCGCCGTCCATCGAATAAAGACTCTCGCAGGCGATCAGCTTGGGCCGGCTCGGGCCCGCAGCCTTCAACAGTGCTTCGAGATCGGCGAGGTCGTTGTGGCGGAACACGACCCGCTCGCAGCCGGACTGGCGGATGCCCTCGATCATCGAATTGTGGTTGAGCTCGTCGGACAGGATCAGGCAGTTCGGAATGAGCTTTGCGATGGTCGCGATGCCGGTCTGGTTCGAGACGTAGCCGGACGTGAAGAGCAGCGAGGCTTCCTTGCCGTGGAGATCGGCGAGCTCGGCCTCGAGCTGCACCAGCGGATGATGCGTGCCGGCGATGTTGCGGGTGCCGCCGGCGCCGGTGCCGACGCGGGTCGCGGTCTCGACCATCGCGCCCACCACCTTCGGGTGCTGGCCCATGCCGAGATAATCGTTGGAGCACCAGATCACGACGTCGCGCTTGCCCTTGGGCGAGTGCCAGAGCGCATGCGGGAACCGGCCGGCAATGCGCTCGAGATCGGCGAACACGCGGTAGCGCCGCTCGGTGTGGAGACGATCAAGGGCGGAATTGAAAAACTGGGCGTAATCCATCGTCAAACCTGCAGCGGAACCGACCAAAGACCCGCATATCCTTAGAGCTTTTCCAGCTCCAATGTCTATGCGCTATCCCACATTTGGACCTGCGGGGCATTTGGGCAAAATGCCCTATCGTGCGATTTGAAACTTGATCCGGATCAAGTTCGCGCGAGATGCAATGTTGCTCTGCACCATCCGCTGAATTGAAGTCAGCGCTCAGGTCGTCCTGAACTGCAACACGCCGTCCTGCGTCTCGGCCGTCAGCCGGCCCTCGACGATCATGTAATTGACGTGGGCGACCAGTTCGCCGGCAGCGAAACCCATCTGATGTTCGTCCAGAACGTGCTTGTTAAACACCACGGGCACCAGGGCGCGCGAGGTCTGCGGCACCTCGCGGCAGGCTTCCGCGATCAGGCGGCAGCGCTCCTCATGGTGATCGGCGAGCTGCTTGATGCGGGTCTTGAGCCCGTAGAACGGCACGCCGTGGCCAGGCAGCACCAGCACGTCATAGGGGAGAGTCGTGGTGAGGCGGGCGAGCGAGGCCAGATATTCGCCGAGCGAGTTCTGGTCGGGTTCGACCGCCCACACGCTGACGTTCGGCGAGATCTTGCTCAGCACCTGGTCGGCCGAGAGGAACAGCTTGTCGTCGGCGCAGTACAGCATCACCTGGTCGAGCGCGTGACCGCCGCCGGTGATCACCTTGAAGCGGCGCGTGCCGATCACGACGTCATCGCCATGCGAGATGCGGCGGTAGGACGGCGGCAGCACCGAGACGCGCTTGAGATAGTCCTGGCCGCGGCCGAGCAGTTTTTCGGTGAGCGACTCGTCCATGCCATGGCGGCGGAAGAACAGCCGCTGCGCTTCCTGCCGCTCCTCGGTGCCGCGGTTCTGGTGATAGACCGATTGCAGATATTCGACCTGCGACATCACGAGCGGGCAGTTGAACCGCTCGACGATCCACCCGGCCAGACCGACATGATCGGGATGGGAATGGGTCACGATCAGGCGCGTGATGTTGACGCCCTTCAGCGGCCCGTCGAACAGCTTCGTCCAGGCTTCGATCGTCTCCTCATTGCCGAAGCCGGCATCGATCATGGCATAGCCGTCACCATCGGCGAGCAGGTAGATGTTCACATGGTTGAGGCGGAACGGCAGCTTCAGCCGCGCCCACAACACTCCTGGCTTCACCTCGACGACCTGTTCGGGGCCGGGATGCTGTTCCCAGGGATAGCGCAGGGCGTCGGCGGAGGACTGCACGGTGTCGGTCTTTGCGTTCATCCTACCGGCTTAAACCCGCCCGTCACGGCGCGCCAGCCGAAAAAGAACGCTGGCGCGGCCTGCATAGCGGTCATTCCGGGCTACGGAACGGCGCCTTACGCAGCCCGCATGTTGTTGAGGAACGCGTCGATCTCTCCGCGCAGCATGTCGGCTTCGCGGCGGAGCGCGTCGGAGGCGCCGAGCACTTCGTTCGCCGCTGCGCCGGCTTCCGCCGAAGCCGTGGAGACGCCGACGATGTTGCTGGAAACCTCGCTGGTGCCACCGGCCGCATGCTGGATGTTGCGGGCGATCTCGCGTGTCGCCGCGCCCTGTTCCTCGACGGCGGCGGCGATCGTCGTAGTGACGTCGTTGATCTCGCCGATGATCCGGCCGATGCCCTGGATGGCGCCGACCGCCGACGTCGTCACTGACTGCATGCTGGCGATCTGGCTACGGATCTCCTCCGTGGCCTTGGCGGTCTGGCTCGCGAGGCTCTTCACCTCGGAGGCGACCACCGCGAAGCCGCGGCCGGCTTCGCCCGCGCGCGCCGCCTCGATGGTGGCGTTGAGCGCCAGCAGATTGGTCTGCGAGGCGATGGTCTGAATCAGGTCGACCACCACGCTGATGCGGCTCGCGCTGTCGGCGAGGCTCTGCACGGTGGCGTCGGTCGCGCCCGCTTCGTCGACCGCCTTCCTGGCGATCGCGGCCGAGGTGACGACCTGCTTGCTGATTTCCTCGATCGAGGACGAGAGCTGCTCGGTGCCTGACGATACGGTCTGCACGTTGACCGAGGTCTCTTCGGCTGCGGAGGCAACCGCGTTCACCAGCGCATTGGACTGGTCTGCCGTGGTCGACATGCTCTGCGCGGTCGATTGCATCGAATTGGCCGACTGCGCGAGATTGTCGAGTGCGGAGCGCACCGTACTCTCGAACCCGGCGATCTTCGCCTCCATCTGCGCCGCACGCTCGGCCTTGGCGATGCGATCCCTGTCCTGCTCGCTCGCAAGCGCCCGGGCTTCGATCATGCTGTCGCGGAACACCGTCAGCGTTTCCTTCATCGCGCCGATCTCGTCGTTCTGCCGGGAGCGGACGATCTCGGTGTCAAGGTCGCCGGCCGAGAGCAACTGCATGGCGCGTTGAAGCTCGCGAATGCGGCGCAGGATGTTGCGGCCGACATAGAGCCAGACGAACAGCGCCGAGCCGACCAGCGTCAGTGCGCCGAGCGCCAGCATCGCGGTGGTCGCGAGCGAGATCTCCTGCCGCGCCTGGAAGGTCGACGCGTTGGTCTCCTTCTGCACACCCTCGACCAGCTGCTGCACGCTGATGCCGAGGCCGACATTGAGCTTGCGGGTCTCGTCCAGGATGGTCTGGCCGTAGTCGATGGCGTCGAGCTCCTTCTGGCGGATCTTGAACACGCCGGACTTGCCTTCGCCGAAGGCGAACAGCTTTTGCACGGTGTCGCGCACCGCTTGCATCGAGGCCATGTTCGGCAGGTCCTCGAGGTTCGACTTGACACGGTCGCGCGTCGCCTTGAACTCCTTCTCGATCGCCTCCAGCGTATCGCTGTTGTTGGCCGACAGCGCCGCCATCATGTCGGCGGCCATCAGATTGCCGTTGGCGGAGATGGTCGCGACCTGGGAGACGGTGCGGGCGGCTTCGGTGGCATCGTCAGCGGAAACTTCCGCCGCACCGAGGATCGCGTTCAGACGCGTCTGCGCATCCAGCATGGCAGGACCGGCCGCACCGACGAAGGTGAGCTGCGCCTTGCGGAGTGCTTCATATTGCTTGTCATGCAGCGCGCCGGTATCGAGCCGCTCGCGCGCGGCTGACACCAGGCTCTGGGTCGCCTCGTCGATGCTCTTGGCGGTGTCGCGCAACGCGGTTGCGATCTGCTTGTCGGCGCCGAGCTCGATGATCTCGCCAAGCTTGGCCATGGCAAGCTGCTGGATCTCCTGCACCTTCTTGGTGCGTTCGTTCAGCGCCTCGTCGGACGGCGACGCCAGCAGGCCCGGCCCCTGCGCCGCGAGCGTTGCGCTTTGCGATGCGAGTTGAAGGCTTGCGGAAAGGCGGGGGATATCGCGGCCGCTCAGGTCCATCATAGTGCTGCCGAGATGGTTGAAGACGAAGCCGGCGCCGGCCGCGATCACGAGACCCATGCCCGCGATCACTGCGAAGGCCGTGAACAGGCTGCCGCGCACGCCCCATGTCGGCATTTTGAAACGAGGCCGGATACCACCAAGCAAACGGCCAAGGCCCAGACGGATCGCCATCGAAATTCCCCCACGCATGATCTTTATGTTTTCGCGGCGGAGTATCCTCGGGGCAGGTTAAAAAATCGCAAGTTGCTCAATTGGTTGCGTTGCGTTCCGCACAGCGAAAAAAGAAGGGCCGGCAACGATGCCGGCCCTTCATCATGATAAGGCTTTGATAACCGTTCAGTAGCGCGCGACCGCCGAGTTGGCCCAGTTGAAGCGGTAGTTGACGCCCGCCTTGATGGTGTGGTCGTCGGTGGTGAAGTTGCCGGTTCCCGCCAGCGGGCCCGCGGTGAAGTGGGCGTCGCCGAAATTGTAGTACTGGTACTCGGCCTTGGCTGACCAGTTCGGCGCGAACATGTATTCGAGGCCGGCGCCGACGGTGTAGCCGTTGCGGTGGTCGCCGCTGATGATGAAGCCGGTCGGCACGCCGCCGACGGTCACCTTCTCGTTGTTGTCGGAATAGGCGTAGCCGCCCTTCACGTAGAGCAGGCCCGGACCCCAGGTGTAGCCGACGCGGCCGGTGATCGAGCCGAGACCGCGCTGGTCGTTGGTGTAGGCGACGCCGGCTGGGAACACCGCGCCGACGCTGCCGGAGAGCCAGGAATACTGGCCTTCGACGCCGACAACGAAGTTCGGGTTGAACTGCCAGTCCGCACCGGCCTGCAGACCGCCGAGGAAACGGCCGTTGCCGTTATTGCCGGTGGAGAGGCCGCTGAAATTGTTGTCGCTGGAGAACGCGCCGCCGACATGGCCGCCGATATAGAAGCCGGTCCAGTTGTAAATCGGGGCGGCATAGGCGGGCGCGGGCGCCTTATAATAGTTGCGGTTACCGAGATCGGCACCGACCGCCGGTGCGGCAGCGCCCACCACGAGCAGCGCAACGGTCGCAAACAGAATCTTCTTCATAGTCCAAACTCCAACACTTAAGTCCCCGGCAGTCGCGCTTTCCGCGCCGTCGTTGGTTTGCAGATAGCTCGCTTTTGACGAAAATGCTGTCACATCCATGGCACAGCGGCAGCCAACGTAACTTATTGGGCTGTAAATGATTTTTGTGCTTAATGTCGGCTTAAGAAGTGCTGAAGGAAAGCTTAACTCGGCGTTATCAGGGTAACTTGCGCGCGCATCTCATTAACCAAGACGGCGCCGCGCCTCATCGCGCATCTGTTCGCGGAATGCAGCGCGCTTTGCGGGCCGGTCTTCCTCGCGCACGTCATGACGATCGAAGACGTCGAACTTCTCCAGGATCGGATAGCGCTCGCTCGCCATCGCGAGCACGCGCAGCACCTTGGTCGCCGACGGTGTCGGGCCGCTCACTTCCCAGCGCCGGATGGTGTCGGCGCCGCCCTTCTCCGGCAATCCGCAAAGCCGGGCCATGTCGGCCGCGGTGAGCTTGCGCTCGAGGACCTCCGAGAGATCGTTGCGGAGTTGCTTCAGTTCGGGACCGGTCATGTCGCCTCAATACGCGAAGTCGATGAGGTGAATGCACTAGCGCTGATTCGGGTCCATCCGAAGGCGAGGCACGCGAGCGGGCGTGCTAGTCGTGCGACCGCTCCCCGGCGCCTCCGCCCGCGCACGGAGTTATGAACGGCTGCCTATGGAAATCCGCGGCTGAATGAACAGATGGCAAGGGGCCCACAGCGAATGAAGGGATCAGCCATGACAAGCATCAAACCCGCCATTGCCGCCCTAGTCACCGTCGGGTTGCTTGCCGCGCCGATCGCGGCTGAGGCCAAGAAGCACCGGTCAAGCCGAGCTTACAGCACCGGCGTGGTGGCTCCGAGCTATGGGAGCGCCGGATCGTTGGCAGCACAGCCCAGAGCCTACGGGTCGAGCGGACAGTCGGTCGGGACGGTCACGGCGCCGTCGGTCGGTACGTATAACTGGCCGTCGGTCGGCGTGACCAACGCAGTCCCGACCTGGAGCAACACCAACCCGCCGGTCAGGTAGGCGCGCCTGTCTGGCGAGCCAATGCCGGTCACCTGTGACGGTCGCAAGGCCAAAGAAGATGATAAAGTGCGACCAGCAATGATCATGGCGGTGGACCAGACATTGCGGATCGTTCAGGGAGAGCCCGTCCGATCCTAAATTCCCCGCCCGGCCTGTTGGCCGATCACGCAGCGCCACCCGGCGAGGCGCTCGGCCGGATGCTGGTTCATCCATTCGGCGAGTTGCGGCGCGCCCATCAGGCAAGATTGCATCGAGACGTCGGCGAAGTCGGATGTGGTGACGGTCTGCTCATGACAGTTCGCCGGAGAGGCGAGGTTGCAGAGCACGGCGATGATTTTGATCACGCGAGGTTGCCCCCGTCGCTGCGACGTGCGGCGGCTCCGCCTGATCTCTCGCTCATCGGATCAGTCGGCGGGAAGATGCTGTCGTAGATCGCGCGCGCTTCCTGGATGAGGCGAATGCGCTCGCGCTCGGATTTCGAGACAAACTGAATAATCTGGCCCATGTCGGCTCCAATTAGATCTTCAATCCACCATCACATGATGGAAATCATTTCATGCGGATGTGGGGTGCCGGCTTCGGCTTTGCAGCCATGCGGGCGGCCACGAGGGATAAAAAGCCCGTGACTATTCCGTTCCTGAGGTGGAACGGGGTACCTTCAGCGATGCGCCGATGGCACGGCGCATCCGTTCGGCGGGGACCGCTTCGTAGCATCGTGATGAAGAGTTGAGCCCACGGGATGATGGCACTGCGGCACATTTTCTCGCGCGTGGAGTTGTAAGGTCAGTCAGTGCACGGGCGCCTCGACGAACGGCATTGCGATTGAGAGACCGCGCCCGAAAGGATCAGCCATGACAAGAACAAAACGCACCATTGCTGCACTTATTGCTCTCGGATTGGCCGCCGCGCCACTTGCTGTAAACGCACAAACATCGGGGACGGGTACACCAGGCAGCACGAGCGGACGCACCGGAGCGCCGGTGCAGCAAGGGACCATCGGAAGTTCCGGGCAGACCGTCGGGACCGTGACGGCGCCGTCGATCGGAACGTCCAACCAGCCCTCCGTCGGCGTAACAAACTCAGTCCCCACCTGGAACAACACGAATCCTCGAACGAAGTAGAAACCGCGGTCGGCTGACTTACGCCGGCGCGCGCTCTCTCTGCCCCGGGACTGCTGCGAGCAATTCGCGTGTATAGGCATGCTCGGGCGCGGCGAACAGCTGCGCGGTCGGCTTCAGCTCGACGATGACGCCGCGCTGCATCACGGCGATGCGGTCACAGATTTGCGCTGCGACTCGCAGGTCGTGGGTGATTAACAGCATCGAGAGGCCGAGGCGGGCCTTGAGGTCTTCGAGCAGCCTTAGGACCTGCGCCTGCACGGAGACGTCGAGCGCGGAGACGGCCTCGTCCGCGACGATGATCTCGGGCTCGAGCGCGAGCGCGCGCGCAATGCCGATGCGCTGGCGCTGGCCGCCGGAGAATTCATGCGGATAGCGTTCGAGCGCGCCGGCATCGAGCCCGACCATCTTGAGGAGATCGCGGGCGCGGTCGAACGCCACTTTCGGATCGGTGCCGGCCGCGATCGGGCCGTCGGCGATGATATGACCGACCTTGCGGCGCGGATTGAGCGAAGCGAACGGATCCTGGAAGATCATCTGGATGCGAGGGCGCTCGGCGCGTAGCGCCTTGCCCGCGAGCTTTGTGAGATCGGTCTCGCCGATCCGCACGGTGCCGCGGTCGGCCTCGATCAGCCGCATCACAAGGCGGGCCACCGACGATTTGCCAGAACCGGATTCGCCGACCAGGCCGAGCGTCTCGCCTTTGAGGATGTTGAAATTAACCCCGCGCGCGGCATCGACGCGGCGGTCCTCGCGAAACCAGCCGCCCGAGGTGACGTAGGTCTTGTCCAGTCCGATCACCTCGACCGCCTTGGCCTGGTCGTCCAGGGGGCTGCGGGCGGGTGGGTCCATCGAGGGCACGGCGGCGAGCAGCGCCTTGGTGTAGTCGTGTTGCGGCGCGTTGAAGACCGCCGAGGCGGGGCCTTCCTCGACCACCTTGCCATGGCGCAACACCACGACTTGGTCGGCGATGTCGGCGACCACGCCGAAATCATGGGTGATGAACATCACCGCCATGTTGCGATTGCGCTGGAGGTTGCGGATCAGTTTCAGGATCTGCGCTTGCGTGGTGACGTCGAGCGCGGTGGTCGGCTCGTCCGCGACCAGCACCGCCGGTTCGAGCGCGAGCGCCATCGCGATCATGGCGCGCTGGCGCTGGCCGCCGGAGAGCTGGTGCGGATAGGCGCGCACGATGCGCTCGGGGTCGGGGAGGCCGACTTCGCGCGCCAGCGATAGCGCCTTTGCGCGCCGCTCCCTCGGCGTGAGCAGCCCGTGCGCCTCGAACATCTCCGCCATCTGGTCGCCGATCCGCATCAACGGATTGAGCGCGGTCATCGGTTCCTGAAAGATCATCGCAAGCCGGCGGCCGCGCAGATCGCGCCAGCATTCGTCGTCGAGTTTGAGCAGGTCGCGTCCTTCGAACTGGATCTCGCCGGAGGTGACGGTGACCGTGTCCGGCAACAGGCCCATCAGCGCATGCGCGCACATCGACTTGCCGGAGCCGGATTCGCCGACCACGCAAACGATCTTGCCGGGCCGCAAATCGAGCGAGATGCCGTCGACCGCGAAGGGACGCTCGGCGCCCTTGGGCAATGCGATCCGCAGATTCTTGACGGAGACGGCGGGCGGTGCGGTCATGATCAGCGGCCCTCCCGCGACAGCCGCGGATTGAGCGCGTCGTTGAGGCCTTCGCCGATCAAATTGAGCCCGAGCACCGAGATCAGGATCGCGACGCCGGGAAACACGGTGATCCACCAGGCCTGGCGGATCACGGTGCGGCCGGCACCGACCATGTAGCCCCAGGAGATCAGATTGGGATCGCCGAGGCCGAGGAACGCCAGCGAGGATTCCAGCAGGATCGCGGTCGCCACCATCAGCGAAGCCAGCACGATCACCGGCGACAGCGTGTTCGGCAGGATTTCGCGCAGGATGATCCAGGTGTTGCTCTGGCCCGTGACCACCGCGGCCTGGACGTACTCCCGCGTGCGCAACGACAGCACCTCGCCGCGGACGAGGCGCGCGACCGGCGGCCAGCTTACCAGCGCGATCGAGGCGACGATCGAATAGATCGAGGGCTGCAGGATCGCGACCAGGACGATCGCGAGCGCAAAGCTCGGAATGGTTTGGAAGAACTCGGTGAAACGCATCAGGGCGTCGTCGACCCTGCCGCCGAAATAGCCGGCCATGGCGCCGATCGGAACGCCGACGACCAACGCAACCAGGGTGGAGACCATGCCGACGAGCAGCGAGACGCGTGCGCCGAAGATCATGCCGGCGAACACGTCGCGGCCGAGTGCATCGGTGCCGAGCGGCACGGTCGCGAGCGTGAACGGCGGCAGGAACGGCCGCTGCACCATGCGCCAGGGCGAGTTCGGGAACAGCATCGGACCGAACAAGGCGACTGAGATCGCAAGGAGCAGGATGATGAGCCCGATGACGCCGCTCGGGCTCCTCAACATCGATTTCCAGAACTGTTTCATATGGAGAATTCGATGCGCGGGTCGACCAGGCGATAGACCAGGTCGGTGATGAGGTTGAAGATCAGGACAATGGCGGAGCAGATCACGAAGACCCCGAGCAGCAGATTGTAGTCGCGCTGGAGCAGGGCGTCGTACATCAGGCGTCCGATGCCGGGCCAGGCGAACACGGTCTCGGTGATGACGGCGCCGCCGATCAGGGTGCCGGAGTGGACTCCGGCGAGCGTCACGACGGGCAGTAGCGCGTTGCGCAGGACGTGGCGACGCTGGATCACGGCGTCGGACAGGCCTTTGGCGCGCGCGGTCTTGACGAAGTCGAGACGCTTCACTTCGAGCATCGAGGCTCGCGTCATGCGCGTATACGTCGCCATAAAAAACAGGCCGAGCGTCATCGCCGGCATAATCAGGTGCCTTGCGACGTCGACCACATGGGCAGGGCCGGAAAGGTTGGCGCCGACCGTCTCGTAGCCGAAGCTCGGCAGCCAATCCATGGTGACCGAGAACAGCAGGATGCTCATGAGCGCCACCCAGAAGATCGGCATGGCGTAAAAGATCAGCGCAAAGACGGTGATCGCGGTGTCGAGAAAGGTTCCGGCAAAGCGCGCGGCGAAGGTGCCGAAGAGAATGCCGAGCACGAGCGAGATCGCGAAGGCCGTCAGCGTCAGCAGCAATGTCGCCGGCAGCCGCTCGCCGATCAGCTTCGCGACCGGCGCCTGCTGGCGGAAGGAGAAGCCGAGGTCGAGGGTCACGATGCCCTTGACGTAGATGAAGAGCTGCTCGGGCAGCGGCTTGTCCAGGCCGAACTTCTCCCTGAGCTGCTGGACGAAGATCTGGTCGCTGGCGCCGGCCTCGCCCGCCATCACGACGGCGGGATCGCCGGGCGCGAGCCGGATCAGGAAGAAATTGAGGACGACGATCGCAAGCAGGACGATCACGCCCTTCGCGACACGCTGAGCGACAAAGGAGAGCATCTAGAGGATCATATCGGTGGTGTGACCTGGAGCGACAGAGACGGAGCGCCCACCTCTCCCCGCAAGCGGGGAGAGGTGACGGAGGTAGCCCTCACTTGTCGAGCCATGCATCCTTGAAGCCGTCGTTGACTCCGATCCCGGTGGTGATCAGGTTCTTGACCTTGCAGCGCATGATGGTCGGGAATTGCAGCTCGAGCATCCAGGCCACCGGCACGTCCTCGACCAGGATCTTCTGCGCCTTCTCGTAGATCTCCTTGCGCTTGGAGTCCGGCGTTGCCACCGCGCCCTCGGCGAACAGCTTGTCGATCTCAGCGTTGGAGTAACCCTCGACGTTGTTGAACACCTGGCCCTTGGCAATCGCGCTGGAGACGTAATTGCGGCCGACGCCGAGCGCGGGGTCGCCGTACTGGTAGAGGTAGGTGAAGGCGATGTCGTAGTCCCAGTCGCCGATCTTCTGGTTGCCGCCGGCGACGTCGGTGGCGATGGTCTCGATGTTCATGCCGACGTCCTGGAGGTTCTGCTTCACGGCTTCACCCCAGCGCTGCCAGGTCTCGCCATAGGCGAGCGGCAGAAGGCGGATCTTCTCGCCCTTGTAGCCGGCTTCCTTCAGCAGCGCCTTGGCCTTGGCGGGATCGTAAGGGTACTTCGGCACGTCGTCGGTGTAGTATTTGATGGTCGAGGCCGACGGGCCGGTTGCGACCTTGCCGAGCCCGTTCCAGATCACGTCCTTGGCGAACTCGCGGTCGATCGCAAACATGACCGCCTGCCGCACCCGCTTGTCGGCGAGCGGACCCTGCCGGTTGTTGAGCCACAGCCAGGCCAGCGGCGAGAAGAACTCCCAGCCGGCGCCGGTGACGCAGGTGTCCTTCAGCTTGGAGAGCCGGGGCACGTCGAAATTCTCGACCGAGCCGCCGGGCAGCACGTCGACCTTGCCGGTCTCATACGCCACCGAGCGCGCCGCGGCATCGGGAATGATCTGCCAGTAGATCTCGTCGAGATAGGGCTTGCCCTTCTCGTAATAGTTCGGGTTCTTGACCAGGCGGATGAAAGAGCCCTTCTGCCATTCCTTGAACATGAAGGGGCCGGTGCCGACAGGGGCGTTATTGTAGGGATTGGTCTTCCAGTCGGTGCCTTCATAAAGATGCTTGGGTACCATCGGCATTGAGCCGACCTCGAAGATGCCCAGGAACGGGCCGAACGGCTGCTTCAGCGTGAACACCACCGTGTAGTCGTCGGGAGCCTCGACCTTGTCGACCTGCGCCAGATTGTTGCGGGCACGCGCGTGGGTCTGTTTCAGCATCTCGAGCGAGAACAGCACGTCGGCGGCGGTGAAGGGCTTGCCGTCATGCCAGGTCACGCCCTTCCTGAGCTTGAATGTGTAGGTTTTTGCGTCCTCGCTGACACTCCAGCTCTCGGCGAGCTCGGCCTGCGGTTCGAGCTTGGGGCTGTAGCGAAGCAGGCCTTCGAAAATGTTGCCCGACACCATCTGCACCGGGCCGTTCTGGACCATCGCCAGCATCAGGCCGGGCGGCTCGGGCTGAATCACGGCATTGATCGCTCCACCCGCTTTCGGGTCTTGCGCCAGCGCCGGGGCCGCGAGACCGCAAGCCAGGAGGACACCAAGCAACACTCGTTTTGACATGTCGTATCTTTCTCAAGCGAGACCAGCCGCAAACGCTTCGCACGTCATGGCGCGCAAAGCTATGGCCGGCCCATCCCAGTCCCCATCCGGGATCGAGGCTCACACAGTCTCGTTCGGCGCCGCAAGATGAAAGTCTCGACAGTGTTCGCACAAAAAATGTACAGCGCGTCCTGTTATGGCGTTTGGCAGCCAATCCGGCGCCGCAGCGCCGCGCGATCCGTCCATCTGCGCCGCAAGCGCGACGCGGACCCGGCGTGAGGATCGTCTAGCGCAAGCCCGCCCGCCGGAATCCTTCCAGATAGTGCTCGCGGTCGGCCTCATTGGCCCATGGCAATTGCGTCGAAATCCAGTGCAGCGAGATGTTGGGCTGGGTGCGGCGGAGCTCGCCCAGCGCCATCTCCCCAAGCACGCCGTCTCCGGTCATGCCGGCAGAAACCGCGAGCACGCGGTAGGCGCCGGTAAGGTCGCCGCGATGACGGATTGCCTCGCGCGCGAGCGCGATGGCCTCGGCATAGCGCCGCTCGGTGAAGCGGGCATAGCCGGCGATGCCGTGATAGATCGCCAGGGATGGATCGCGCGGCGACAGCCGCATTGCCCTCTGCGCTGCCTCGAATGAATCCTTCGGCCGCCCGGCATAGGACAGCGCCAGTGCGTAATAGCCCTGCGCCAGCGAGAAGTTCGGATTGAGTGCGAGCGCCTGCTCGAACTCGGACAGTGCGTCGGCAAGTCTTCGCGTCGAGAAGTAGACGCTGCCGAGCGCGGCGTGCGCCCAGGCATCCTCATGGTCGCAGCGCACCGCGGCGAGCGCGGCGGCTTCCGCCGCTGGCGCCACCATGGCAAGCTCGGCCCAGCCGAGATGCACGCCGAACATGTGGTTCGCCGCGAGCACCGACAGCGCCTGGCCGTAGTTCGGGTCGATCCCCACCGCGCGTTCTAGCAGCGCCCGTGCGGTCTCGTGATCCCGCCGCGTCACGCGCCAGTAATGCGACAGCGCCCGCATCAGGAGATCCCAGGCATCCAGGCTCGCGGGGGGCTTGCGATGGGCGCGAAAACTTTCCGCCGCATGGATCTGCGGCTCGATCGCCGCAGCGATCGCATTCGTGATCTCGTCCTGCACGGCGAACACGTCGACCAGCTCGCGGTCGTAGCGCTCGGCCCAGAGATGGCTGCCCGTCGTGGCGTCGTTGAGCTGCGCGGTGATGCGCACCCGGTTGTCCGACTTGCGCACGCTGCCTTCGACGACGTAGCGGACGCCCAGTTCCTCGGCAATCTGCCGGATGTGGACCGCGCGTCCCTTGTAGGTAAAGGACGAGTTGCGGGCGATCACCATGAACCAGCGCTGCTTCGACAGCGCGGTGAGGATGTCCTCGCTGATGCCGTCGCCGAAATAGTCCTGTGCGGGATCGCCGCTCATGTTCTCGAAAGCGAGCACCGCGACCGCCGGACGGTCCGTCAGGACGCGCGGCAGGGCAGCGACGGGCTGCGCGGGCGCAGTCGTGGCTGCCACTTCTTCCCGGACTTCGCCGACGAAACGAAAACCCTTGCGCGGAATGGTCTTGATCAGCCGCTGGCTTGCGCCATCGTCGCCGAGCGCCTTGCGGGCGGCGTTGATCCGGCTGTTCAGGGCGGAATCCGAGATGATCCGATCGCTCCAGATCTGGCTGATCAGGTCATCCTTGCTGACCACACGCGTGCGCTGCGCCACCAGATAGAGCAGGAGATCGAACACCTGCGGCTGCAACGGCACAGCGGCTCCGCTGCAAGTGAGTTCCCGCAGGTCGCCGTCGAGCACGTTGTTTTCAAAGCAAAATCGCACGTTTTTGTCGTCTCAAGCAAAAATCAAAGTCGTCTCAGGCGAAAATCAACCGTCCGCGAAAGTCTTGGGACCTCCGGTGCGGCATGGTGCAGCGACCAATGAAGTGCCGGCGTTTTGGCACAACGGAGCTGTTTATGACCCAAATTGATCATCAGGTTCATCCTATCGGCCCGGTTGCGGGCTCACGCATTTTCAAGTTCATCGCCTTTCTGTACGGAATTGCGGCGTATCTCGTGTTTTTCATCACCATTCTCTACGCCATCGGTTTCGTCATGGGGCTGGTGGTGCCGAAGACCATCGATACCGGGACCGACACGCCCGTGGCCGAGGCCATCATCATCAATCTGCTCCTGATGGCCCTGTTTGCGGTCCAGCACAGCGTAATGGCGCGCCGGCAATTCAAGGCCTGGTGGACGCAGTACGTCCCCAAGCCGGTCGAGCGCAGCACCTATGTGCTGTTTGCGAGCCTGTCATTGCTCCTCCTGTTCTGGCAGTGGCGTCCGCTGCCCACGGTCATATGGGACGTCGCGAATCCGGATATCGCTGTGACGATCGTCACGCTGTCGCTGGCGGGCTGGGTCCTGGTGTTCACCTCGACCTTCATCATCAATCACTTCGAGCTGTTCGGCTTGCATCAGGTGACCAATCATCTCGTCGGCAAGGAGGCGTCGCCGCCGCGATTCAAGACGCCGCTGCTCTACAAGTTTGTCCGTCATCCGATCTATCTCGGCTTCATCATCGCGTTCTGGGCGGCGCCGGTCATGACCGCGGGCCATCTGCTGTTCGCCGCCGTGACCACGGCCTACATCTTCGTCGGCATCGCGCTGGAGGAGCACGACCTCGTCGATCTCTTCGGCGACGAGTACCGGCAGTACAAACAACGGGTGTCGATGCTTATTCCCTGGCGCAAGTCGGTATAGCTTGCGCGTCGTTCCGTCGCGTCCGCCGAAAGGAGGATGCGCGGCGGCGCCGAGGCGCGTAACGGATCGTGCCGGACGCAACCTTCAACGTTTCTCGGGGTGAATCCCCCTCACCCCGACGCTATCAGTGCGAGCAAAGCTCGTCGCGACCCCGCATTCGTTTTTGCCGAGTTCTCGGCAAACAGGAGCGGGGGGAGGAATCTAAACCATCATCAACGGAGACGACCTAATGAAACATGTTGGAAACTGCTTCTGTGGCGCAGTCACGATCGAGGTCACAGGTGCACCGGAGGCGATGGGCTATTGCCATTGCAGCTCGTGCCGCTCGTGGTCGGGCGGTCCGGTGAACGCCTTCAGCCTGTGGAAGCCCGAAGCCGTGCGCATCAGCGAAGGTGCAGAGAATGTCGAGACCTTTGCGAAGACGCCGCTCAGCCAGCGCAAATATTGCAAGAAGTGCGGCGGTCATCTCATGACCAACCATCCGCCGCTCGGCCTGATCGACGTCTTCACTGCCACCATCCCCACCCTCGCGTTTGCACCAGGCGTCCACGTCAATTACGCCGAGACGGTGCTGCCAATGCGCGACGGACTGCCCAAGCTCAAGGATTTCCCGGCCGAATTCGGCGGCAGCGGCGAGATGATGCAGGAGTAGCGGCGCCCTTCTCCTCTCCCGCAAGCGGGAGACGAGAAATTAGCTACCTCATCCCCGCGCGCCGCAATCCCTCGAGATAATGCTCGCGATCCTCGTCCCGCAGCATCGGCAGCTCGCGTGTGATCCAGGCCAGCGAGATGCCGGGCTGGGCGCGGCGCAAGCCTTCCAAGGCGGAAGCCGCGCGCGCGGAATCCCCTGACATACCGGCGGCGGCCGTCAGCACGCGATGCGCGCCGACGAAATCGGCGCGCTGCCGCATCGACTCGCGCGCCATCTGTGCGGCGCCTTCGTAATCGCGGCCGATGAACCGGGCATAGGCCGCGACGCCGCAATAGATTGCTGCGAGCGGGTCGCGCGGGCTCAGCCGCAGCGCGCGGCGCGCCGCGACATCGCCGTTCTGCCATCGTCCCGCGTAGCACAGCGTCACGCCATAGAAGGCGTGCGCCATCGCAAAGTTCGGATTGAGGTTCAGCGCCAGTTCGAACTCCGCCAGCGCGTCGTCGAAGCGGCGGCGGAATAGATAAGCATACGCCAGACCATGATGAGCCCAGGCATCTTCGCGATCGGCCTCCACCGCCGCGAGCGCGGCGCGCTCGGCGACCGGCACGGTCGGGGCCATGTCGGACCAGCCCATATGCGCGCCGAAGATGTGGCTGGTTGCGAGCAGGCCGAGTGCCTTGCCATAGGCGGGATCGAGCGCGACGGCCTCTTCGAGCAGTCCTTGCGCGGCGGCATTGTCCTCGCGGGTGATGCGCCAGTAATGCGACAATGCGCGCATCACAAGGTCCCAGGCATCCAGGCTTCCCGGCGGCTTCTGCTGGGCGCGAAAACTCTCGGCGGTATAGAGCTGCGGCTCGATCGCGGCGACGATCGCCTCGGTGATCTCGTCCTGCACCGCGAAGATGTCGGCAAGCTCGCGGTCGTAGCGTTCGGCCCAGAGATGGCTGCCGGTCGAGACGTCGTTGAGCTGCGCGGAGATACGCACGCGATCGCCGCTCCGCCGCACGCTGCCTTCGAGCACGTAGCGCACGCCGAGCTCGCGCGCGACCTCGTTCATGTGCACCGCGCGGCCCTTGTAGACGAAGGAGGAGTTGCGCGCGATGACGAAGAACCAGCGCAGCTTCGACAGCGCGGTGATGATGTCCTCGCTGATTCCGTCCGAGAAATAATCCTGCTCGCGGTCGCCGCTCATGTTGGTGAAGGGCAGCACCGCGATCGCGGGGCGGTCCGGTAGCGGCAGCGGGGCCCGTAGAAGCTTCGCTTCGAAATCGGATTCCGGCGCGGTTGCCCCACGCTTGGTTTCGACGTCGCCGACGAAACGAAAACCCTTGCGTGAGATGGTGCGGATCAGCGCCTGGCTCGCGCCGCTGTCTCCGACCGCCTTGCGTGCCGCATTGATCCGGCTGGTCAGCGTGGATTCGGAGACGCTGCGCCCGTGCCAGATCTTGTCGATCAGCTCGTCCTTGCTGACCACCCGATCGCGGTTCTCCATGAGGTGGACGACGAGATCGAAGACCTGTGGCTCCACGGCAACGGGAACCTGCTCGCGGCTCAGCTCGCGCAAGTCGGTATCGAGCAGGTGATCCCGGAACAGAAACTGCACGTCGAAAACTCAGACCTCAAGGCAACATCGGGCAATAATGAAAGCAAAACGGATTTCGGCTGATGTCTGTGAGTCCGCCGAGGGGCCTGCCCGGTTCACCACGATCGCGTGATGGCAGGCATGCAGTTTACGGGGAGGAATGCAACCTGGATTAGAATAAAGCCGTTTCGGCCGGATTGTCGCGATTTCCTCACGTCGTTGCGAGCAATCCAGCCTGCCGCCGCGGAGCCAGCGTGGATTGCTTCGTCGCAAGGGCTCCTCGCAATGACGGTGTTGAGGCAATGGCGTGCGGCAGCTGCCGACGTTGTCCTGGCCTTCGCGACGGCATCGAATGTGTGACGAATAGTGAATGTCCATTGCCGAACAGTTCCGTGTGCGTAAGCTGCCCTCACACAAAACACCAACCACGAAGAAACGCCCATGCCCGCTTTTCATGCCTCGACCACCGTGCTCGATTCCATGCTGTTCCGCGATGCCTTCGGCACGCCGCAGGTGCGGGAGGTGTTTTCCGATATCGCGACGGTCGCGCGCTATGCCGAGGTCGAGGTGGCACTGGCGAAGGCGGAAGCGAGATGCGGAGTGATTCCGCAGGACGCGGCCGATCAGATCGCCGCGCGGACCGATGTTGCCGCGCTGGATTTCGACCTGTTGCGGCAGGAGACCGATGTCGTCGGCTATCCGATCCTGCCGCTGGTGCATCAGATGGTGAAGCAATGCGGCGATGCCGGCCGCTATGTGCATTGGGGTGCGACCACGCAGGACATCATGGACACCGCCGTGGTGTTGCAACTGCGCGCAGGGCTTGAGATCGTCGAACGGGACATCGCGGGCTTGCGCAAGATCCTCGCCGATCTATCGAGGCGCTACCGCGACACGCCGATGGCGGGCCGCACCCATCTCCAGCAGGCGCTGCCGGTCACCTTCGGCTACAAGACCGCGATCTGGCTCGCGATGTTCGACCGCCACGCCGAGCGGATCAGTGAGTTGAAGCCGCGCGTCCTGGTCGGTCAGTTCGCCGGTGCCGCCGGCACGCTGGCCTCGCTCGGCGACAAGGGGTTCGAGGTGCAGGAAGCGCTCTGCGCCGAACTGAGGCTCGGCGTCCCCGCTTCGACCTGGCACGTCGCACGCGACGGTTTTGCCGAGGCCGTGAATTTCCTGGCGCTGGTCACCGGCTCGCTCGGCAAGATCGCGCTCGACATCATGATCATGGCCTCGACCGAATTCGCCGAGGTCTATGAGCCCTTTGTCAAGGGACGCGGCGCTTCCTCGACCATGCCGCAGAAGCGCAACCCGATCTCCTCGGAACTCATGCTCGCGGCGTCCAAGGCGGTGCGCCAGCATGCCGGCCTCATGCTGGATGCCATGGTGCAGGATTTCGAGCGCGCCACCGGGCCCTGGCACGCCGAATGGATGGCGATCCCCGAGAGCTTCGTGCTGACCGCCGGCGCGTTGCACCAGGCGAAATTCGCGCTCGCCGGCCTCATCGTGGATGAAAGCAAGATGAACGAGAATCTCGCCGTCAGCCGCGGTCTGATCGTGGCCGAAGCCGTCATGATGGGGCTTGCGCCGCAGATCGGACGGCAGGAGGCCCATGACGTGGTCTATGATGCCTGCCGGCTCGCCAATGAGAAAGGTCTTACGCTGGCGGACGCGCTGTCTTCCGACGCCCGCGTCTCTGTCAGAATCGACCGTGCCACGATCGAGGCGCTGACATCACCGAAAAATTACCTCGGCCTTGCTCCCGCCATGGTCGACCGGGTGCTGAAATCGGCAACGCGTTGAAAACCAAAATGCGCGAAACTGCGTATCTTTGGGGTGTCGCAAGGCACTCGCGCACTTGTGTCTCGCGATGCTAGACTTAAATTGAGCAAGAGACGTTCGGCAGAGGACCCGGCATGACTGATCAACGCATCACCTCCACTCCCATCGATCCCGTGAAGCTCGACCGGCTGGCCGAGGTGGCGGTGAAGGTGGGCCTGGGCTTGCGGCCGGGCCAGGATCTGCTCTTGACGGCACCTGCGATCGCGTTGCCGCTGGTGCGGCGGATTGCCGTGCATGCCTACAAGGCCGGCGCCGGCATCGTGACGCCCATTCTCTCCGACGAAGAGATGACGCTGGCGCGCTACCGCCACGGCCACGACGACAGCTTCGATCGCGCCGCCAACTGGCTCTACGAGGGCATGGCCAAGGCGTTCTCCAACAACACCGCCCGTCTCGCCATCGTCGGCGACAATCCGATGCTGCTGTCGGGCGAAGATGCTTCCAAGGTCGCGCGCGCCAGCAAGGCCAATTCCATGGCCTATCAGCCGGCGCTGGAAAAGATCGTCAATTTCGATACCAACTGGAACATCATTGCGTATCCAAGCCCATCCTGGGCAAAGCAAGTCTTTCCGAACGATCCTGAAGAGGTCGCGATCGGCAAGCTCGCGGACGCGATCTTCGCGGCGTCCCGCGTCGATCGCGACGACGCGCCGGCCAATTGGGCGAGCCACAATGCGGTGCTGCGCGAGCGCACCAACTGGCTCAACGGCCAGCGTTTCCGCGCGCTCCAGTACTCGGGACCGGGCACTGACCTCACCATCGGGCTCGCCGACGGCCATGAATGGGAAGGCGGCGCTTCGCTCTCCAAGAACGGCATCAGCTGCAACGCCAATATCCCGACCGAAGAGGTCTTCACCACGCCGCATTGCCGGCGCGTCTACGGCCATGTCGTGAGCTCGAAGCCGCTGTCCTACCAGGGCACGCTGATCGACAAGATCGCGGTGCGTTTCGAGGACGGCAGGATCGTCGATGCGAAGGCTTCGCGCGGCGAGGAGGTACTGAACAAGGTGCTCGATACCGACGAGGGCGCGCGCCGTCTCGGCGAGGTGGCCCTGGTGCCGCATTCCTCGCCGATCTCGCAGAGCGGACTGTTGTTCTACAACACGCTGTTCGACGAGAACGCTGCCTCGCACATCGCGCTTGGCCAGTGCTACTCGAAGTGCTTCGTCAACGGCGCGCAGCTCACGCCGCAGCAGATCGCCGCGCAAGGCGGCAACCAGAGCCTGATCCATATCGACTGGATGATCGGCTCGGCCGAGACCGACATCGACGGCATTCTCGCCGACGGCAGCAAAGTGCCGGTGTTTCGCAAGGGCGAATGGGCGAAGTAACTACGCAGCCGGGTTGCGCAGCATCGGGCTGTTGTCGATGCTGAAGCGGTTGAACAACGTCGTGAACGGGCTGCCGTCGGTGGCCCGCACGACGGCGTCGGAGGCCGCCACCGCATCGTAGAGCGCACCGACCGGATCATTCGCCTCGGGCAGGTCGAGGCCCCTGCGGATTTGCTCGGGGGCCTCGTTGACGTCGTCCTCGTCGTCGAGTGTCGCCTCGAGCGCATCCGCCGCCCGAAGCATCTCATGGAGGTCACCGCCGATCTGCCCGGGGCTTTCGATGCCGTCAACGGTGAACCAGGGCTCCTCTTCGGTTGCGAAGGAGACATCGAGGCTGCCGAGCCAGGCGACGACCTCGCCATGAGCTTTGAGAACCTCCGGGGTGAGGGGCATCGGCATGGCTCCTTCAGATGCTTCGCGCACTTTGTCGCACCCCGGAAAAGAAGGGTTCATGTGCTCGAAATTGCAGGGAAATTGCGACGTTAACCGTTTCGCGTCTGCAACTTGCGGCTGATTGTCGGGCCCTGCGTAAGAAAGAATTAAAAATCGGCTACTAGCGTTCCCGCCATCTTTGAACAATCCGGGCCGAGATCCGGGCAGGTCATATTTTATCCCCCGAGGAAACAGATGTCGCGCACATTGATTGAAATCAGTCATTGCAATGTAGATCTCGAGCTGCGGCCGATCGAGCCGTCCTGGATTATCGAAGGCAATCCGGTGTCGCGCTCGCACATCCTGTCCACCAGCGCCGACGGCACCGCTTCGACCATCATCTGGGCCTGCACCGAAGGGCGCTTCAACTGGTACTACGATATCGACGAGACGATCATGATCATGGAAGGATCGATCGTGCTCGAAAGCGACGGCATGCCGCCGAAGCGCTACGGCCCGGGCGACGTCATCTTCTTCCGCGACGGCGCGCATGCCAAATGGCATGTCGAAGGCCACGTCAAGAAGATCGCCTTCTGCCGCAAGACCAATCCCGTGATGATCGGCTTCCTGATCCGCGTCGTCAACAAGCTCAAGAAGATCTTCGTCGCCACCGGCGAGCGCCGTCCGGCCTCGCTGATGGGCGCAAATTAGAGTTCAAACAGTTCAAGGACGCTTCCCAGCGGTCACGACGGAACAGGGGCCGGGATCAACATCCCGGCCCCTGTTCTCGTCATGGTGCCAATCCCTTTAAGGCAAATCGAGCCGGTAGAAATTGCTCGCGGTCCTGCGAGAACAACGCCGTCTTCTCGGTCTCGCTCAGGGGCGCCGCGATACGCTTGAACGTGTTGAAGATCACCTGGTAGCTGCACTGGCCCTTGTCCGGCGGGAAGTTGCTCTCGAACATCGCGCGCTCGGGTCCAAACGCCTCGATGCAGGTTTCGATGTAAGGCCGCCACGCCGCGGCAAGCTCCTTGGATGATGGCGGACTCGCGCGCAAATGGAAGTCGTAGCCGAGCAGGCACATCGCGAGCCCGCCGAGCTTCACCACCACGTTCTCGCATTTGGCGATCTCCCGGATCGAGGCGCGCCATTGCGGAAACACCTCCTCGCGTCGCCCCGCAAAGCGGCCGATTCCGGCCGGGCCGCCGCAATGGTCGAGCACGATCCTGGTGTCGGGAAATGCGCGGGCGAGCTCGGTCAGCTCGCCGATTTGCGGATGGAACAGCCGAGCGTCGAAGCTCAGGTTGAGCGGCGCGAGGCAGGCAAAGCCCTTGCGGAAGGTCGGGTCCTGCAGCAATCCCTGCGGCCGGCTCGCATACATGCCGGCGACAGCAGGATCCTGGTCCCAGGCCGAGGAATGCCGGATGCCGCGGAAGCGACCGTTGCCCGCCGCGATCTCGGCCTCCAACACGGGTTGTGCGGCATCGCCGAGCAGCAGATTGACGTGGCTGACGATGCCGGCGCAAATCGCGGCCTTGCCGTAACCGCCGCTGGCGCTCATCGCGGCGACGCCATTGGCGAACTCGACTTCGCCCACCGGCCGGAACGCCTCCGGCCCGTGCGCGCGATACATCGAGCGGCAATCGACATAGACGGTGGCGATGACGTTGTGGCCGGAGGCGATATCTGCCGCCATCTCCTCGATCAGATAGCGGTGCCCGCGATTCCAGAGATGGTGATGGGGATCGACGATCGGCCGTGAGGGATCGATGATCTCCTCCTGATGCAGCGCGAGCCAGTCCTCGCGCGGCTCGACGAATAGCCCGCTCGTCTTGGCGGGCAAACCGCTTGCAGCCATCGGCGTGCGCTCCCTTGATGTATGCTTCTTGTTTTGGGAGCCTAGCACCTCGTCCTCGCATGCACCAACGCGCGTTGCGCAATCGCGCCCGTCATCGCGGTACAGCGGCGCCGGCGTCAACCCTTGCGCCGCTTCGCCCTCACATCGACCACCAGCCGCCAATCGGTTGCGGTGGCCGGCTTGACCTCGCCGAGCCAGTGGAAGAAATCCTCGGTGACTTCCGTAAAACTCCAGCGCGTCAGGTCGCCAGCTTCGGTCGTGCCTTCCTGCACGATGTCGGCATCGCGTGGACGGCCGATCTGCTGGCGGAATATGCAGCGGCCGGGATCGAACCATGAAATCCGCCAGGCATCGATGGTCGGATCGTAGACCCGCAGCGTCGTGCCGTACCAATTGCCGGCGATCGGCAAGGCCGGGCTGCCGGCCGGGCGCGGAATGATCCAGACGTCTTGCACGGCGCGGCCCTCCAGCACCCAGCCGAAATGGATTTCGCCGGGCGCGGTGTGTTTCGTTCCATCGGGTCCATGGGCGGTGATCTCGGCGTCCCAATCGCCGACGAAGCGGCCATAAAGCTGGAGTGCCGCCGCGTGCTGGGGGTTCGGTCCGTCCGCGTGCAATAATCTCGCAAAGTCGGTCATGTCGATCTCCCTTTGCGGGAGATCAGCACGACCGGCCGGCAGCCGACTTGGAGAAAATTGCGTCACACCCCGTCGAGGATGATCACCGTCGGCTTCGACGGCAACGCATCTCGGGACATCCGGAAACTTCGTTCCATGCGCCGGTCGATCTCGAACTGCTGGCCGATGCGTTGCATGAAATCGTCGAGCGGGGTGGCGAAGCGGTGCATCGGCAGCACCACCGAGGCGCGCAGCCGCTTGGTGATCTCGGAGACGCCGTCGAGCGACATGGTGTAGGTGCCGTCGATCGGCACCATCACGATGTCGAGCCGCCCGATCTGGGCGAAGTGGCTGTCATCGAGCTTGTGGTGAAGATGGCCGAGATGGCCGATGCAGAGGCCCGCCACCTCGAAGATGAAGATGGAGTTGCCGTCACGGATCATGTCGGCGCCGGCATCGTCGCCGAAATAGCGACGGATGTCGGTCGTGACGTTGCGGATGAAGGTGTCGCCGATGCGCTCCGACACGATGGCCGGCTTGCCGTCCTCGCCCCAGCCATGCAGCACACGAGGAATGCGCTTGTCGGGATATAAAGAGTAGTGCGTGCTGTGGGCCCGGTTCATGGTGACGACATCGGGCAGCCGGCCCACCTGGTAGGCCCCGCTATAGTCGGTGGCGATGCGTAAGCCGCCGGGCGTGTCGATGAAATAGGTGGAATGGCCGGCATAGGTGATCTCGACCTCGGGCGCAGCCGCCGCCTGCCTGAACGCGACCGACATGAGGCGCGGCGCAGCATTCGCCATCGCCAAGCATTCGCTGCGCTGCGACTGCTGGGCGATGGCAGGTGAGAGGAATGCGCCGAACAGCGCCAGAGCGGCCGAAACCAGTCGTCGCATGAATTCATCCCCGATGACTTCAGGGGAAAGTCTAGCTTGCAATGCAGCGCGTGGCCAACAGCGCGCGATCAACAGCGCGTCAGTGTCGCACCGTCACGCCGCCCTATGATTCGCGCCTTTACTACTCCCGCCGCGGGCTGAACTTCCAGGTGAGGGCGACGAGGCTCGCGGTGATCAGGCTGCTGACGAGGCCGACGATGGGCAGCGTGAGCACCAGCGCGGCGCTGGCAGCCCAGCCGATCGAGGAGAACGCCTCGGCAAAGGTCGCAAGCCGCGACGAGGTCTGGCGGCGGCGGAATTGGCTGCGCCGGGCTTGCACCCGGAACCAGAGCTGGATTGCGGTGGCGGAGGCCGCACTGACGATGACCGCACCGGCGCTGACCGCGGCCTGGAACGCCGAGGCGAAAGCGAGCGCCGCGATCAGCGGGCAGAAGATGACGCCGATCGCGATCAGCACCACCTCTATCTTGGCGCGGATGACGCTGGACGGCGGCAATGGCGCGGTCGCAACCAGGTCGGGCGCGTCCTCGCCCGAGAGCGTCAGCCAGGCAAGCCCGCCGGCGAGTTGTCCCGCCGCCATGACGATGACGGGCGTGATCAGCGTCAGCGCCGCGGAGCTGTCGGCAAAGTTGCGCCAGAGCAGCAATGCCGGCGGCACCAGATAGAGCAGCTGCATCAGCGTCTGCGAGATCAGCCAGGGATCGCGCCAGAGCAGCGAAAATTCCTTGCGCCGTAGGGCATGCTGCCGCGATCCGCCGCGGAACGGGCGCTCCTTCGCGCTGCGACGGCCGGACGCGCCATAGGCGGCGGCATCGATCGCCGTGTCCGCAAAGCGGCCCGAGAAGATCGCCATGACGCCTCCGAGCAGCACGAGGCCGAGCGCCAGGAGCAGCAGCAGCGCTTCGGCATCCCCCATCGCCGCCCGCGCCGGCCACCACCAGATGCTGTCGGCATCGGGCGCGTAAGCGGCCAAGCTACCCGAGGTCAGGATGGTGAAGCGCGACAGCGTGCCGTAGGACATGATCGCCGCCACCTGGAGCGCGATCACGAAGCCGGCGCCGATGATGGCGGCGAGGATCTGGGCGACGAACCGTGTCCGCGCCGGACCGATCAGGCGGAACAGCAGGATGGTGACGGCGATCGCGATCGCTGCGGCCGACAGGCCCATCGCGACGACGACGCCGAACGCTGCAAGCCAGCGCGCGCCGCCCCCGAACACCAGCACGTCGATGAAGGGTGTCGAGAACAGCAGCGCCATCACCGTGATGGCGAGCGCGATCGCGGCGATGCGCACCGAGAACAGATTGGCCAGCGTCGCGGGTGAGGACATGATGAGGTCGAGATCGGCGCGTGCGTAGAACACCCGCGTCACCGATTCGATCGCCTGTGACAGCATCAGCGTCCAGGCCAGAAAAATTGTCGCCGAAATCACGATCAGCGAGGATTTGTCGAGCGGCAATTGCAGGTCGGCGAAGCGGCCGATCACCGCCCAGGCCGGGACGTGCAGCAGCGCCGCGAAGAACAGCAGGCCGATCACCGCGGCACGCGTTCGATTGCGCCGCCCGCCGGTCATCATGGCGAGCCATTCGCGCCAGGCGAGCCGGAGCTCGTGGCGGGCGAACCAGGACAGCGCGGTGGCCGAGCTCATGCGGCTTCCTGGAGGGTCACCAGCGCGATGAAGAGATCTTCCAGGCTGGTATCGGCGTGCCCGTTTTGCTGCCGGAGCTCAGTCAGCGTGCCCTCGGCAACCAGGCGGCCGGCTGCGATCACGCCGATGCGGTCGGCCATGCGTTCGGCGACCTCGAGGATATGCGTGGTCATGATGACGGTGCAGCCGGCGCGGACGCGCTCGCTCAGGAGTCCCTTGACATGGCGGGCGGAGACGGCGTCCAGTCCCGTCAGCGGCTCGTCGAGGATGATGAGGCGGGGATCGTGCACCAGGGCGCCGGCGAGGGCGACCTTCTGGCGCATGCCCTTGGAAAAGCCCTCGCAGCGTTCGTGCCGGTGCGGCTCGAGCCCGAGCGAGTTCAGGAGCTCCGCGGCGACCGGTTCCGAGGCCGATGGTGCGATGCCCCACAGACCGGCTACGAACTCGAGATATTCGAGCGGCGTGAGCTTGTCATAGATCATGGGCTCGTCGGAGACCCACGCCATCACCTGCTTGGCGGCGACGGGGTTTTGGAGCGCATCGATGCCGAAGATGGAGACCGAGCCGGCATCGGGCCGCAAAAGGCCTGCAACCATGCGCAAAGTGGTGGTCTTGCCGGCGCCGTTGGGGCCGACCAGCGCATAGAATTCGCCGGCATGGATGGTGAGATCGAGGTTATCGACCGCCAGACGGTCAAAACACTTCGTTAACCCCATGACTTCGAGCGCCGAGTCGTCCCGCTTCATCACGGCCACACCTTGCGGTTTTGCATCGCTCGCGACCATGCCCCGAAGATGTTTCGGCACCGTGAATCGCGCTGCCGCAAATTCCGTCATCCGGATTGGACTAATGGCAAGTCACCGTTTGTTGACAGCGCTTGGCGGTTCAGGCTGAATTGGTGAAGGGACGAATGGCGCGAACGCAGCGAAACGACTGCGTAGCGACTGAACACAAGATGCGGCAAGGCGGTCAGGAAGAACCGCCGGTTGTATCGGGAGGATGCGCGACGATGCTGGATTTCGTTCAGCAGCTGGTCAGCGGTGTTGCGCTCGGCTGCGTCTACGGCCTGATCGCGCTCGGCTTCGTGCTTGTCTACAAAGCCACCGAGGTCGTCAATTTCGCCCAGGGCGATTTGATGATGCTGGGCGGCTTCTTTGCCTTCACCTTCATCGGCATGATGGGGCTGAACTACTGGATCGGCTTTGCCGGTGCGGTGGCGGCGATGGCGCTGTTCGGCATGCTGGCCGAGCGCGTGGTGGTGCGGCCGATCCTCGGCTATCCGCAATTCTCCATCATCATGGCCACCATCGGGCTCGGCTATTTCCTGCGCTCGATCGCAGGCATGATCTGGGGGACCGATGATCTGAAGATCGAGACGCCGTTTAGCCAGGGCGTGCTGCGCATCGGCCCGCTGGTGCTCGCCTACGACAAGCTCTCGGTGATCGCGGCGACCATGATCCTGTGCACGCTGCTCTATCTGTTCTTCAACAAGACCACGCTCGGCACTGCGATGCGCGCCAGTTCCGAGAACATGCTCGCGGCCTATTACATGGGCATTCCGGTCAAGCGCGTGGTGTCGATCGTCTGGGCGATCAGCGCGGCGGTCGCGACCTGCGCCGGCGTGCTGCTGGCGCCGATCACCTTCATCCATTCCAATGTCGGCCTCGTGCTCGGCCTCAAGGCGTTTCCGGCCGCCGTGCTCGGCGGCTTCGGCTCGATCCCCGGCGCCGTGGTCGGCGGCGTCCTGATCGGCGTCATCGAGAGCATGGCGGGCTTCTATCTGGCCGAGGGCTGGAAGGACGTCGCGCCCTACATCGTGCTGCTCGCCGTGCTCTTGCTCAAGCCCGAAGGCCTGTTCGGCCTTCACGTCCGCAAGAAGGTCTGAACGCATGCGCTTCCTGTTCAAGACCGACTACGAGGACGACATCAGGCTGTTTCCGCATTCGGGCTATTACGTCTCATACGGTCTCCTGCTGGCCGTGCTGCTGATCGCGCCCTATGTGCTCTCCAGCTATCTGATGAGCCAGCTCGTCTTCGTCTGCATCTATGCGACCGTCGGCGTGGCGCTGCTGATCCTGACCGGTTTCACCGGGCAGGCCTCGCTCGGGCACGCGGCGTTCCTCGCGATCGGCGCCTACACGGCGGCGTACTTGCAGACGTACAACGTGCCGTTCCCGGTCTACTTCCTCGCCGCAGGCCTTCTGTCCGGTTGCATTGGCGCGTTGGTCGGCTTTCCCGCGCTGCGGCTCCAGGGCATCTACCTCGTCATCGCCACTATCTCCTTCGCCTTGATCGTCGAGGAGATCCTGGCGCGTTGGGAGAGCGTGACCCACGGCAACGAGGGCATGCGGGTGAAGACGCTGTCGCTGCTCGGCGTTGCGGTGCCGCGCGACAGCCCCACTTTCTATTTCCTCTGCCTCGCCGTGCTGGTGCTGACCATCGTCGGTACGCTCAATCTGCTGCGTTCGCCCACCGGGCGCGCCTTCGTCGCGATCCGCGACAGCGAGACCGCTGCGCGCAGCATGGGCGTCAATGTCGCGCTGTACAAGGTGAAGTCCTTTGCGATCTCCGCGGCGATCACCGGCTTCGCCGGCGTGTTGTTTGCGCACAAGCTCTCCTTCATCTCGCCGGAGATGTTCACGCTCCAACTCTCGATCGAGTTCATCATCGTAATCCTGATCGGCGGCACCTTCAGCCTGCACGGCGCGGTGCTGGGGGCAATCTTCATCGTGATGATCGATCCGTTCCTGACCTACCTCAAGGACGACATGCCCGGCATCATCGCCGGCATTGCAGCGACCTTCGGAGCGGGCACGCAAGCCGCAGCCAATGTCCAGTCCAAGGTCGCGGCCTTTGCCTCGCTCAACGGCCTGAAAGGCGCGATCTACGGCATCATCATCGTATTGTTCGTGCTGTTCGAGCCGCTCGGGCTTTACGGCCGCTGGCTCAAGATCAAACTCTTCTTCCAGCTGTTCCCGCTCTACAAGCGCGCCACCTTCAAGCGGCAGAAGATCTACGTGAAGTCGGAGCGCAACCGATGAGCTATTTTCGCGCCGAGAACTTGTCCCTGCATTTCGGTGGGCTGAAGGCCGTCGATGCGGTGTCGTTCGCGGTCGAGAAGGGCGAGATCCTCTCGATCATCGGGCCCAACGGTGCCGGCAAGAGCTCGATTTTCAACCTGATTTCGCGGATCTACCGCCCGACCTCGGGTCGCATCTTCTTCGAAGACCAGGACATCACGGAGCAGCCGCCCCACGACATCGCAAGGCTCGGCATCGCCCGCACGTTCCAGAACATCGAACTGTTCGAGAATGCGACGGTGTTGTCGAACCTGTTGGTCGGCCGCCACCGGCATTCGACCACGCAGCTTTGGCAGGAGCTGTTGTTCCTGCCGGGCGTGCGCGCCGACGAGAAGGTGCATCGCCGCAGGGTCGAACAGGTCATCGAATTCCTCGATCTCGAGCCCTACCGCGACAAGCTGATCTCGGGTCTGCCTTACGGCGTGCGCAAGGTGATCGAGCTGGCCCGCGCGCTGTGCTCGGAGCCGAAGCTGATCCTGCTCGACGAGCCGTCCTCCGGCCTCAACGTGGAGGAGACCGACGACATGTCGTTCTGGATCCGCGACCTGAAGAGCGAGCTCGGCGTCACCGTGCTCATGGTCGAGCACGATATGTCGCTGGTCAACCGCGTCTCCGACCGCGTCATCGCCCTGAACTACGGCCGGGTGCTGGCGATGGGCTCGCCCGCCGAAGTGCAACAGCACCCCGATGTCGTTGCCGCCTATCTGGGAGCCTGACGCGATGGATGCCGTGGTAACACCAGACATCATCCTGAAACTCTCCAACATCGAGAGCTATTACGGGCCGATCATGGCCATCCGCGGCATCTCGCTCGAAGTGCCGCGCGGCCGCATCGTCACGCTGCTGGGCGCCAACGGCGCCGGCAAGACGACGGTGCTGAAGACGATCTCGGGCATTCTCGATCCGCAGAAGGGCGCCATCGAGTTCATGGGCAAGTCGATTCAACGCATGGAGGCGGACAGGATCGTGCGGCTGGGCCTCAGCCACGTGCCGGAGGGACGCGAGGTGTTCCCGTTCCTCTCCGTGCGCGAGAACCTGATGATGGGGGCCTATCCGCGCAAGGATCGTAACGGCGTTGCGGACGATCTGGAGCGCGTCTACGGCTATTTCCCGCGGCTGAAGGAGCGCATCAACCAGCCGGCCGGACAGCTCTCCGGCGGCGAGCAGCAGATGCTCGCGATCGGCCGCGCGCTGATGAACCGGCCGACTCTGTTGCTGCTCGACGAGCCCTCGCTTGGGCTGTCGCCGATCCTGGTGAAGGAAATCTTCGCGATCATCCGGCGCGTCAACGAGGAGCAGGGCATGTCGATCCTGCTGGTCGAGCAGAACGCCAAGGTGGCGCTGGAGACGGCGCATTATGGCTATGTACTGGAGACCGGCCGGATCGTGATGAACGACAGCTGCGACCGCTTGATGCATTCGAAGGACATCCAGGAATTCTACCTTGGCGCCAAGGAAGCGGGCGCACGAGGCGAGCGGCGCTGGAAAAAGAAGAAGACTTGGCGTTAGAGGAAGACTTGGCGTTAAGGGAAGACTTGGCGTTAGAAAAAGCCTTAAATACCAAAGCCCATCCGCCAATATAGACCGCCGGCAAGGCAGGCAGCGGAGGGGAACGCGACAGGGAGGAGACGTGCATGGCCCGACCGGCGGTGCTGACGGTCGCTGACACGATCGCGAAAAGCTTTTTGCGCGCCGCGGAGACGCGGGGCGACAGGCCGGCTATACGCGAGAAGAAATTCGGGATCTGGCAGCCGACCAGCTGGCGCGAATGGCTGGAGATCTCGAAGGAGGTCGCCTACGCGCTGCATGCCATCGGCTTCAGGCCCGGCGACGTTGCTTCCATCATCGCCAACGCCGTGCCGGAATGGGTCCATGTCGACATGGGCATTCTGTGCGCCGGCGGCGTCTCTTCCGGGATCTATCCGACCGATGCCTCATCCCAAGTCGAATATCTCGTCAACGATTCCCGGACGAAGGTGATCTTCGCCGAGGACGAGGAGCAACTCGACAAGATCCTGGCCTGTCGCGCACGCTGCCCGTCTCTGCGAAAGATCATCGTGTTCGACATGGAGGGCCTCAGCGGCTTCTCCGATGAAATGGTGATGTCGCTCGACGAGTTTCGCGCGCTCGGGCGCAACCACATGGCCGGCCGCGAGGCGCTGTGGCAGGAGATGGTCGACAGTCGTAGCGCAAGCGATCTCGCGGTCCTCGTCTATACATCCGGCACCACGGGTCCGCCCAAGGGCGCCATGCACGCCAACCGTAGCGTCACGCACCAGATGCGGCACGCCAACGATTTCATTCCGGCGCGCGAGAACGAGGACCGGCTGATCTTCCTGCCGCTTTGCCACGTCGCCGAACGGATCGGCGGCTATTACATCTCGGTCGCGCTTGGCTCGGTGATGAATTTTGCCGAGAGTCCGGAGACTGTGCCGGACAATCTGCGCGAGGTGCAGCCGACCATCTTCCTCGCGGTGCCGCGGATCTGGGAGAAATTCTATTCCGCGATCACCATCGCGCTGAAGGATGCGACGCGGTTGCAGCAATGGGTCTACCGCCGCGCCATCGACATCGGCTATCGCATGGTCGATTGCAGGATTGAAGGCAAGCCGCCGCCGCTGCCGTTGCGGCTCGCCAACGGCATCGCTTACCGGGTCGTCTTCCGCAACATCCGACGCATGATCGGGCTCGACCGTTGCCGCATCGCCTTCACCGGCGCGGCGCCAATCGCGCCGGAGCTGATCCGCTGGTATCTCGCGCTCGGCATCGACATTCACGAGGTCTACGGCCAGACCGAGAATTGCGGGGTCGCCACCATGATGCCGGCGGAGCGGATCAAGCTCGGCTCGGTAGGCAAGGCGGTTTCCTGGGGCGAAGTCGCGCTGTCACCCGAGGGGGAAATCCTGATCAGGGGCGACTTCCTGTTCATGGGCTACCTGAACCAGCCGGAGAGGACAGCCGAGACCATCGACCATCGCGGTTGGCTGCATACCGGCGACGTCGGCACCATCGACAATGAGGGCTTCGTCCGCATCACCGACCGGATGAAGGACATCATCATCACCTCCGGGGGCAAGAACATCACGCCGTCCGAAATCGAAAATCAACTGAAATTCTCGCCCTACATCTCGGATTCCGTGGTGATCGGCGACAAGCGGCCATACCTCACCTGCCTCGTGATGATCGACCAGGAGAATGTCGAGAAATTCGCGCAGGACCACGACATCCCCTTCACCAATTATGCCAGCCTGTGCCGCGCGGCGGAGATCCAGGACCTGATCTGGCGCGAAATCGAAACGGTCAATGCCAATTTCGCCCGCGTCGAGACCATCAAGAGATTCTATCTGATCGAACGCCAGCTCACCCCGGAGGACGAAGAGCTGACGCCAACCATGAAGCTGAAGCGCGGCTTCGTGAACAAGCGTTATGCCGCCGAGATCGACGCGATGTATCCGGCGCGGGCGGTGGCTTGAACAATCTTGTTTGAATAACAGGGAAGGAGTGAAGGCCCCACCCTTCGCATCATAAGGGCCCCAAGGAGAGGAGACTTCAATGTCGAGATCGTTGAAAACGTTCGGCTTTGCGGCAGGCGCGGTGGTGCTCACCTGTCTGCCTGCCGCGGCGCAGACCAAGGTCACCAATGAGGGCATCTCGGCCTCCGAGATCGTCATCGGCACCCATCAGGATCTGTCGGGGCCGATCAAGGGCTGGGGTGTGCCAGTCTCGAACGGCATGAAGATGGCGGTCGAGGAGATCAACGCCGCCGGCGGCGTCCAGGGGCGGAAGATTCGGCTTGTCGTCGAGGACAGCGGCTACGATCCGAAGAAGGCCGTGCTCGCGTCGCAGAAGTTGATCGAGCGCGACAAGATCTTCGCGATGGTGGGGCCAATGGGCTCGCCGACCGTGCTGGCGGCGCAGGATATCCTGCTCGACGCCGGCGTGCTTCAGCTCTTCCCGCTGACGGCGGCGGAGTTCACGTTCAAGTTCGATCCCGCCAAGCCGCAGGAGCGGCTGAAGTTCAACAATCTGCTGCCCTATGTCGAGAGTACGCGGGCGGCGCTGAAATACATGATGGAGTGGAAGAACTTCAAGAAACCCTGCATCATGCATCAGGACGACGAGTACGGGAAGAACGTGCTCGACGGCTTCAACCAGCAGCTTACTGCCATGAAGGTGCAGCCGGCCTCGATCACGAGCTACAAGCGCGGTGCCTCCGACTTCAGCGCGCAGATCGCCAAGATGAAGTCCGACAGCTGCGACCTCGTTGTGCTCGGCGCTGTGCTCCGTGAGCCCATCGGCGCGATGACGGAAGCCAAGAAGCTCGGCTGGGAGGTCACCTTTCTCGGCGCGACGCCGACCAACGTGATGGAGGTGCCCATGCTCGGCAAGGAGGCGGTCGAAGGCCTCTATGCTGCGTCCGGATTCGAGATTCCCTATGAGGACACCGCAAAGGGCAAGGTGAAGGACTGGCTGGTCAACTACAAGAAGATGTTCAGCACCGATGCCAACACGCAGGCCATCATTGGCTACAATGCGGTGATGACGTTCGCGTTTTACGCCAACAAGGCGGGCAAGGATCTGACCGGCCAGAAGATGCTGGACGCGCTGGAATCGGGCGACAAGTTCCTCGACATCTTCAACTCGCCGCCGACCAAATTCTCCAAGACCGACCACCTCGCCAACACCATCACCCAGGTGCAGCAGGTCAAGGGCGGCCGCTGGGTTCTGGTGAAGGACAATCTGATGTTTTGATTTCTTCGCCTCTTCCCGCATGCGGGGAGAGGCGGGAATTTGCGCAGCAAATTTCCCGGTGAGGGGGCTCTCCGCGAGTCTAACTGTCACCGGATTCGCTGAAGCAGCCGCTCACCCCAACCCTCTCCCTGCGAAGAGCGGGGAGAGGGAGAGCACACAGCCCTACGATCCCCCACCTGCGGTGCCTGAATTCACCGGGGCCAGTTCGTCTTCCCGGCAGCGCCAGCCATCGGCGGCTTTGACAAATGCAAACGTGCGCTGGATCCGCAGGCGGCGTGTGACGTTGAAGGCGTCCGTGGAGCGCTCCTTGTTGCCGACGCCGGGCTGCGGACGACCCGTTCTGGCATCCCAGCAGGTGCCCGTACAGGTCGTGGCGATCTTGCTGCAGGTGGCGAAGGGCGCCAGCACGGCCATCTCGATCTCGCCCGTGACCTGCGCTTCCTGCTCGCCCACCTGGCTGTCGAGTGCGTAGACGCGGTTGATGCGGAGGAAGTTGCCGCAGGAATTGGCCGCGTGGATTCGCGCGGCGCAGAAATCGACGGCATCGGTGTCGGGCGAGTGGGCTGCGACCTGCCGGCCGAACACCTTCTTCGGATCGCCTTTCGCCGTGCCAATCTCGTCAGCCTTGTGCTTCAGATAGCCGGCGAGACAGTCCTCCGCGGACTCGAGCTCCCCGAGCGGCACGTTCTCCTTGCCAACCAGATTGCATTTGCGATCGCGCTCCCGCGTCCACCGGCCGTATTCGGCGAAGGCAAAGCGCGCCGCGGTCGGATCGAGCTTGCCGATCAGGCCGAGAACCTGGCTGTTCAACTCAGTCTCGGCCAGCGCCAGCGACGGGTCCGCACAGATCAGCGCGCCCGCGGCGGTGTTGGCGGCGAGACAGTCGAAATCCGGATCGCGTACGATCGCTGCGCGCTCATCGGTCACCTTGAGAAGACATGCCTTCACCCGGTCGAAATCTTCGGCGCGGATCGCGGTCTGGCCGACGATGCCGCAACCGAGATTGCGCTGGCGGATCCAGATCGCGTTCTCCTCGATCCCGGGCAGGCGATCGGGCAGGCGGGCAAGCCGCGCCTCGATTCCCGTGCTCAGCTTCTCGGCGGCGGCGGCAAGCTCGGCATCACCGCAGAACAATTGATTGCCGGGATCGCGGATCTGCTGGCAGTTGTTCCTGGCGAACAGCGGCAGCCTGTCGGCGACGGAGCGGTCGGACGGGCTGGATTGCGCGAAGCCTGGAGCCGCCGGCAAGGCCAGCAGCGCAAGCATAGTCAGCACGATGAACCGCATTCCAGTCGCCCCCGCATAGCCGCGGGCATGCTAGCGTCCCGAATCGCGCGGCGAAATGACTTTGTGGGGTAAGCGTACTTTATACCGGGCTACAACAAGATCAACGCGCCTCGGCGGCGATCATCGAGAACCGCACGGGCTCGTCGACATATTTCAACACGGCCGACTGGTAGAGCACGAACAGCGGCTGGTAGCTCCGTGCAGCGTCGTCCTCGACCATTGCCATGCGACGGTTGTCGAGCATCAGCCAGTGGCCGTCGAGCCGTGCAGCGGCAATCGCATGCTCTTCGCCGGCCCTGAGGTCGCGCACCACGACGATGCGGAGATCTTCCGCGGCAATGCCCGCGAGCTTAAGAGCGGCGAGCTTGGCAATGGCATAGTCCTCGCAATCCCCGGCGCCACGCGCGAAGGTCGCGAGCGGCGAGCTCCAGACGTCCTCAGAACCGTCATCGGCGGCGCGGATGCCGAGGTTGATGGCGCGATTGGTTTCGCCCAGCCGGGCGCGGCCGTCACGGCTGCGGGCCTGGTCGACGATCGCGAGCAGTTTCAGCGCAGCGGGCGAAGCGCAATTGTCCCGATCGCCGTCGCACAGGGCGAGCTGCACCATGTCATCGTCGAGCCTGGACCTCAGGGCGAGCCATTTCTGTTGCAGGCTGCCGGCGGAGATGGCGAAGGCGAACACGCCGAACGGCTCGGCGGATTTGCGCACGAGGACGCCGGCTCCCGGCGATAGTAGCGTGCCAGCGCGAAGCTCGGCGGCCGATCCGAGTAGGATCAATCCGCACAGCACAAGGATAGCGCGCCAAGCGCGCGAACGAGCAGCGGTCTCCATCTGACATCCCCTTCCGGCTTCGCCAGGTCCCCCTCGACCTGCACGTGCCGGGCTTTGTTGCTTTCGCGGAGATAGTGCGAGGCGGGCGGTTTTGTTCTGCTTAACGCGCCCGGCCTGGGGTCCCAAAACCGGGCAACAGGCTGAAACGGGCCTGCTCATATTGCGTAAAATTTTACGATTCGCCGGCTAGGAGGGCGGCAGTTGCCGCGAAGAGGGACCAATTGCAGGCAGAAGTTGTTGTGGAACTGATTCTGCGCCTTATGGCTAACGGCTGGCTATTTCGTGAGTTCTGTTAGCTGGATCACAGATTTGGCCCCGTATTTGCCGCAGGGTGGTGCGGGGCACCACGAACAAAAGATGACAGAAGTATCTATTGCCAGATTTCTGCAATAGAATACATGAGGTTACTGAAAATGAGCGAAAATAAGCGCTACTTTACTTATGAGTATTTGAAAGATTACTTTGGCTTCCCTGCAGGTGCCCAGCCGTCCGAGAGCATCGACCGCTTGGTGATGCGAAATCACACAAGCAATAGGTGGTTTCGCTAAGGACTTGGTAATGATATGCAAGTTTAGGCGAGCGATACTTACTTAGATTTTAACTCCTTTTTTGGTGCCCGGATTGAATTACGCTGGCAAATTTGACGCCGCGATTTCCTTGGACGGCTTGGGTTCCCGATCGCCCGCCGATGGCCATGTCGATTCCTTTACTGCGAAGGCACACGGCCACGTGCCCGATGGCGCATTCGTGGTTCCCGACCCGAACCTGATCTTCAACGGCGATTTCAAGCGCGCCGGTCTCGATCTCGTGCTGTCTCATGATGGGCACGATTTCGTCGTTCACGATTATTTCAGGGGCGACAAGCGCGCGGCGATCGCCTCGCCCGACGGCGCGCACCTCACCGGCGACGTCGTCAACGCACTCACCGGCCATGTGCAATACGCGCAGGCCGCCTCAGGCATTGCCGCCGCGCAGGTCATCGGCCACGTCACCAAGCTCTCCGGCAGCGCGACCGCGGTCCGTAACGGCGTCTCCGTCATCCTGAACAATGGCGACAACGTCGAGAAGGGCGACGTGGTCTCGACCGGCGGCGACTCGACGCTCGGCATTACGTTCATCGACGGCACGGTGTTCGGCCTGTCCTCCAATGCGCGGATGGTGCTGAACGATATGGTCTACGACCCCAACGGGTCGAACAATTCCTCTCTGCTCAGTCTGGTCGCAGGCACCATCACTTTCGTTGCCGGTGAGACCGCTAAGCACGGCGACATGAAGGTCGACACGCCGGTCGCCACCATGGGCATCCGCGGTACGGCGGTGCTGAGCCAGATCAACTTCGTCGTTCCCGCTGGCGGCGGCGATCCGCAGCCGCAGGCAAGCTTCCAGGTGCTGGTCGAGCCGAACGGCACGACGGGCTCCTACATCCTGTTCGACAAGGTCACGCTGCTGCCGATCGCGACGGTCAACCAGGCCGGCCAGATGATCCAGATCAGCGGCGGCAACGTCTCGATCTCCAATGCGCTGATGTCGCCGGACATCCAGAAGCTGATCACGGACGTGTTCACGCTGAAGTTCACGGACAACAACAGCAACACCAAGCTGACCCAGAACTTCACCGACTCGATCACGCAGACCGGCAACATTGTCTTCATCAAGACGGATACCGGTGCCACCGCGACCGCGACCTTCACGCATCTCCCTGAGCCGGGATCGCAGGGGACCGGCCATAATCCGTCGACCAGCACCCGCATTCCCGGCCCGCCCGTTCGTCAAAGCCTCGATCTCAACGGCAATGTGAAGACGGCGTTCGAGATGATCGAGCGCGCGGGCACGACCGGCGACACAACTCATTACGATACCATCTCCGGTCGCATCACCTTCGTCGATCAAAACCTGGCCGATCTGCCAACGGTGAGCATAGACCTCGGCGATGCGCCGAACTTTGTCTACAAGAACGCCGGCCAGCAGGATGTCACCGGCGCGCTCTCTGCGCTCCAGAAGCAGGACATCGCGGCAACGCAGATCCAGCTCAGCGTGGCCGCAGCCGCCGGTAACAACAACAACGGCTCGGCGGTCTGGACCTACACGATTCCCGACCACGTCTTCGACTTCCTCGCGGCGGGCGAAACGTTGACGCTGACCTACAAGGTCCGCGTCAACAATAATTTCTCGGTCAATCCCGAAACGTCGACCATCGACATCACCATCACGATCACCGGCACCAACGACAAGCCGGTGATCACCACCAGCGTTCCGACCATCATCTTCGAAGGCGGCACCAGCGTGCCGGGTGGCCCGCTCACCAGCGATGTTCCCACGTCGGGCACGCTGAGCTTCGACGACGTCGATCTCACCGACAAGCATACGGTGTCGGTGGCGTTGAGCAGCGCGACCCTGCCTGACGGCACCGTTCCGCCGGGGCCGCTTGCGGCGTTCCAGAGCGCGATGTCGGTCGCGATCGCGGCGGGCGCCGATAGCACCGGAGACGGCACCGGCACCATCAACTGGTCGCTGGCTGACCTGCCGGTCTATCTCGCCGACTTCATCCCCAAGGGTGAGGTGCTGACGCTGGTCTACACCGTGACGCTCAAGGACGCGCAAGGCGCCACCTCGCAGCAGACCATCACCGTCACGATCACCGGCACCGACGCTCCCGCCGTGGTGTGGATCGCGACCGACAAGCCCGGCGCTCCCTCGGGCGGCTTCTGGAAGGATGCGGCCAACTGGGCAACCGGCACGGTCCCGACCATCAATGACGACGTCATCGTCATCACCGACCAGCTGCATGGGCTGACGCCGTCCTATCCGGTGACGATCGACACGGCAGCCTTTGCCAAGTCGATCACGATGAACGACTACGACACCGCGGTCGGCCACAAGGCGCCGGAAGTCATCAACAAGAGTGCGTTGACGATTGCGGGCGAGATCAGCCTCAAGGCCGATTCGAAGCTCACCAATTTCACGGCAAGCACGGTCTCGGTTGGTGGCAAGGCTGAGTTCCTGGACAGCAGCGTCCTCACCAATGCCGGCTACCTGACGCTCAAGGGCGGCGGCGATTTCGCCAACGGCACCACAATCACCAATTCCGGCACGATCGAGCTGTTCGGCGGCACGCTGAAGACGCTCGCCGGAATTAACAATGCCGGCGGCACGCTGAAGGCCGATGCCGGCACGACGCTGATCGTCGACACCGCCACCATCAGCGGCGGCACGGTCACCATCGCCGGCACGCTGGAACTCGACGGCAGCAGCGTCCTCAAGAACGGCACGCTGAACAATTCAGGGGCGGTCAACGTCAAGGGCACGGCGGATTTCGCCCACGAGACCGTCGCAAACACGTCCGGCGGCACGATCAAGGTGCTGGCGAATGGCTGGCTGACGATCGACCAGGGCTCCGGCGTCGCCAACACCGGCAACGTCACGGTGGACGCCACCGGCAAGCTGACGGTCAACGGCGCCACGATCAGCGGCACCGGCACGGTCACCGGCAACGGTGAGATTGATCTCACCGGCGCTGCGGTGCTGAGCGGCAGCATCCTGAACAACAACGCGGTCTTTAAGGTCAGCGGCACCGGCAACGTGCTGGACCACGAGACGGTCACGAATGCGAGCACCGGCACGATCGAAGTGCTGGCGAACGGCGCGCTGACGATCGACCAGGGCTCGACGGTCGCGAATGCCGGTAACGTCACGGTCGATGCCAACGGCAAGCTGACAGTCAATGGCGCCACGCTCAACGGTGCCGGGACTGTCACCGGCAACGGCGAGATCGACCTGACCGGCGCTGCCGTGCTGAGCGGCGGCATCCTGAACAACAACGCGGCCTTCAAGGTCAGCGGCAGCGGCAACGCGCTGGACCACGAAACGATCACGAATGCGACGACCGGCACGATCGAAGTGCTAGCGAACGGCGCGCTGACGATCGACCAGGGCTCGACGGTTGCGAATGCCGGCAACGTCACGGTCGATGCCAACGGCAAGCTGACGGTGAACGGCGCCACGATCAATGGTGCCGGTACGGTCACCAGCAATGGCGAGATCGATCTGACCGGCGGCGCGGTTCTGAGCGGCGGCATCCTGAACAACAATGCGGCCTTCAAGGTCAGCGGCACCGGCAACGCGCTCGACCATGAGACGATCACGAATGCGAGCACCGGCACGATCGAGGTGCTGGCGAACGGCACGCTGACGATCGACCAGGGCTCGACTGTCGCGAATGCCGGCAACGTCACGATCGATTCCGCTGGCAAGCTGACAGTTAACGGCGCCACGATCAGCGGTACCGGGACTGTCACGGGCAATGGCGAGATCGATTTGACCGGCGCTGCGGTGCTGAGCGGCGGCATCCTGAACAACAACGCGGCCTTCAAGGTCAGCGGCACGGGTAATGCGCTAGACCATGGAACAATCACGAACGCGGGCACCGGCACGATCGAAGTGCTGGCGAACGGTGCGCTGACGATCGACCAGGGCTCGACGGTCGCGAATGCCGGTAACGTCACGGTCGATGCCAACGGCAAGCTGACGGTCAACGGGGCGACGATCAACGGCACCGGCACGGTCACCGGCAATGGCGAGATCGATTTGACCGGCGCTGCGGTGCTGAGCGGTGGCATCCTGAACAACAACGCGGCCTTCAAGGTCAGCGGCACCGGCAACGCGCTGGACCACGAGACGGTCACGAACGCGAGCACCGGTACGATCGAAGTGCTGGCGAACGGTGCGCTGACGATCGACCAGGGCTCGACGGTTGCGAATGCCGGTAACGTCACGGTCGATGCCAACGGCAAGCTGACGGTCAACGGGGCGACGATCAACGGCACCGGCACGGTCACCGGCAATGGCGAGATCGATTTGACCGGCGCTGCGGTGCTGAGCGGCGGCATCCTGAACAACAACGCGGCGTTGAAGGTCAGCGGCACCGGCAACGCGCTGGACCACGAGACGATCACGAATGCGAGCACCGGCACGATCGAGGTGCTGACGAATGGCGCGCTGACGATCGACCAGGGCTCGACGGTCGCGAATGCCGGTAACGTCACGGTCGATGCCAACGGCAAGCTGACAGTTAACGGCGCGACGATCAGCGGTGGTACGATCAACGGTCTCGGCACGATCGATGTCACCGGCGCCAGCAAGATCGATCAATCGGCGACGCTGAGCACCACTGCCGTGACGGTCGAGAGCGGCGTCATCCTGACGCTGGATGACGTGATAGTTGCGGGCACCGCAATCGCCAATCATGGCACGGTCAAGGTCGATGCAGGCAGCAAGCTGACATTGAACGGTGCGAGCCTGACAGGCGGCGCGCTCACCGTTTCGGGCACGCTGAATTCGACCGGCACAACTGCGATTACCGACGCCAACATCTCGAACAACTATCTGATCGAGGCAACCCTGGGCGCGTTGACGCTGCTGGCGACGACCTCCGCAAGCTCGATCGCGAATGGCGGCATCCTCAGGGCCAATGGCGCCGAGCTCGACATCAACGGCGAAGCCATCGCAAACACCGGCACGCTGGCGGCGATCAATCATGGGACACTGAAGCTGATCGGGATGACGGTGACCGACACCGGCAGCGGTAGTGTCTCGGTCGAGTCCGGCTCGGCACTCGATCTTCAGGGCGCGACCATCGACGGCGGCACGGTGACGATTGCCGGTACGCTGGAATCGACCGGCACCAGCGCCATCGACAATGCCGACATTACCAACACCGGCACGATCACGGTCACCAGCGGTACGCTGACGATTGATCCCGCCACGCTTCACGCCATCACCAATCACAATCTCATTCAGGCGAAGGGCGGCGTGCTCGACGTCTCCGGTGAGGATATCTCCAACACTGCGGCTCTTGAGGCAGTCAACCACGGCACGCTGAAGCTGGCAAATCTCACCGTTAGCAACAGCAGTGCTGGGTCGATCACGGTCGACGGCACCTCGAAGCTCTATCTGACCGACGTTTCGATCAACGGCGGCAGCCTGAGCAATGCCGGCAATCTCTACAGCGCCGGCGTCGATACGGTCACGGGCAGCGTCACCAACACTGGCATCATCGAGGTCCAGAGCGGCATTCTCGACCTTGCGGGCGGCATCGCCGGTTCAGGCAAGGTAATCGTCGATGTTGGCGCGACGCTGGAGTTTTCGGGCGCGACCGGTTCGATCCACATCGTCAATTCCGGCTCCATCGTGGGCGCCGGTGGCAATGCGGCGATCCACATCCAGCAGGATACGACCGGTTCGGTGATCAACAATTCCGGCACCATCGGGCCGCCCGCCGCTTCGAGCGTGACCTCCGCGACCGACGCGATCATCGAGATCGGTGGCAGCCTCACGATCAACAACACCGGCCACATCAACGGCAATATCTCGGTCGCCAGCGCGACCTTCAATAACGAGTCCGGCGGCACCTGGACGGTCGCCGGCACGAGCGCCTTCGGCAATGCGTCGTCGATCGTCAATGACGGTGTCATCGATCTCCTCAACGGCGCCTCGATCTCCCTGGGTGGGCCTGGACTCGTCAATCACAGCCACATCGACAGCTGGGGCACGGCGTCGATCTCGGGCACCATCAGCAATACCGGCAGCATCGAGGTCCATGATGGCGAGCTGTCGCTGTTCGGCTTGCTGACCGGCACGGGCTCGGTCACCGTCGATGCCGGTGCGCTGCTGAAGCTCGAAGGCACGGTCGCGCAGACGATCAACCTCGCGGGCGACGGCGCCGCGGTTGAGATCGATACGGATACGTTCGGCGGATCGATCGCGGAGCTGTCGGCGAACGACACGATCGACCTGTCGACGATCAAATACGGGCTCGGCACCAGCGCGGTCTATGTTGCAAACTCCAATCCCGCGACCGGCGGCGTGCTGACGGTGACCGATGCGGACGGCAATCACATCAGCCTGAACCTGGCCGGCGCCGACTACAGCAATGCCCATTTCGCCGGGAGCGACGACGGCACTGGCCACACGCTGATCACGATGACCGATGACCACGCCCCGGCCTTCACCGCCGGCGGCGTGCTGGCGGGGGGCGTCTCCGAGCAGGCGGACGCCACCGGTGACTTCGCCACCTCCGATACCTCAACGCCTGCGACCGGCGCGATTGACTTCACCGACATCGACCTGACCGACCTGCCGTCGGCACAGATCACCGGCCAGGACGTGACCTCGCTTGGCGCCGATCACAGCACTAACCTCACCTCGTCGTTCTCGCTTGACGAGATCGCGGCGCTCAAGAGCGGGCTGACGCTTCTGCCGCAGGCCGGGCTGAACAATGGCATCGTCACCTGGAGCTATTCGATCGCCGACGGCGCGCTGGACTTCCTCGCCAAGGACCAGACCGCGAAGGTGGTTTCTACCATCACGAGCACGGACGATTACGGCGAGACCGCCACAACCGACGTCACGGTCACGATCACAGGCAAGAACGACGCGCCGACCTTGGCCGCGGTCACCACGGATCCGCTCGTCGATACCTCCATCGCCGACAGCTTCTCGGACGTCACGGGAATGCTGGTCGGAACCGACGCCGACCATGGAGAGACGGCGGGGCTGACCTATGCCGTTCTGAACGCGGATAGTCATGGGACGACGGCTGGCCTGTACGGCTCGCTGACGGTCAACGCGAACGGCACCTACACCTACGTTCCCGATGCGGCTTCGATCAACGCGCTTTCGGAAGGCCCTTGTTCGGACGTCTTCACGATTCAGACCACGGACGCGCAAGGTGCTGTCGGCACGGCATCATTCACGGTTGCCGTAACAGGCGCCAACGACGCTCCGGTGTTGACCGATGGTAGCATCGGGCAGCTCACCGATACGTGCGCAGCGGATAATTTCTCTGACCTCACCGGACAGGTGGTCGGGACCGATGCCGACTCCGGCGATACGCTGACCTACACCTTGCTGAACGCAGATCACCAGGCAGTCGGAGAGGTCACGGGTCACTATGGCGCGCTGGCGCTCAACACGAACGGCACCTACACCTACGTTCCCGATGCGGCTTCGATTAACGCGCTGCCGGGCTGCTTGCACTATTCCGACAGTTTCACGGTCCAGGTCACGGATGCACATGGCGCCGCCTCCACGGCGATATACACGGTGGACCTGACGGGCGCCAACGACGTGCCAACGCTGTCCGCTCTCAACCTCGGCAAGCTTACGGACACGGCGGCGACCGACACCTTCTCCAATCTCACCGGAAATCTCGCGGGCACCGACGCCGATGCCGACGAGACGGTGACGCTGACCTATTCTGTCCAGAATGCGGATAGTTGCGGGACGGCTCCAGGACACTACGGCGCGCTGACGGTCCACTCTGACGGCAGCTACACCTACGTTCCCGACGCGGCTGCGATCAACGCGTTGCAAGAAGGGCCCTTCGCGGATACGTTTACGGTCCAGACGACGGACGCGCATGGCGCGACCGGCACTGCGACACTCACGGTGGACGTGGACGGCGCGAACGATGCGCCGGTAATGGACGTCAACCAGATCAGCCTCACGCATGACGACGCTCAAGTCACTGTGCACGGTATCTCGGCCACCGACTCCGATGCGGCTGCCAATGAAACCTTCACGCTCGTTGCCTCCGGCTCGGGTAGCAATTTGAGTCCGGCGTCGACGTCCGATACCTTGGCGCATATCAATTCCGCGCTGCAGACCGTGACCTACACTGATGCAAGTGAAGGTGCGGCCATACAGACGGTCACGCTCACCGTGGCCGACAGTCACAACGCAAGCAAGACGGTTAGCCTGCTCTTTGGCACGGCCGGGCAAGATGACTTCATCGGGACAGGCCATCAGGACCAGTTCGTGTTCGCCGCCAGTTCCAACAACGATACGATCACCAATTTCACGCCCGGTCAGGACCATATCGACTTGTCGGCAGTCGTGACCGCCAGCGATTTTGGGGCATGGATGGCGCAGCACGTGGCGGCTTCGCCGACCAATTCCGCTGACACCCTGGTCACGATCAACGCTTCGGACACCATCCTTCTGAAGGGTGTCGCCCACCTCCAGGCGAGCGACTTCATCGTCCATGCCTGATTGCTGCATGATGGGCCGCGATCGTCGGCAGGCCCGATCCACGCTGCCGTTCACCGCCAAAGCGTGATATCCAGCCACCATGAAACGTCTCAAGATCCTGCGGCGGTGGTTTGCGCGCAAGTTCGGGTTTGCGCGGCTGATGTGCCTTGCGCTGCTGGTCGTATTTGCCGGCGCTCGGCTCTGGGATCCGCCTCCGATCCAGGAACTGCGGCTGCGCACGTTCGACATGTTTCAATTGATCGATCCGCGCCACAAGACGGCGCGGCCGGTCACCATCGTCGACATCGACGACAAGAGCCTCGCCAAGCTCGGCCAGTGGCCGTGGCCGCGGACGCGGATCGCCGACATGATCCAGAACCTCACCGATCACGGCGCGGTGGCGATCGGCTTCGACGTCGTGTTCTCGGAGGCCGACCGGCTCAACCCGGATCTGGTCGCGAGCCAGATGCGCTACCTGGACGACGCCACCCGCGCCAAGCTGCGCGAGCTGCCGAGCAACGACCAGATCCTCTCCGAAGCGATCAAGCGCTCGCGCGTGATCCTGGGCGAGACTGGGCAGCGGGCGATTTCGTCCGAGGTCGACAAGTCGCTGCCCTTCACCGGCGTCGCGACGGTCGGCGAGGAGGGCGCTGAGCGCTTCCTATTCGAATTTCCCGGGCTGTTGCGCAACGTGCCCGAGATCGAGAAGGTCGCGGCCGGCCGCGGCCTGTTCTCGATCAAGACCGAGCGCGACGGCCTGATCCGGCGCGTGCCGATGATCATGCGCGCCCAGGGCATGGTCATGCCTTCGCTGAGCCTCGAGATTTTGCGCGTCGTCACGGGCACGCCGACCTTGCTGGTTCGGACCGACAAGACCGGCGTGCGGGCCGTGCGTCTCAAGGGCGTGGAGATCCCAACCGACAGGAACGGTCAGCTCTGGGTGCATTACGCGCGCCAGGATCCCTCGATCTACGTCTCGGCCGCCGACGTGCTCGACAATACGGTGCCGCCTAACAAGATCGCCGGCAAGCTGGTGCTGATCGGCACCTCGGCGGTTGGGCTCAACGACATCAAGACCACGCCGGTGTCCTCGACCATGCCCGGCGTCGAGATCCACGCCCAGGTGCTGGAGAGCGTGCTGAGCGGCGCGGTGATCTCCCAGCCGAACTATGCGCTCGGCGTCGAGCTGCTCGCCGCGCTCGTCATCGGCTTGCTCGTCATCATCTTCACGCCGAACCTCGGACCAGTTCGCCTCGTGCTTGCCGGCGCGACCTTCGCCGCTATCCTGATCGGAGTGTCCTGGTTCTTCTATGCGCAGCACCGCTATCTCATCGACTTCACTTATCCGCTGCTCTCGACCACCGCGATCTATCTGACGCTAATCTTCGCCAGCTTCGTGCGCGAGCAGCGCCAGCGCGTGCAGATCCGCGGCATGTTCGCGCAATACATGTCGCCGGTGCTGGTCGAGCAACTCGCGCAGTCACCGGAAAAACTCGTCCTCGGCGGCGAGGAGCGCGAAATGACGATCATGTTCTCCGACGTGCGCGGCTTCACCACCATATCGGAAACCTACAAGCACGATCCGCAGGGCCTGATCGCGCTGATGAACCGCTTCCTGACTCCGCTGACCGACGTGATCATCGATCAGAAGGGCTATATCGACAAATATATGGGCGACGCCATCATGGCGTTCTGGAATGCGCCGCTCGACGATGCCGAGCACGAGGTCAACGCCTGTGAGGCCGCGATCCAGATGTTGGAGAAGATCGACGCGGTGAACAAGGACCGCGAGCAGGAGGCCATTGATGGCGGTCACGTCTACATCCCGCTCAATGTCGGTATCGGTCTCAACACCGGCATCGGCGTCGTCGGCAACATGGGATCCGACCTGAAGAAGAACTATTCGGTGCTCGGCGACAGCGTCAACCTGGCCTCGCGCCTGGAAGGCCAGTCGAAGGAATACGGCTTTCCCATTATCGTTGGCTCGCGCACCGCGCTCGCGGCCAAGGACAAGTTCGCGATCCTCGAACTCGACTTCATCATGGTCAAGGGCAAGACCGAGCCGGAGGTGATCTATGCCATCGCCGGCCGCGAGGATGTGATGCTTTCAGGCGCCTTCCAGCGCCTGCGCAACGTCACCATCGAAATGCTCGCCTGCTATCGCAGCCGCGACTGGCAGGGCGCGCTGGACGCGATCGACCGCGGCCGCAGGAGCGAGGATGCCGACACGCTGGAAAAGCTGTTCAAGCTCTATGAAGTGCGCATCAAGGAATTCCAGGTCAATCCACCGCCGGAAGGTTGGACCGGGGCCTATGCGCTGCTGACGAAATAAGGGAGGCGCTTGCTAGCGGCTAAACCCTCGGTGTCGTCCCGGCGCAGGCCGGGACCCATACTCCGCAGCAGAAGCTGTACGCCAGATCGGAGTTGGCTGTCGTTGCCGAATTCAACTCGGTGGTTATGGGTCCCGGCTACGCCGGGACGACAGCGGTGTTCGACGCCGCAGGCCGTCGCCTTAATAAGAGGTGTCGTCCTGGCTTTCGCCAGGACGACAGTGGTGTTTGCGGAAGCGGGGTGCCGACCTTGAGCCTCACTCCGCCCCGATCGTCGTGAGATCCTGGAACCAGTGCTGCGCCTGCACGAACTGCTTGACCTTGGGCGACAGCGCATGCGGGTTGGTGTCGTGCACCACCCATACCAGCGTGGCGTCGTCGACGATCAGCGCGTGCGCCTGCGCCAGCAACTCGTCCTGCTTGGCGCTGTCGAAGGTCTGCTTGGCCTCGTCGATCAGCGCGTCGGCCTTCGGGTTTTTGTAGCCGCCCCAGTTGACGCCGACCGGCGCGATCTGGCTCGAATGGAAGAAGCGGACGATGGCGTAGAGCGGGTCAGAGGTGACATAGGCGATGTTGTTGGCGGTGATGCCGGCGTTCATCTCGTCGGCCGCGCCCTTGCGCCAATGCGTATAGAGTGTCTCGAGCTCGACGACCTTGAAATCGATGTCGATGCCGGTCTCCTTGAAGCTCTGCTGCAAAAATTCGTTCATCGGCAGCGACAGCATCTGGCCGGTGCCGCCCTGTGCGATGATGAAGGTCGCTTTCAGCGGCTTCGCCTTGGAGTAGCCGGCTTCCTCGACCAGCTTCTTGGCGGCTGCGACATCGTATTTCAGCTCGAAGCTCGGCTTGCCGAACCAGGGGCTCGACGGATCGACCTGTCCCTTGGCGGGTTTCGCAAGGCCATTCATCAGGCCCACCACGGCTTCACGATCGATCGCGAGGTTCAGCGCCTTGCGCAGGCGGATGTCGGTCCAGGGCGAACCCGGCAGCACGCTCAGATGATAATTCCAGACATGCGGCGTAACGTTGTCGACGAGCTTCATGCCGGCGGCCTTGAGCTGCGGCACGGCATCCGGCGCCGGCGTCTCGATCAGATCGACCTGCCCGGCCAGCAGCGCATTGGTGCGCGTCAGCGCTTCCGGCATCGGCACCAGCACGAGCTTGTCGACCTTGGGAATACGCTTCTTGTTCCAATAATCCGGATTCTTCGTGAGCTCGGCGAGTTCGCGCGGCACCAGTTTTGTCAGTTTGAACGGGCCGGTCCCCGAAGGCTGGCTCGCGAACTTGTCCCAGTCCTTACCGAGCTTCTCGTATTGCGCCGGGCTGGAGACCAGGAACCACAGCATCTGATAGGGAAAGAAGGAATCGACCGTCTTGGTGGTGATCTCTACCGTGAAGTCGTCGATCTTGGCGTAGCTCGCGACCGAAGGCAGGCGGGTCTTGACCTGCGCACTCTGGCGCTTGTCGAATTGCGGCGCCTTGTCATTGAGCACCTTGTCCAGATTCCAGATCACGGCGTCGGCATCGAACTCGCTGCCATCGTGAAACTTCACGCCCTTGCGCAAGGTGAAGCGCCATTTGGTCTTGTTCTCGGCATCGACCCTCCACTCGGTGGCCAATCCGGGCACCAGCTTTCCCGGCCGGTCGGCGACGTCCATCTCCCACGCCACGAGCGGATCGTAGATGGTGTAGGCCGTGAACTGATAGGCGCCCGCGCCGCGATCGGGCTGGCCGGTCGTCAGCGGGATGTCCGCCATCGAGATGCCGTAGCGCAGCACCGTTTCGGCGCCCGCCGGAATCGCGGACAACGCCAGTGCAAGCACGGCGAAACAGGTCGATAGTCGGATACGCATGGGCCAAAGCTCCAAGGAAGAATTCAAGGACAATCGGAGCCAAACCTGCAATCTTGATGCCAGAATAGGCAGCGAGGTGCTTTCGCCGACGTGTCATCACAAGGACTTGTCGTCGCAGGGGCAATTTGCAGAATAAGTTTCCCCATTGGCATAGGCATTGCATACGATTGCATCAAAATTAGTCATCGAAGCCGGAAAAGGATTGAGTCAATGTTGATCAAGAAAAACAAGACCCGCGCGGCGCTGATCGCGTTGCTGGCGCTCAGTAGCGCGGCTGCGTGGCCGCGCGCGGCCACTGCCGAAACCGTGCTGCGCATCGCCATGACGGCTGCCGATATTCCGCGCACGCTGGGCCAGCCCGATCAGGGCTTTGAAGGCAACCGCTTCACCGGCCTCACCATGTATGACGCGCTCACCGGCTGGGACCTTTCCTCGGCCGACAAGGCGAGCGTGGTGATCCCCGGCCTTGCTACCGAGTGGAAGGTCGACGATGCCGACAAGACCAAATGGACTTTCAAGCTGCGGCCGGGCGTCACCTTCCATGACGGCTCGCCGTTCAATGCGGACGCCGTGGTGTGGAATGTCGAGAAGGTGCTGAAGCAGGACGCGCCGCAATTCGACGCCAGCCAGGTCGGTGTCACGGCCTCGCGCATGCCGACGCTGGCATCAGCGAAGAAGGTCGACGACATGACGGTCGAGCTCACCACCAAGGAGCCCGACAGCTTCCTGCCGATCAACCTCACCAATCTCTTCATGGCGAGCCCGGCGAAGTGGCAGGCCTTCTACGACAAGGCGGAGGGCGCCGACGCCAAGGCCAAGTCGCAGGCCGCATGGACCGCGTTTGCCAAGGACGCCGCGGGCACCGGCCCGTGGAAGATGGCGGGCTTCACCCCGCGCGAGCGGCTAGAGCTGGTCAAGAATGCGAGCTACTGGAACAAGGACCGCGTGCCCAAGGTCGACAAGATGGTGCTGTTGCCGATGCCGGAGGCCAACGCGCGCACCGCGGCGCTGCTTTCCGGGCAGGTCGATTGGGTCGAGGCGCCGGCGCCGGACGCGTTGCCCGAGCTCAAGCAGCGCGGCTTCAAGCTCTACGCCAACGAGCAGCCGCACGTCTGGCCGTGGCAGTTCTCGCGCGTCGAGGGCTCGCCCTGGAACGACATCCGCGTGCGCAAGGCCGCGAACCTCTGCGTCGATCGCGAAGGCCTCAAGGACGGCCTGCTCGCGGGGCTGATGGTGCCCGCGACCGGCACGTTCGAGGTCGGCCATCCCTGGCGCGGCAGACCGACCTTCGAGATCAAGTACGACAAGGCTGCTGCACAGAAGCTGATGCAGGAGGCCGGATTCGGCCCGAACAAGAAGCTGACGGTGAAGACCCAGACGTCTGCGTCCGGCTCGGGCCAGATGCAGCCGTTGCCGATGAACGAATATATCCAGCAGGCGCTGGCCGAATGCTATTTCGACGTGCAGCTCGATGTCATCGAGTGGAATACGCTGTTCACCAACTGGCGCCGCGGCGCCAAGGATCCCAGTGCCAACGGCTCGAACGCGACCAACGTCACCTATGCGGCGATGGACCCGTTCTTCGCGCTGGTGCGCTTCCTGCAATCGGGCATGGCGCCGCCGGTCTCGAACAATTGGGGTTTCATCAACAATCCCAAATTCGACGAGCTGGTGAAGAAGGCGCGGCAGACCTTCGATCCCGCCGCGCGTGACGCCGCGCTCGCCGAACTGCACGCGGCCTCCGTCGATGACGCGGCCTTCCTCTATGTCGCCCACGACGTCGGTCCCCGCGCCATCAGCCCGAAGGTGACAGGCGTCGTGCAGCCAAAGAGCTGGTTCATCGACTTCTCACTGGTGTCGATGCAATAGTTCCCGCCTCATACGCAGTGCACCCTCTCCCCTTGCGGGAGAGGGTGGCTTCGCGCAAGCGAAGCCGGGTGAGGGATCTCTTTCCGCGGATGACCCTCTCTCTTTTTCGTTAACACTGCATCCGGGGTTAGAGCCCTCATCCGGCGCTTTGCGCCACCTTCTCCCACAAGGGGAGAAGGGAAGAAAAGAAACAACGTGCTCGCCTATATCGCCAGACGCATCGTCTACGTCATCCCGATCGTCATCAGCGTCGCGCTGGTGTGTTTTCTGCTCGTGCACATCACGCCGGGCGATCCGCTCGTCGCGGTGCTCCCCGCAGACGCCTCGCAGGAGCTCGCCGCGCAGCTCCGGACAGCCTATGGTTTCGACCGCCCGCTGCCGGTGCAGTTCGGGCTTTGGCTGCTCCGCGCGCTTCATGGCGATCTCGGCAATTCCATCGCCACGGGCCGCCCGGTGCTCGCCGAGGTCATGCGCGCGGTCAGCAACACGGTCACGCTGGCGATTGCGGCGGCGATCATCGGCTTCACCATGGGCATCCTGCTCGGCCTGATCGCCGGCTATTTCCGCGAGACCTGGATCGACAAGCTGGCGACCTCCTTTGCCATCGCCGGCGTTTCGGTGCCGCATTACTGGCTTGGCATGGTGCTCGTCATCATCTTCTCGGTCCAGCTGAACTGGCTGCCCGCTGTCGGCGCCGGACCCGGCGGCTCGGCCGCCTGGGCCTGGGACTGGGCGCATTTGCAATATCTCGTGCTGCCAGCGATCACGACCTCGGTGATCCCGATGGGCATCGTCACTCGCACGGTGCGCGCGCTGACCGGCGACATTCTCAGCCAGGACTTCGTCGAGGCGCTGCGTGCAAAAGGCCTGCATGAGCGCGGCGTGTTCCGCCACGTCATCAAGAACGCCGCCCCCACCGCGCTCGCGGTGATGGGACTTCAGCTCGGTTACATGCTCGGCGGCTCGATCCTGATCGAGACGGTGTTCTCCTGGCCGGGCTCGGGCTTCCTGCTCAACTCCGCGATTTTCCAGCGCGACCTGCCGCTGCTGCAGGGCACGATCCTGATCCTGGCGCTGTTCTTCGTCTTCCTCAATCTGATGGTCGACATCGCGCAAGCCGCGATCGACCCGCGCATCAAACGGGGTTAGCGATGAGCGAGCTTCCGTTGTCCGTCACCAGCGATACGGCGCTTCAGTCCGCGCCCGCGACCAAGGCGCGCGGCTATTGGGCGACCGTCGGCCGTCGTATCTGGCGTGACAAGGTCAGCATGGTCTGCGCGCTGGTGCTGCTGCTGATCTTTCTCTCCGCGATCGTTGCGCCGTGGCTCGGTCTGGAAGATCCCTACAAGGGCTCGATGATCCGCCGCCTTCGGCACATTGGCACATCCGGCTACCCGCTCGGCACCGACGAACTCGGCCGCGACATGCTGGCGCGGCTGATCTATGGCGGCCGGTTGTCGCTTCTCATCGGCATTTTGCCTGTGATCCTCGCCTTCTGCATCGGCACCTCGCTCGGCCTCGTTGCCGGCTATGTCGGCGGCAAGCTCAACACCGCGATCATGCGCACGATCGACGTGTTCTACGCGTTTCCGTCCGTGCTGCTGGCGATCGCGATCTCGGGCGCGCTGGGCGCGGGCATCCTCAATTCCATCGTGTCGTTGACCGTCGTGTTCGTGCCGCAGATCACCCGCGTTGCCGAAAGCGTCACGACGGGGGTGCGCAACATGGACTTCGTCGACGCCGCGCGCGCCTCGGGCGCGGGACCGTTCACCATCATGCGCGTTCATATCCTCGGCAATGTGCTCGGTTCGATCTTCGTCTACGCGACCAGCCTGATCTCGGTCTCGATGATCCTCGCGGCAGGCCTGTCGTTCCTCGGCCTCGGCACCAAACCGCCGGAGCCGGAATGGGGCCTGATGTTGAATACCTTGCGGACCGCGATCTATGTCAACCCCTGGGTCGCCGCGCTCCCCGGTGCAATGATCTTCGCGGTCTCGATCTGCTTCAACCTGCTCTCGGACGGCCTGCGCAGCGCCATGGACATCAGGAACTAGCCATGAGCGAAACCAACCTCTCCGTCGCAATGCTGGAGCCGATCGAAGACCTCGGCGGCGTCGCCCAGCCGCTGCTCCAGGTCAACGGCCTCACCAAGCATTTCCCGGTTCGTGGCGGCCTGTTCGCCGCAAAGCGCACCGTGCGGGCGGTCGATAATGTCTCGTTCACCGTCGCCAAGGGCGAGACCGTCGGCATCGTCGGCGAGTCCGGTTGCGGCAAGTCGACCACCGCGCGGCTGCTCATGCATCTGATGCCGCGCGACACCGGTGACATCATCTATGACGGCATGAGCGTCGGCCAGTCGCTCTCCTTGCGCGAGCTGCGCCGCGGCATGCAGATGGTGTTCCAGGATTCCTACGCTTCGCTCAACCCGCGCCTGACCATCGAGGACTCGATCGCCTTCGGCCCAAAGGTGCACGGCATGGCCGACGGCGCCGCGCGCGCGCTGGCGCGCGAGCTGCTGGGCAAAGTGGGCCTGGTTCCTGCAAACTTTGCCAACCGCTACCCGCATGAGATCTCCGGCGGCCAGCGCCAGCGCGTCAACATCGCGCGTGCGCTGGCCCTGTCGCCGCGGCTGGTGATTCTCGACGAAGCCGTCTCCGCGCTCGACAAGTCGGTCGAGGCGCAGGTGCTCAATTTGCTTGCCGATCTCAAGAGTGAGTTCGGCCTGACCTATCTCTTCATCAGTCACGACCTCAACGTCGTGCGCTATATCAGCGATCGCGTGCTGGTGATGTATCTCGGCGAGGTCGTCGAGCTCGGCCCGGTCGACCAGGTCTGGGACCAACCGGCGCATCCCTATACGCGCGCACTTCTTGCCGCGATGCCGTCCTCGGATCCGGACCGCCGCACCGAGACGCCGCCGATCACGGGCGATCCGCCCAATCCGATCGATCCACCCTCGGGCTGCCGCTTCCACACCCGTTGCCCGTTTGCGGAGCCGCTCTGCGCAAATGCGACACCAAAACTCACCGCGCTCGATAGAATGGGCCACGAGGCCGCGTGCTACATGGCGATCCCGGGTTCAGGCCATCGCCGCGCGCCGAAGGAGGAAACCGCATGAGACCGACGACAAAAGAGATCAAGGCGACGGCACAGGTCGCCGGCGTTCCCGTCGACGACGAGATCGCGACGCGCATCTCCAATTCCATCGGACCGGCCTTCGAGGGCTTTGCGGCCATTGCCGGCACGTTGCCGTTCGATCTCGAGCCCGCGCTTTATCCGATCGCGCAGACTGCCAAGGTCTCGAAATGAGCACCGAGCCCGCATTGATGACGCTCACCGAGGTCGCGCGCGCGATCGCGATGAAGCAGGTGTCCTCGCATGAGGTGACGCGTGCGCTGCTGCATCGCATCGCGCAGTGGCAGCCGCACCTCAACGCCTTCATGTCGATCGAGGCAGAGGCAGCGCTGAAGGCCGCCGATGCCGCCGACGCCGAACTCGCCAAGGGGGAAGTCCGCGGTCCGCTGCACGGTGTGCCGCTCGCGCACAAGGATATGTATTACGACGCAGGTCACGTCGCGACCTGCGGCTCGTTGATCCGCCGCGACTTCGTTCCGACAGTGACCTCCACCGCCTTGCAGAGGCTGAAGGACGCCGGCCAGGTTCGCCTCGGCACGTTGCATCTCGCCGAATTCGCCTATGGCCCGACTGGCCATAACGCCCATTACGGCCCGGTTCGCAATCCCTGGAACGCTGCGCACATCACCGGCGGCTCGTCGTCGGGCTCGGGCTCGGCGGTCGCGGCGCGACTGACCTATGCGGCGCTCGGCTCCGACACCGGCGGCTCGATCCGCATGCCCGCACATTTCTGCGGCGTCACGGGATTGAAGACCACCGTCGGCCGGGTCAGCCGCGCCGGCGCGATGCCGCTGTCGCAGTCGCTCGACACGGTCGGCCCGCTCGCCCGCACCGCCGAGGATTGCGCGCTGCTGCTGGCGCTGATGGCCGGCCCTGATCCTGAGGATTCGACCTGCAGTCATGAGCCGCTGTCTGACTATGTCGGCGCGACCAAGGGCTCGCTGAAGGGCCTCAAGGTCGGCGTCCCCTCGTCCTTCTATGTCGATGATCTCGACGGCGAGGTCGCGCGCGTGCTGGACGAGACCGTTGCGGTGCTCAAGCGTGAGGGCGCCGACATCGTCACGGTCGAGCTGCCCGATCAGCGGCAATTGTCCTCGGCAAGCCAGCTCGTGCTCGCAGCCGAAGCCGCCGCCTTCCACAAGCGCTGGATGATTGAGCGGCCGCAGGATTATGGTCCGCAGGTGTTGATGCGGCTCCAGAACGGCCTCGCGGTCCCCGCCATCACCTATCTCGAGGCGATGCGCTGGCGCGGACCTGCGCTCGCCGCGCACAACGCTGCCACATCGGGCGTCGACGCGATGATCGCGCCGGCGTCCCCCGTGCCGGCGCCAACGATCGAGGAGAGCGACGTTGGCGGCGGGCCGAATGCGCCGGCGCTGTTGCAGCGGCTGACGCTGTTCACCCGTCCGGTGAATTACCTCGGCCTGCCGTCGCTCACGGTGCCCTCGGGCTTCACCAAAAGCGGTCTTCCGATCGGCATGCAGCTGATCGGCCGCTCGTTCGATGAAGCGACCTTGCTCACCATCGGCGCCGCGTTCCAGCGCGCCACCGACTACCACGAAAGGCTGCCGAAACTTCCGTCATGACAAAGCTCGTCGAGATCTCAGGCCTTAACATCCGCTTCACCGGGGAGCGCACGGTGTATGCCGTGAACGATCTCAGTCTCTCGCTCGGCGACGGCGAGGTGCTGGGCCTGCTCGGAGAGTCCGGCTCGGGCAAGAGCGTGACCTTGCGCGCGCTGATGCGCCTGTTGCCGAAGAAGCGCACGCAGATCACGGGCAAGGTCAACGTCATGGGCCGCGACGTGCTCGCCATGAACGACGAGCAGCTGTCGTCGTTCCGCGGCCAAACCGTGTCGATGATCTTTCAGGAGCCGGCGCTGGCGCTCGATCCGGTCTACACCATCGGCGCGCAGATCGCCGAAAGCGTGGTGCGTCACGAAGGCAAGTCGTATGCGGAGGGCAGGGCGCGCGCACTCGAAATGCTCGAGGTCGTGCGCATTCCTTCCGCAAAACGGCGGCTCGATGCCTATCCGCATGAGATGTCCGGCGGCATGCGTCAGCGCGCGATGATCGCGCTGGCGCTCGCGTGTCGTCCCAAGATATTGCTCGCGGACGAGCCGACCACGGCGCTCGATGCCACCGTGCAGATCCAGATCCTGCTGCTGTTGCGCGAGCTGCAGCGCGAGTTCGGCATGTCCGTCATCTTCGTCACCCATGACATCGGGGTCGCCATCGAGATCTGCGACCGGGTCGCGGTGATGTATGCCGGCCAGATCGTGGAGCAGGGCACGCTTCGCGACATCGTCCGCTCGCCGGTGCATCCCTACGCCAGGGGCCTGCTCGCCTCGACCGTCCACGGGGCCAAGCGGGGACAGCGGCTCGAGACCATCCCCGGCACCCCGCCGTCGCTGGGCGAGCGGCCGCACAACTGCTCCTTTGCGCCCCGCTGCGCCGCTGCCCAGCCGCGCTGCCTGGAGCAATTGCCTGGGAATGTGGAGGTCGGGCCGGGCCGGGCAGCACGGTGCGTGCTGGCGGAGCCGGTCACCGCGCTGTCATGATATTTGGACCGCCAGCGGGGAACGGGGGAACAGCATTCAGACCTCGTTCATCCCGGTTCCGCTTCCATGGAACCGTTCACGGAGAGGGACCTCATTTATGTACATTTCGAATGAAGGCTTGCTTGTCATCCTGTTCGTCGGCCTCGTCGCTGGTTGGCTGGCCGGCAAGGTGGTGCGCGGAACCGGGTTCGGCATCATCGGCGATATCGTGGTCGGCATCGCCGGCGCGCTGGTGGCAAGCTTCCTGTTTCCGAAGCTCGGCATTCACATCGGCACCGGGCTGATATCGGAGATCATCTATTCCGCCATCGGCGCGGTCATCCTGCTGCTGGTGGTGCGGCTGGTCCGCGGCGGCGGCCGGTTCTAATGGCGCCCGGGTTCAATTGATCGAACTTTTGACCTCTCCCCGCCCGGGGAGAGGTGACATGTCTGCAAGAAAAAGCCGCAAGATCGTGAGATTCCGGACTTGCGTGCAAGGTCGGTCGGGGGTGATGTGGGCCATAGGGGTCCCGGGTGTTCGACTGCGTTGAGCGATGAGCGCAAACGCGATGTTAATCCGGGTCAATTACTCCTGAATTTGCCTTTGAAATCAGGGACTTTGGCCCCTACCCGAAAGAGATCAGACTGATGGCAGCCGTTCCCGGCGTCCGCCGCTCAGAGCTCGGTGATGCGCTGCGCGCCTGTCGCACGGCGTTTGTCGGCGTCGGCTTGATGAGCTGCATGATCAACCTGCTCTATCTGACCGGGTCGATCTTCATGCTGGAGGTCTACGACCGGGTGCTGCCGAGCCGCAGTATTCCGACCCTGGTCGGCCTGATCGTCCTCGCCGGTTTCCTCTACATGGCGCAGGGCGTGCTGGACATGATCCGCAACCGGATCTTGGGCCGGGTCGGTACCGCCCTGGACGAAGCCTTGAACAAGCGGGTGTTCGACACCATCGTGCGCCTGCCGCTGCTGGTTGGCAGCCGCAACGAGGGGCTTCAGCCGCTGCGGGATCTCGACAATGTCCGTTCCTTCCTCGGCGGCATGGGACCGAGCGCGTTCTTCGACCTGCCCTGGCTGCCGCTCTATCTCGCCATCTGCTTCGCCTTCCACGTCATGATCGGCGTCACCGCGCTGGTCGGAGCCGTCATCCTGGTCGGGTTGACGCTGGTCACCGAGTTCATGTCCCGCCAGCCGGCGCGCGAGGCGATGGGGCTCGCCGCCCAGCGCAACGATCTCGCCCAGGCCAGCCGCCGCAATGCCGAAGTCATGGTGTCGATGGGCATGGCCGGCCGGATGAACGCGCGCTGGAGCGAGGCCAACGAAAAATATCTCGACGGCAACCAGCGTGCGAGCGACGTCGCCGGCGGTCTCGGCGCGGTCGCAAAAGTGCTGCGCATGATGCTGCAATCGGCCGTGCTCGCGGTCGGCGCCTATCTCGTCATCCACCAGGAGGCGACCGCCGGCATCATCATCGCCGGCTCGATCCTCTCGGCACGCGCGCTCGCGCCGGTCGACCTCGCGATCGCGCACTGGAAATCCTTTGTCGCGGCACGCCAGAGCTGGCATCGTCTGACCCGCCTTCTCGAGCAGATGCCGGCGCAGACGATGCCGACCCAGTTGCAGGCGCCCACCAGCCGCCTCTCGGTCGAAGGTATCGCCATGGTGCCGCCGGGCGACCAGCGCCTCATCGTGCAAGACATCACCTTTGCGCTCGAAGCCGGCAATGGCCTCGGCGTGATCGGACCGAGCGGCTCCGGCAAGTCGTCGCTGATCCGCGCGCTGGTCGGCGTCTGGCAGCCGGTCCGCGGCAAGGTGCGGCTCGACGGCGCGGCGCTCGACCAGTGGTCGTCGGACATGCTTGGCCGCCACATCGGCTATCTGCCGCAGGACGTCGAATTGTTCGGCGGCACCATCGCGCAGAACATCAGCCGCTTCGATCCCGAGGCCACGTCTGACGGCATCATCGGCGCCGCCAAGGAAGCCGGCGTGCACGAGATGATCATCAAGATGCGCGAGGGCTACAACACCCAGGTCGGCGAGCAGGGCACGGCGCTCTCCGCGGGCCAGGCGCAGCGCGTGGCGCTGGCGCGCGCGCTCTATGGCAACCCCTTCCTGATCGTGCTCGACGAGCCCAATTCCAATCTCGATACCGAAGGCGACGAGGCGCTGACCCGCGCCATCCGCGCGGCGCGCGAGCGCGGCGCCATCGTCATCGTAGTGGCGCACCGTCCGATCGGCGTGGAAGCGGTTGACCAGATCCTGGTGCTGCGCGACGGCCGCATGCAGGCCTTCGGGCCGAAGGAACAGGTGCTCGCCCAGGTGCTCCAGCCGCGCGTGACGCCGCCGGCGCCGATCAAGATCGTCAGCGAAGGCGGAGCCAAGGCATGAGCACGATGGCGCTCGGCGGCGCGAAGCCTGCCGCGAAGAGGACCGTACGGCAGTCGATCCGGTTTCACCTGATGCTCGGGCTTGGGATCGTGCTGGTCCTCCTGGTCGGCCTCGGCGGCTGGGCTTCGACGGTGCAGATTTCGGGCGCGCTGATCGCGCCGGGTCAGATCGTCGTCGAGTCCAATGTCAAAAAGGTGCAGCATCCGACCGGCGGCGTCGTCGGCGAGGTGCGTGCTCGCGATGGCGACGTAGTTAAGGCTGGCGACATCGTGGTGCGGCTCGACGACACCGTCACCAAGGCGAATCTCGCCATCGTCACCAAGAATCTCGACGCGGCGCAGGCGCGTGCGGCGCGGCTCCAGGCCGAGCAGCGCGGAATCGACAGGATCGACTACCCGCAAGCGTTGCTCGATCGCGGCAACGATCCCGACGTCAAGGCGCTGCTCTCCGCCGAAACCAAGCTGTTCGACGTCCGCGTCAACGGACGCGCCGGCCAGAAGGCGCAGCTGCGCGAGCGCATCCAGCAGCTCAATGAAGAGATCGAGGGCCTCTCCGCGCAGGAGCGGGCCAAGGACAAGGAAATTTCGCTGGTGCAGCAGGAGCTCGTGGGTGTCCGCGATCTCTATGACAAGCACCTGGTGCAGATCTCCCGTCTGACCACGCTCGAACGCGACAGCGCCCGCCTCAACGGCGAGCGCGCGCAATACATCGCCTCGCGGGCGCAGGCCAAGGGCAAGATCACCGAGACCGAGCTCCAGATCATCCAGGTCGACAAGGACATGGTCAGCGAGGTCTCGAAGGATCTGCGCGAGACCAACGACAAGATCGGCGAAATGATCGAGCGCAAGGTCGCCGCCGAGGACCAGCTTCGCCGTGTCGACATCCGCGCGCCGCAGGACGGCATGGTGCTGCAATCGACGGTGCATACCGTTGGTGGCGTCATCACCGCCGGCGACGCCCTCATGCTGATCGTGCCGCAGGCCGACGATCTCCAGGTCGAAGCCAAGGTCAATCCGGTCGATATCGACAAGCTCCAGATCGGCCAGAAGACGCTGCTGCGCCTGTCCGCGTTCAACCAGCGCACAACGCCGGAGCTCAACGGCGTCGTCAGCCGCGTCTCGCCCGACGTCACCACCGATCAGCGCACCGGCCAGAGCTACTACACCATCCGCGTCTCGCTGTCCGCAGAGGAGGTCGCCAAGCTCGGTGACTCCAGGCTGATCCCCGGCATGCCGGCGGAAGCGTTCGTCCAGACCGGCGATCGCACCATGCTGTCCTACCTGATGAAGCCGCTGCACGACCAGTTCATGCGAGCGTTCCGGGAGAAGTGACGCGCGAAAGCGCGTCATCCCATTCGTCATTGCGAGCGCAGCGAAGCAATCCAGGTCGCCTCCGTGGCGAGATTTCTGGATTGCTTCGCTACGCTCGCAATGACGGGCGGCTTCTTTCTTGCTTTAGTTTTCTTGCTATAGTTCGATTCAGCCCCAGCAAACCCGGCGTCGAACAATGCAATCCATCCAATCTCCACCCTCCGTCGCCACCGAATCCTATTCCGACGCCGGCCTCGCCGTCGCCCGCCTCGAAGAGATCTACGAGCGCAACACGAAGTTCCTGCGCGACCGGTTCGAAGCTTACGTCAACGGCGAGGCAATCACGACGCGGGTGCGGGCCTTCTATCCCTTCGTCCGTATCACCACCGCGACGCATGCGCGGCTGGATTCGCGGCTCGCCTACGGCTTCGTCGCGCGGCCCGGTGTGCACGAGACCAGCGTCACGCGGCCGGATCTGTTCCGGACTTATCTCACAGAGCAGATCGGACTGTTGATCCAGAACCACGGTGTCCCAGTCGAAATCGGCGAGTCCAGCGAACCGATCCCCGTTCACTTCGCCTATCGCCGCGACATCAACATCGAAGCCGCCATCACCACCAGCGAGAACTCGCCGGTGACGCGATCGCTGCGCGATGCGTTTGACGTGCCTGATCTGGCCACCATGGACGATGCCATCGCCGACGGCACTTTCGAGCTCCAGCCCGGCGCGCCCGAACCGCTGTCCCTGTTTCGGGCGGCCCGCGTCGACTACTCGCTGCGCCGGCTCTACCACTACACGGGCACGGATCCAGAGTATTTCCAGAACTTCGTGATCTTCACCAACTACCAGTTCTATGTCGACGCCTTCGCGCAGCTTTGCCAGCAGCGGCTTCAGGCTGGCGAGGCGGGCCTCGATGCCTTCGTCGCTCCAGGCAATGTGATCACGCGCAGCGGCGGCGCGACGACGGGCGTTGCGCCCGCGCGCACGCCGCAGATGCCTGCCTTCCACCTGGCCGCGCCCGGCTATCGTGGTATCACCCTGATCAACATCGGCACCGGTCCGTCGAACGCGCGCAACGTCACCGACCATGTTGCCGTGCTGCGGCCCCATGCCTGGCTGATGCTCGGCCATTGCGCGGGCCTGCGCAACACGCAGCGGCTCGGCGACTACGTGCTCGCCCATGGCTATGTGCGCGAGGACCATGTGCTCGATCGTGAGTTGCCGCTGTGGGTGCCGATCCCGGCGCTCGCGGAGATGCAGGTGGCGCTCGAGGAGGCGGTCGAGGACGTCACCGGGCTCGAAGGATTCGAGCTCAAGCGCCTGATGCGCACCGGCACCGTCGCGAGCGTCGACAACCGCAATTGGGAGATCAGCGGGCCCGATGTCATTCGCCGCTTGTCGCAATCGCGCGCGGTTGCGCTCGACATGGAATCGGCCGCGATTGCCGCCAACGGCTACCGCTTTCGCGTCCCTTACGGCACGCTGCTGTGCGTCTCCGACAAGCCTCTCCACGGCGAGATCAAGCTCGCAGGCATGGCCAGCGAATTCTACCGCCGCCGCGTCGGCCAGCATCTCGAGATCGGCTTAAAGGCGCTGGAACGGCTCAAGCAGCAGGAATCCGAGCGACTGCATTCCCGCAAGCTCCGCAGTTTCGCCGAAGTTGCATTTCAGTAGGCCATGGATTGCCTTTGCTGCTGACAAGCAGCGGGATTTTCGGCATTTTCGGCGCGGGGGTCGACCGGGACGAATTGATGCCACTCATGCGCGACAGGATCATTGGCCATGATCTCGAACGGCTCGCCTTTCGCTTCACCATGCTGAACGACGGCGAGGTCGTGCAGTGCCAGATCAGCGACGCCGCCATGGACGAGCTTGCGGGCATGCAAGGCACCGAAAGCAGCGCGCGGCAGGCCCAGTTCCTGTCGCTGCGCGAGACCATCGAGCGGCTCGCCTCAGACCTCTACGACGAGGCGCCGCGGGTCAGGGGCCATGTGGTGCGGATCTTCACGCGACATTTGCAGCGATAGTGCCGCTCCAGCCTCCGCCGTCATGCTCCAGGACAGTTCATCAGTTGGTCAAGATTTGGTCTTGCCGGGCTTACCTTCCCGCCGGCAGCCATTTCGACGAGCGTCAATTCCTCTAAAGCATTCGCTAACCAAGCAACCGTTTCGCGGCAATCTTAAGACCTGCGAAACCAGACGTTATCCAGCTATGAATTGATGGCCCGTAGAGGTTGGGTCACGAAATGGAGCCTCACGAGTGATCGCGTGACAAAAGACATTGTTGGAATCGACGCGATCCGCGGGCCCGGTCATGACGTCAATCCGAACAAGACGCAGCCAGAGAGTTGGCGGCTTGCAATCGCCGTCGCGATCGGATGTGGACTTGTCGGCCTTGCGCTCCGCTACGTTGCCCGGGAACACGCGACCGATGACGCCATTCAGCATCTGATCCCCTGGTATGTCTTTGCTCGCGATCACGGAGTCGCCGGGCTGGCCGAAGCCTTTACCAACTACACGCCGTTCTACAGCTACCTCCTGCTGATTGCCGCCCGATTTGATTGGCTAGGCGAGCCACTTTCCCTCGTGAAAGCGATCTCGGCAGTATTCGAGTTGGGCTGCGCGATCACTGTGGCCCAGATCGTCTGGCGAGCGACAAAGCTGCCGTTGCGAGCTTCCCTGGCCTTCTGCGCTGTCTGGCTTGCACCGACGGTGATCTTCAACGGCGCGGTGTGGGCGGAGAGTGATTCGATCTGGACGTACTTCACGCTGGTTTCCATCGCGCTGTTCATGCGGGACCGAAATGGCGTTGCGTCATTTGCGATGGCATTTTCGGTGAAGGCTCAGGGCGTGTTCCTGGGACCCTTCGTGCTCGGCATGATTCTGCGCCGCAGGATCCACCCGGCATGGCTCGCCACCGTTCCCGGGATCTATGTGGTTCTCGCCATTCCGGTTCTGGTCGCCGGTAGATCTTTGGCCTCCGTGTTCGCGGTCTATCTGGACCAAGCTCACACCTTCAATCGCCTCACCATGAACGCAGCGAACATCTGGGTGCTGGCTGGCGGACTGCCGTACGCGATCGGAGTCGCCGTCGGCATGGTGCTCGCGGCCGCGAGCGGGCTCGCCTTGTCGATCTTCATCGCGCGCTCTCGACGGGCGGGGCCGGAGTTTATTCTGCTCGTCGCCTGTGTATCGCTCATGCTCATGCCGTATCTGCTCCCGAAGATGCACGAGCGGTACTTCTACGCGTTCGAGCTTGCGTCGATCGCGCTGGCCTGCCTCAATCCGCGCTATGTGCCCTTCGCGGTGATTGCTCAGGTCGACGGCGTGTTATCCTATCTCGCGTTCGAAAACGGAATCGTCCTGGGCGTGCTGCCGGCGGCACTCTGCAACAGCCTTCTCGTGTACTACCTCGTGCATGATCTTTGGCGCGGCGAACGTGGATTTCGCTTTCCGAAGCTTGCTTGGCTCGGCTTCATCGCGTCGACCGCGGGATTGTTCTCCTATCTGGTCATCGAAGGGCCCGGTTTGAACATATCGCCCCTGTACCTGCTCGCCACGGGTCTCGTGACAGCTGCGGCGCTGCTGCTCCTGAAAGAGTCGCGTGGCGACTTGGCCGGCCCGGACCAGTTGCCTTAATCCTGGGCGACCCGCGTCATCGAGCCATCAGCTGTCAAACATGATCACGCTGCGCAGCGTCTTGCCGGCCTTCATGTTGGCAAACCCTTCGTTGATCTCGGAGAGCTTCAGCTTGGCCGAGATCCAGTCTTCCAGATGCAGCCGGCCGCGCAGGTAGAAATCCACCAGCCGCGGCATGTCGACGCGAAAATGGTTCGAGCCCATCGATGAGCCCTGGATCCTGCGCTCGCGCAGGAAGTCGAAGCCGTGCAGCTCGATCTTCTGGCCGAACGGAATCATGCCGACGATGGTGGCCGTGCCGCCCGAGGCGAGCATGCCGAAGGCCTGCTCCGCGGTCTCCTTGCGGCCGAGCACCTCGAAGGAATGATGCACGCCGCCATTGGTGAGATCGCGCACCTGCTTCACGACGTCGCCGTCTGCCGGATTAATGATGTCGGTGGCGCCCAGCTTGGTCGCGAGCTGGAGCTTGGCCGGGTTGGTGTCGATGGCAATGATGCGGCCGGCGCCCGCGATCTGCGCGCCGTTGATCGCGGCCATGCCGACACCGCCGCAGCCGATCACGGCCACGGTCTCGCCGGCCGTCACCTTCGCCGTGTTCACGACCGCGCCGTAGCCGGTGATGACGCCGCAGCCGATCAGCGCGGCCAGATCGAGCGGCATCTCCTTGCGGATTTTGACGATCGCGTTCTCGTGCACCAGCATCTGCTCGGCGAAGGACGAGAGGTTGAGGAACTGATGCAGCTTCTCGGAGCGAGCCCATTGCATCCGATTGGACACCCCCGGCAGCAATTTCACCGTGGTGTCGGTGCAGAGCACCGTGCGGCCCGTGGTGCAGTTGTCGCAGGTGCCGCAGAATACCGAAAGACAGGTGACGACATGATCACCGGGCTTCACATAGGTGACGTCGGAGCCGACCTGCTCGACGACACCGGCCGACTCGTGCCCGAGCACCGCGGGCAGCGGATGCGGATAAAGGCCTTCCATGAAGTGCAGATCGGAGTGGCAGAGACCTGCGGCCGAGGTCCGGATCAGGACCTCGCGCGGGCCGGGCTTCGGCAGGCTGACATCCTCGATGACTAGGGGCTTGTTGACTTCATGGAGGACGGCCGCCTTCATCGAGCACTCCCTATCGCTTTTTTTGCTTCGAACGTGGGTGCAGCCTACGCTGCCAGGACCAGTTCGCCAACCTCGCTCATGCTGCCTGCACGATCGCCGAGCAGCAGCGCCGCGATCTTCTGCTGCACGGCATTTTCCGTCAGCCGGAACGGATCGCTCGGCGACACCCGGTGATCGATCACCAGCCGCGACAACAACAGCCTGCGCGCATCGCCCCGCATGTCGTGAATACGATGCGCCTCCCAGGCGAGCGCGACGGCACCGGCGACATGATAGAGCAGGCTGGTGGCGCGGCGCGCATCGGCCTCATTGTCGGCCTTTCCCGCGACCTCGCGTGCGAAGCCCACCGCACGATCGGTGAGCGTGTGCAGCCGGTCGCGCCAGGCCTGCGGCACCGAGGGGCTGTCATCGAGGCGAGCATGCAGATCGGCGGCCAGCGCGGATTCGGCGCCGTGGCGGCCGACCGCACGCCTCAGCGCATCGATCGCGACGATGTTGCCGGTGCCTTCCCAGACCGAACCGAGATGCGCGTCGCGGAGCAGGCGGGCGGTCGCGAATTCCTCGATATAGCCGATGCCGCCGCGCATCTCGAGCGCATCGCCACAGACCTTTCGCGCATCGCGGGTGGCGCGGAATTTCAAGGTCGGCGTCAGGATGCGCAGCAGTGCGGCCGCATCCTGGCTGCCGGCCTCGGCGCGGTCGAGCGCGTCCGCAGTGAGAAAGCTCATCGACAACGCCTGCTCGACCGGCAGCATGATCTTCAGCATCTGGCGCCGACCTAGCGGCAGGTCGATGATGCGGTTGCCGAACACCACGCGGTTTTTCGCCACCGTCATCGCGTCATGGTAGGCCCGCCGCATCAGCGCGGTGGATTTGACGCCATTTGAGAGCCGCGACGAGTTCACCATCTCGGCCATCTGCACGAAGCCGCGGTCGAGCTTGCCGACCGCGTAGGCGATCGCGCCTTCGAGCTTGATTTCACCCGAGGCCATCGAGCGCGTGCCGAGCTTGTCCTTCAGACGCACGATCCGGTAGTGGTTCTGCGAGCCGTCGTCGAGGAAGCGCGGCATCAGAAACAGGCCGACTCCGCGCGTGCCGGGGCCGGCACCTTCGGGGCGCGCCAGCAGCATCACGATCTTTGCGTCGGCGTTCGAGCAGAACCATTTTTCGCCGGTGAGGCGCCAATGGTCGCCTTCCTGCACGGCCGTCGTGGTCAGCGTGCCGACATCGGAGCCGCCTTCCTTCTCGGTCATGAACTGGCCGCCCTGGGTCAGCTTGCTCATGTCGGTCTGGGTTAGTCCGTCGAGATATTTCGCCTTCAGCGCCTCGCTGCCGAAATTCGCGAGCAGCTTGGCGCAGCCGTCGGTTACGTTGATCGGGCAACCCATGCCGAATTCGGTCTGGTTGAACAGGAAGGTGAAGGCGTGCTTGGCGACGACAGGATATTTGTCCGGCCAGCCCATGATGCCCTTGCGGATCGAGAGCGCGTGGATGCCGAACTCGCCGAAGGCGGCCTTCTCCAGCTCGCGATAGGCCGGGTGGTATTCGATCCACTGCACGTCGCGACCGAACTTGTCGCGCTGGTGCAGCACCGGTGTGTGCCGGTCGGCGAGCCGCGCGCATTCATCGAGCACGCCGCCGGCGAGTTCGCCCAGCCGATCGAGATGCGGCTCGATGTGGCGGAATAGCGTCTCCGGTAGATGAATGCGGAGGAGATCGGTGAGTGCCTGATCGGCGCGGTAGAAATTCATGCCGGTGGTATCGGGAGCCAGCAGTCCGGATGGTGCGGCCGCGACCTGTTTTGGCTGCGCGGGGGCCGGCTGTCGCATGATCATCCTCTTCGTTTCCGCCTTGCGGTCATTTTGCGCTGATTTGGCGCTTGCCGCTTGTGATGATGTCGATCATGCTCCAGTCGCGAAAGCGGATAAAGCCGCAAATTGTCAGGGAGGCATGATCGCCGTGAGGGCGCAATTCGCTCTGCGGAATTATGATCGTCCCGGCTGGTTGTCCGCGCGGACCGTGCATAGATCAGCGGCTTCCCGTCTTCGAGAGATCACGCCATGGAACACCCGAAATACAAGATCGCCCTCATCGTCGGCGCCGGCGAAGGCCTGAGCGCCTCGCTGGCGCGGTTGTTGTCCGCCCAGGGCATCCGCGTCGCGCTGGCCGCGCGAAAAATCGAGAAGCTCGGCGCGCTCTGCAGCGAGACCGGCGCCAAGGCCTATGCCTGCAACGCCACCGAGCCTGATGCGGTCGAACGCCTGTTTGGCCTGGTCGAACGCGAGATCGGCATGCCCGACGTGGTCGTCTACAACGCCAGCGGCCGCGCGCGCGGGCCGTTCGTCGATCTCGTTCCGGCCGACGTGGCGAACGCCATTGCGGTCAGTGCCTATGGCGGCTTCCTGGTGGCGCAGCAAGCGGCCAGGCGCATGCTGCCGAACCAGCACGGCGCGATCCTGTTCACCGGCGCTTCGGCAAGCGTCAAGGGCTATGCGCAGTCCGCGCCGTTCGCGATGGGCAAGTTCGCACTGCGCGGGCTCGCGCAGAGCATGGCGCGCGAATTGTCGCCGCAAGGCATCCATGTCGCCCATTTCGTGATCGATGGCGGCATCAGGAGCGCAGCGCGCACGGAAGCGCCGGAGAAGCCGGATTCAATGCTCGATCCCGATGCCATCGCGGAGAGCTACTGGAACGTGTTGCAGCAGCCGCGCAGCGCCTGGAGCTGGGAGCTGGAGCTGCGGCCCTGGGTGGAGAAGTTTTGAGGCAAGCTGCCGTAGGGTGGGCAAAGGCGCATAGCGCCGTGCCCACTATCAACGACGAAACAGCAATTGGTGGGCACGCTTCGCTTTGCCCATCCTACAAGGGCGGGAATCATGTCCACGGAAACCACCATCGATACCGGCACCAGTGAACTCCTCTGCGTGATCCGCGATCGCGTCGCATTGATCACGCTGAACCGGCCCGAGGCGCGCAACTCGCTGTCGGACGCGCTGACCCCGGCGCTGCGTACGATGATCCGCTCCTGCGGCGAGAACCCCGATGTCGGCGCGCTGCTGATCACCGGCGCCGGCGAAGCGTTCTGCGCCGGCGGCAACGTCAAGGGCATGGGCGCGCATCGCGACCCGAAGAAGCTGGAGATGTCCTTTGACGACAAGGTCGCCGATCTCCAGGAGCGGCAGCGCCTGCTCACCGGCGCGCTGGTGTCGGTGCGCAAGCCGACCATCGCGGCGCTGCCGGGGCCGGCGGTCGGCGCGGGGCTCGCCATCGCCATGGCCTGCGATATCCGCATTGCCGCGCAATCGGCCTTCGTGGCCACCGGCTATGCGCGCATCGCGCTGTCCGGCGACTATGGCATCGCGTGGCTGTTGACGCGCCTCGTCGGCACCGCGCGGGCGCGCGAGCTGCTGTTCACCGGCGATCGGGTCGATGCTGTCAGGTGCGAGGCCATCGGCCTCGTCAACCGCGTGGTGCCCGATGACAAATTGCAGGCGGAGGCCTTTGCACTGGCAAAATCCCTCGCTGAAGGTCCGCGCCTCGCGTTGCGCTACATGAAGGACAATCTCGACGAGGCCCTGCTGTTCGACTTCGAGACCGCGCGCGACCACGAGGCCGAACGTCTGGTTCGCCTGACCACGACCGCCGATCACAAGGAAGCGGTGCAGGCCTTCATCGAGAAACGCAAGGCGGTGTTCACGGGGAAGTAGCGGCGCAAAAATGCCCGGCTCTGGTTTTCGCCAGGCCGGGCTCGAGTGGTGTCAGGCCGAGGCTGAGGGGCTATCGGCCTGACGGGAAAGAGCGACGAGGCGCCAGCTCGCGCAGGGAATGTCTTTCGGTGCGACGGAGATCTCCTTGTCGAAGCGCACTAGCTTCCAGTCGTCCGGATGGTTGACGAAGGCGAAGTCCGATTTACGCGCGACCGAGATCATGGCGGCGTTGGAGCGCAGCGTGTCGCCGAACATGTGGTCGGCGCCGAGCGCGGCCGCGCGGCATTCAAGATTCTTCATCAGCACGGTGGCGATGCCGTGGCCCTGCCAGCGGTCGGCAACCGACAGACCGAATTCAAGCGTCGCGGTTTCGGCATGCAGCGCATAGCGCGCTTCGGCGACGATGGTCTCGAAGCCGTCGACCATCATGGTCGCCACCACGGTAAAACGTTCGCGCTCGCCGATTTGAAGGAATTCGTGCAGCAGGCCCTGCGGCAGTTCGCTGATCGCGCCGAAGAAGCGGTTGTATCGGGACCGCGTCGAGAGCGAGCGAAAATAGTGCTGGAGCTCCTCGGTGTCGCGCGGCTCGACGAAACGAACGCGCAGCGCCTCGCCGTGTCGCGTGCGCAGCGTGTCCGAATATTGCTTCAGATCTTCCAGGCGAAGGGTGCTCATGACACGCGCCCCCAAGGGGACCAAAGGGGAAAGGGACCGCCGGCGCCCCCACAGTCAGGCGGCGCCGGCCTGGCGGCCAATCAGGCCCGCCAGAAGGGTTTGTCGGCCTCGTAGGCGACATCGCTCCAGGACAGTCCGACGTCCTGAAGGTCGCGCGCGGACCAGTTGGTGAGCTCACGCCGGGTCCGGTAACGCTCGTGCCAAACGTGAAGCGTCTCGCCGATCTGGTGGATCAGCCCTGGCGCATGATGATTTGTCATCGAATTCTGGGTCAAAGTAGACATTGCCAGCTCCTGGAGCTAAGTTGACCGCTAATATCTGCTTCCGGGTGCACTGCGACAAACGACAATTTGTACTCTTTCGCATGAAATAACGTCATGTATCCTGCTGCCAGATGACTGCCAGATTGCCCTCCCTGAATGGATTGCGGGCCTTTGAGGCCGCCGCGCGCCATCTCAGCTTCACGCTGGCGGCGTCCGAGCTGAACGTGACCCAGACCGCGATCAGCCACCAGATCCGCAGGCTCGAGGAGGAGCTCGGCATCCGCCTGTTCGTCCGGCAGAACCGCGCGCTGGCGCTGACGGCCGAGGCGCGCGACTATCTGCCGGGCGTCCGCGCCGCCTTCAACGACCTCCGGCTTGCCACCGATCGGCTGCTGCGCAAGGACGATGACAAGGTGCTGACGGTCTCGACGCTGGCTTCGCTCGCCGCAAAATGGCTGCTGCCGCGGCTGACCGATTTCCAGGAGCACCATCCCGGCATCGACGTCCGTATCACGACCTCCACCAGCCTCGTCGACTTCCAGCGCGACAATGTCGATGCCGCGATCCGCTACGGGCGCGGCCAGTGGCCGGGCTTGCGCGCCGACTGGCTGATGGCGGACGAGCTGTTTCCGGTCTGCAGCCCGTCTCTGCTGCGTGGCGACAAGCCGTTGCGCTGTCCCGAGGACCTCAAGAGCCACATGCTGCTGCACACCTCCAACGCCAACAGCGACGACTGGCGGCTGTGGTTGACGGCGGCGGGTCTGCCGGCCGACATCGCCAGGCAGCCCGGCATCACCTTCGACATGATCTTCATGACCATCCAGGCCGCGATCGACGGCATCGGCGTGGCGATGGGGCGGACCTCCTATGTCCAGGACGACATCGCCAAGGGGCGACTAGTGGTCCCCTTCAAGATCGCGCTGCCGGCCGATGCGGGCTTCTACCTGGTCGCGCCGGAGGGGCGCCGCGAAGCGCCGAAGCTCGCCGCATTCCGTGAGTGGATGATCGCGGCAACGCGGAATAAGGCCTGAAATCGTGCCGGCGCATGTCCGCGCAACCTGCTTCTCGCTACAGCTCCACCACGACGTAGTCGCTCTCGATCTTCACGGGTATCGTCTCGGCGACATACGGCCCCTTCACCACGCTTGCACCCGGCTCGACATGGGCCGGGTAGGCCTTCACGCGGAAGCGGCGAGGGTCGCAGTAGGACTGGCCGGTGCGGATGTCGAACTCCCAGCCATGCCAGGGGCAGCGAATGATCTCGCCGAGCTTGGTATATTCGATCTCGCCCGGATCCTTCGATTGCGCGAGCCCGATCAAGGGTCCCTCGCACAGCGCAGCGCCCTGATGCGGGCAGCGGTTCATCAGGCCGAAATATTCACCCTTGATGTTGAAGATTGCGATCGGCCGTCCGTCGATCTCCAGAAATTTTCGCGTGCCGGGCGGAAGCTCGTCGACCGCGGCAATCACATGCCGCGCCATCAACTGATCCCGTACAGCTTCTTCGCATTGCCGAGATAGAAGGCCTCGCGGTCGTCGTCGCTGACGCCCGCGGGCAGCACGCGCGACGGCTCGTCGTAATCCCAGTGCGGATAGTCGGTCGCGAACAGTAGCCGGTCCCAGCCGATCCACTTGATGACATCGAACAGATCCTCGCGCCGCTCCGGATCCTCCATCGGCTGCGTCGTCCACCACACCTGCTCGCGGATATATTCGGACGGCGGCCGCTTGACATGCGGCACCTCGCTGCGCAGGCGCTGCCAGACTTTGTCGAGCCGCCATGCTAGCGACGGCGCCCAGCCGAAGCCGGCCTCGATCATCACCATCTTCAACTTCGGGAAGCGCTCGAACACGCCCTCCAGCACGAGGCTTGCGAGCGCCGATTGCTGGCACTGCGAGTGGCCGACCATCTCCTCGATGTAATAGGAGGGCCAGCCCGACGGCGTGATGGGGTTGCCGCCGAAGCCGAAGGCGTGGACGCCGACGGGAAGGCCGGCCTCTTCCGCAGCCTGATAGATAGGCCAGTAGCGACGCTGGCCGAGCGGCTCGACATTGCGGCTGAGCAGCAGCACCTGCACGAAATTCTTGTCGCCGGCACGCTCGCGGATTTCCGCGGCGGCTGACAGCCCGTCCTCATTGCCGACGACGATGGACGCCTTCAGCCGCTTGTCCTTGCTGGTCCATTTGTCGATCTGCCAGTCGTTGATCGCCGAGCACAAGGCCGCCGAAAGCTCGTGATTGCGGATGCCTTGCCCGGTGTTGAGCGGATTGAGCACGCCGAGCTGCACGTTGTTGGGATCGAGCAGCTGCTTCTGCATGAAGGACAGCGAGGAGCCCTGCGGCCCGCCTTCCGGCGGATAGGCGTCGCGGCGCGAGGCGTTGGGCTGGGCCTTCGGATAGGGCGGGCCTTCCATCATGCCCTGATAGGCATGGACGCCGTACACTTCGAGATGATGCTGCCAGCGTTTGGCCAGGTAGGGATAGAGCTCGGCGCGGGTCGCGCGTGCCGGATGGATGTCGCAGTCCGCGATCGCGGTTTTGACGGCCAGTGGGGAAGCGGCTTCGGAGCTTTCGCGGAACTGAATATTCATCGCCTTGCCTCCTTTGGCAGCGGCTAAGTCAGGCGGGGATAGGTCGCATGCGGATTATCGATCATGATCTTGCGCACGAGATCGGGGGTGAGACCTGCGGGCAGCGCCTCCTGGCCGTCGAACTGCCAGTGCGGATAGTCGGTGGAGAATACGACCAATTCGTCGGACTGCATATGATCAAACAGGCGAATTAATGTCGCCTCATCCGGCGGTGCATCGAATGGCTGCAACGAGAAGCGGATGTTGCTGCGCACAATGTCCAGCGGCGCGCGATCAACCCACGGCGTCTCCATCCGCACCCCACGCCAGAACTTGTGCAGGCGCCATAGAAATGGGGAGATCCAGGACACCCCGGATTCAAGCATCACCATCTTCAGCCGCGGATATTTGACCAACACGCCCTCGACGATCAGGCTGGTGAGCTGGGTCTGGAACGCCTGGGCCTGACCGGCATAATCCTCGATGTGGTAGGAACCCCAGCCCACGGCGGTCGGCGGATTGTGATAGGCGGAACCGGCATGAATGCCGATCGGTAATTCCAGCCGTTCCGCCGCCTCGTAGATCGGCCAGAGCGCGCGCTTGCCGAGCGGCGTATCGCCCATCACGAGCATCAGCACCTGCACGAAGCGGCGGTCCGTCGCACAGCGCTCGATCTCGGCGACGGCCTTCTCGACGCTTTGGGTGGGGATCACGATCGAGCCGCGCAGCCGCGGATCGCGATCGAGCCATTCCTTCACGAGCCAGTCGTTCAGCGCGCGGCAGAAGGCGGCCTGCAGATCCTCTGAAAACACCATCTGCACGCCGTAGAGCGGATTGCAGATGGCGTGCGAGAGCTGGAAGGGATCGAGCACATGGCGCTGCATGTCCGCCAGGCTTTCACCCGGCTTGCCGCTTTCGGGGCGCCAGTCGGGCCGCGCCGTGATCGGCGAGTTCTGCGGGTAGGATTGCGAGATGAGATCGACCATGCCGCGCGTCGTCACCTGATCGCGCCAATACTCGTTCAGGTACGGCAGCAGGCTGGTCAGATGCGGCACGGCCGGATGCACATCGCAATCCACTCCGCCGGCGATCAGGGACGCCATGACGTGTCCTTCACGTTTCCTCGTCGCGTCTTTCCCGCGGGCAGAGCTTGGCCGCTCCGCCCTTTGGCCGCCATTCAAGCAGGCCTGCCCGTTGGCTGCAACTCGGCCAACGGCGCTGTCATATGCTAGAAAGGCCGAGCTCGGTTGCGAAGCAATAAGGGGTCAAGGAATGAAAGAGCTCGTCGGCATTGCGGAACAGGTCGCAGCGAAGCTGATCGCGCGCAAACAGACCATTGCTGTTGCGGAATCCTCGACCGGCGGCCTGATCTCGGCCAGCCTTCTCGCGGTGCCCGGCGCGTCCGCTTATTTCCTCGGCGGGGCCGTGGTCTACACTCGCGATGCCAGGCGCGTGCTGATGGATATTTCGGACGAAGGAATGAAGGGCTTTCGTTCCTCCTCGGAGCCCTACGCGCAATTGCTGGCCGGGCAGATGCGCAGCCGTTTCAACTGCGATTGGGGCCTGTCGGAGACCGGGGCGTCCGGTCCCACCGGCAATCGCTACGGCGATGCGGCGGGCCACAGCTGCATGGCGGTCGCCGGGCCCGCAGTCGAGGTGATGACGCTTGAGACGGGCAGCAACGACCGCTTGGCCAATATGCAGACCTTTGCAGCGACAGCGCTGAAATTGCTGCTGAAGAATCTGGAGCGGTGAGCTCGCGGCCTCCCGAATATCTGGCTGTGCCGGAGAATGTGTGGTGTGACGCGCTCTTTACCGCGACACGTGCGCCGACACCGCCAGCCACGTCCCGTTCGTCTTCGCCCAGCAATCGGTATAGCGCCCGGTGGCCTGCTGGCCGTCCGCATTGGTGTAGCTCGTTGCCGCGTGGATGATGGCGAAATCACCCATGATACGGATGATGACGTCGTGCTCTCTGAGGTTTCGGATCGCAATCGGCCGCGCCGTCTGCTTCAGGAAGGCCTCGCGATCGACCAGCGTCTTGTCGGGATTGGAGCAGTAGAACTCCGGCGCCAAAATCTCGTCGAAGCGCTTGACGTCGCAATTCTGCACCGAGGCCACATAGTCGCGGTTGAGCGCGGTGAGCTGTTCGAGGTCGTTGCTCATGGGGTTTCTCTCAGTCATTGAACAAGGGCGGCGGCACGAACCCGCCGAACTCGCGTTCGATCAGCTCGGCGAGCTTCAACGGCGTGTGGTCCTCGAGGAAGGGCCCGATGATTTGCACGCCGACCGGCAGGCCGTCCTTCGATAGGCCGAGTGGAACAGCCGTTGCCGGCAGGCCCGTCAGCGTGGCGATGCCGGGCCACGCAAGCTGGTCCGGATAGGCGTGGTCCTTGCCATCGATGTTGATTCGGCGCTTTTCCTGCTCCGGCGAATGATCATGCGGATAGGCCGGCGTGGGCATGATCGGACAGATCACCGCATCGAATGTCTTGAACAATTGCCGCCATTGCGCGCGCAGGCCGGCGCGGGCGCCCTCGTCGAATACCCAGGCCTGATGCGTGCTGGTGATACCACGCAGCCGTTCGGCAGCGAGACTCTTGTCGTCGGGTGAGAGCTGCGCTGCACCGGCACGCGCGCGCGCGAGATTGTCCGGCGGAAGGAAGGCGCCGAGGAAGCTCATCAGCATGCGCATGTAGAGGCGAGAAGCCTCCGTGAAGTCCGGAAACAGCGGACTTTCGCGCGCGACGCGCGCGCCCGTGCCCGTCAATTGCCCCGCCAGTTTTTCGATCGCGCCGCGAATATCTGCATTCGCAGGCAGCAGCGGATGGCTGTCGATCACCAGCACCCGGAAATCCTTCAGCGCGCGGTGTCGCGCCTCCGGCAGCGCGAGCTTGTATCCGATGCCCAGGTCCAACGGATCGGGGCCTGCCATCACGTCCAGGAGCAGGGGCAGGTCGACTGCGCTCCGCGCCATCGGACCGATCACCGCCATATCGCGCTCCATCGGGATGGCTGGAAAGGGCGGCGGCGTGTGGCCACGCGTTGGACAGAGATTGTAGGTCGGCTTATGCGCATAGACCCCGCAATGGAAGGCGGGCACGCGCAACGAGCCGCCGATGTCGGACCCAAGCGAGAGTGGTCCGTAGCCTGCCGCGAGCGCCGCAGACGAGCCGCCCGACGAGCCACCCGGCGTGCGGCCGAGATCGAACGGATTGTTCGTCGTGCCGTAGATCTCGTTGTAGCTCTGCCAATCCGCCAAGCCCACGGGGACGTTGGTCTTGCCGAGGATGACGCCACCGGCCTCCTTGACCCGGGCGATCGACAGCGCGTCCTCCGCCGGCTTGAAATCTTTCTGCGGCGTCCAGCCCCAGGTCGTGGGCAGGCCGGCGATGTTGTAGGATTCTTTCACAGTGATGGGGAGACCGAGCAGCGGCTTTCGCTCGCCGCGCGCCAATGCGGCGTCTGCCTCGCGTGCGGCGTCCAGCGCACGGTCGAAATCCCGGACGCAGATCGCGTTGACCTTGCTGTCGTGCCGTTCGATGCGGTCGATCGCATCCTGCGTGAGCTCGACCGCGGAAACCTTCTTGGCCGTCAGTGCCGCCGACAGCTCGACCGCGCTCTTGAAGCTCCATTCGGATTTGGCCATCCCGCATCTCCTGTTCTTAGCGTGGAACAATGATGCGCAGTTTGGCCCAGCACCGCAACCGCCGTTTGATCGCGATTGACATCTGAGCAAGACGGAACGCGGTGAGCCAAGCAACCACTCGCAGTCATCGCCCGGCTTGACCGGGCGATCCAGTATTCCACCGGCGCCGATTGGACACGGACAGGTCGCGGCGTGCTGGATGCCCGGTCAAGCCGAGGCATGAAGGCGTCCTACGCCGCTCCGATCAATATCCCCACCGCCAGCACGATCGCGCCGCCGAGCACGATCTGGAACACGGCCTGGAGGAACGGCGTGTCCATGTAGCGCGCGCGGATGAAGGCGATCGCCCACAATTCGAAGAACACGACAATTCCGGCGATTCCCGTCGCGATCCAGAATGCGTTGGCCCAGCTATCGGGCACGAGATAGGGCAGGGTGTGCCCAAGCCCGCCTAGCGTCGTCATCAAGCCGCAGGTGAGACCGCGCAGCCAGGGCGAACCACGCCCGGTCAGCGAGCCGTCATCGGACAGCGCTTCCGCAAAGCCCATGCTGATGCCGGCACCGATCGAGGCGGCGAGGCCGACCAGAAATGTTTGCCAATTCTGATGCGTGGCGAAGGCAGCCGCAAACAGCGGCGCCAGCGTCGAGACGGAGCCGTCCATCAGGCCGGCGAGACCTGGCTGCACATATTGCAGCACGAACATGCGCCGGTTGGTGCGGTCTTCCTCGGCGCGCACGTCTGAACTCAGGATCCGATCCGTCAGCTTCGCCGCCACCTCTTCGTGGCCCTTCTCGGCCTCGGCCAGATCGCCGAGCAGGCGGCGCACGCCGACATCCTGCGCCTGTTCAGCGGCCTTCACGTAAAAGCGCTCGGCCTGCAATTCCATTGTCTCGACCTCCTTGCGGATGGTGTCGAGCGACAGGTTTTTGGTGAGCCAGACCGGACGGCGGCGCAGGAAGCCTTTGACGTCCTCGCGGCGGATCGGGGGCAAATGCGGACCGAAGCGCTGCTGGTACATTTCCAGCAGCATGTGGCGATGGCCGCGCTCTTCCTCGGCCATCTGTTCGAAGATCTTGGCGGAGTCCGGATAGCGCTCCTTCAAGTCTTCGGCGAAGCTCATGTAGATGCGGCTGTCCTCCTCCTCGGAGGAGATTGCGACCGCAAGCACCTCGCGCTCGGTCAGATCGGCAAAATTCTTCACGGCGGCCCTGTCTGATTAGTTTAGAATAATTCTAAACTATATAGGGCGCTTGGGTTACCGGGTCAAACCACGCCGCGGCTCTTCGCCAGGAAATCGAGCAGCAGGCGGCTCACCTCGGCCGGCTGCTCCTGCTGCACCCAGTGACCGGCGCCATCGACGAGGTGGCAGCCCAGCAGCTTCGTGCAGGCCCGCGCCTGCATGGCCTCGAATACGCCGGGACGCTGATAGGTGCCCCAATCCTGCTTGCCCGAGATGAAGCAGGAGGGGATGTCGATGTTGCGGCCGGCCAGCAATTGGAGCTGGCTGTTGAATGCGCCCGATGTGCCGCAGCGGTACCATTGCAGGCCGCCCTGGAATCCAGTGCGGCCATATTCGGCGCTGTAGTAGCCGAGCTCGCGGTCGGGCAGCCATTGATTGGCGGCGATTGCGGCCTGCGAGGGCATCTCCTTCGCGACCGTCTCGGCCATGGTCTCGTTCAGGTCCATCACATAATAGGTCGGCAGCTTCGCAAGCTCGTTCGCCGACCAGGATTTCAGCGGATATGGCTTGTTGTCGGTCCAGTCCGCGCTCTTGTGATGATAGTAGGCGCGCAGGAAATCATGCACGCCCTGTGGCGCGCGGTGCATGTCGGCATTGGCCGGGCGTGTCGCATAGTACCATTGATAATGCTTGCGTGGACGCGGCAAGGCGGCGAGCTCGCGATGCACGGGGTCTTCGGCCGCTGGCTTTACCGGCGTGTCGACCGTGTTGAACGGCAGCGGCGGCGCTCCGCCGAATGGCGCGCTCATCATCGTCACCGAACGAAATACGTCGGGCCGCATCAGCGCGCACCAGGCCGCGACTGGGCTGCCGAAATCATGTCCGACCACGTCGACTTGCCTGTAGCCGAACGCCGACACCAGCCCGAGCGCATCCCGCACCAGGTTGAAGAGCGAAAAGGGCGCGAGATCGCCGTCATACTCCGCGCTCCATCCCGTCGTCCGGCCATAGCCGCGCTGGTCCGGCGCGATCACGTGATAGCCAGCCGAGCTCAGCGCCGGCATCACCTTTCGCCAGGAGAAGGCAAGCTCGGGAAAGCCGTGCAGCAGCAGGGTGCAGGGCCGCCCCTTGGTCTCGAAGCCGGCCTCCAGCACATGCATGCGCAGGCCGTTGATATCGTCGACATAGCGTGAGCGGATGCCGGCGGGGAGCGGGATGTCGGGGAGCATTGTCATTTGCTTTCTCCACACGGGTGGAATCGTAAGGAGGGCAAAGGCGCGCTTCGCGCGCCGTGCCTACCATCATTCTACAACGCGTTTGGCATGGTGGGCACGCTTCGCTTTGCCCACCCTACGATTGCGCCATTCGACTACACCGCCGCGCATACGAAGCCACTGCCCTTGCGCCGGATCTTCCCAACGGACGGCGACGGGAAATGCGCGGTGCAGCACAGCGTGTCGGTGTCGCAATAGCGTTCCAGGAAGCTGCGGCGCGTCGTTGCCGCCCTGGCTTGATCGAGGTCGAACTTGACCGACAGCTCCGGATAGAGCGTCTGGATCGGTGAGTGCATGAGGTCGCCGGAGAACACGGCGTCGTCCTTGCCGTGGCCCATCGTGATGGCGATATGGCCCGGCGTGTGGCCCGGCGTCGGCAGGATGCGGACGTGATCGCCGATCTGGTGATCGTTGCCGACAAGCTCGTGGCGTTTGGCCTCGACCACCGGCAGCACGCTGTCGGCGAAGGGCGGCACCTCCGCCTTCGCGTTCTGCTCGGTCCAATGATCGAACTCCTGCTTGGCGAAGACGTAGCGCGCTTTCGGGAAGGTCGGCACCCAGCGGCCGTTCTCCAGACGCGTGTTCCAGCCGACGTGATCGACATGCAGATGCGTGCACATCACGAAGTCGATGTCGTCAGGCGAGAATCCGGCAGCGTTGAGTCCGCGCAGATAGGTGTCGTCGGTCTTCATGTTCCATTTCGGGCGCTGCGGCCGCGGCTTGTCGTTGCCGATGCAGCTGTCGACCAGAATGGTGTGGTGCGGCGTCTTGATCACATAGGACTGGAAGCACAGCATCAATGTGTCGCCGTCATCCAAGGCTTTCGCCTCCCTCATCCACGCGCGGTTCTCGGCCAGCAGCTCCGGTGTCAGCCCCGGCAACATCTCCAGCGCCGGGACGAACGAGGTTTCCTGCTCGATGATGCGATGGATGGTGAGATCGCCGACCGCGTATTTCAGGCTCATATGAACTCCCGCGCTTTACGCCGCCGGCGGCACCGAGATCTTCACGGAGGGCCGCTCGAGCATCTTTTGATGGAAGGCATCGAGCTTCGGATAGGCCTTGCGCCAGCCGCAATCGGCGAAGCGGAAGTCGGCATAGCCGAGCACGCAGACGAGGCCGATCTGCGAGATGTCGAACGGACCGTTGAGGACATCGGGCATGTTCTCGAAGCGCGCCATGCCGGTCCAGGCCCGATTCCAATGGTCGTCCGACCACGCCTGCCATTGCAGGCCCTGCGGTCGCACCATCTTCTCGTAGCGGCACAGCAGCATGGAATCGAGCATGCCGTTGATCAGGGAATGATTGGTCTTGGCCTTCCAGCGCCGCGGACCGTAATCGGGGATCAGGCTGCCGCCGGCCATCTCGTTGAGGTATTCGACGATGACATACGAGTCCAGGATGACGTCGCCGTCATTGGTGATCAGCACCGGCAGCTTTTTCAGCGGCGTGATGCGTGAATAGTCCTCGTTGGCCGTGCCGGGCGCGACGCTCGCCGGCGTGAGTTCGATCTTGTCGATCAGCCCGAGCTCGATCGCGGCGATGCGCACCTTGCGGGCAAAGGGCGAGGCGGGGGAGAAGGTGAGCTTCATGGGACAATTCCCTGCGATCGGTCTTGAGCAAATGGTGTCTCGTCCGTCATGGCCGGGCTTGACCCGGCCATCCACGCGCTTCCGCGTGGCTAGACTGTGAGACGTGGATGCCCGGGACAAGCCCGGGCATGACGACGAGTGTGCGCTGGCCGAGGCTTACGCCGCGACGATCTCCTGGCGCTGCTCGCCAAGACCCTCGATGCCGAGCGTGATGACGTCGCCGACATTGAGGAAGGTCGGCGGCTTCATGCCGAGGCCGACGCCGGGCGGGGTGCCTGTCGTGATGATGTCGCCCGGCAGCAGCGTCATGAACTGCGAGACATAGGAGATGCACTTGGCCATCGAGAAGATCATAGTCTTGGTCGAGCCGGTCTGACGGCGCTGGCCGTTCACGTCGAGCCACATCGGCAGGTTCTGCACGTCCTTGATCTCGTCCTTGGTGGCGAGCCAGGGGCCGAGCGGGCCGAACGTGTCGTGCGACTTGCCCTTGGTCCACTGACCCAGGCGCTCGATCTGGAAGGCGCGCTCGGAGACGTCGTTGCAGACGCAGTAGCCGGCGACGTGGTTGAGCGCGTCGGCTTCCGAAACGTATTTTGCGCGGGTGCCGATGATCGCGGCGATCTCGACCTCCCAGTCGAGCTTGGTCGAGCCGCGCGGCTTCTCGATGGCGTCGTTCGGGCCGGACAGCGAGGTGTTGGCCTTCATGAAAATGATCGGCTCGCTCGGGATCTCCGCGCCGGTCTCCTTGGCGTGGTCGCTGTAGTTGAGGCCGATCGCCACGAATTTCGACATGCCGGTAACGGGGGCGCCGAACCGCGGCTTGCCGGAGACGGCGGGCAGCGAGGCGGGATCGAGCGCCGCCAGCTTCTTCAGGCTCTCGGGCGAATAGGCCTCGCCGGTCAGGTCCTTCACATGCGCCGATAGGTCCCGCAACTGGCCGGATTTGTCGATCAGGCCGGGCTTTTCCGCACCCTTCTCGCCATAACGAACAAGCTTCATTCTCGTTTCTCCCTGGAATGGACCGATCGGTTAAACAGCTTCATGGAACAGGGCGGCGGGAAATTCAACCGCTCAAAGAGGGCGCATTGCAGCCCTCTCGATTCGGGAGGTTCGTCCGGGGCACGAGACTAGGCCAGCGCCTCGAACCTGAATGCGTCCCCATCCCGCTTGATGTGCCCGGCCGAAAAGTGCCCGCCGATCACCAGCGTCGGGGTGTCGGCAAACCGGCCGAACAATTCGCGCCGCGTCGCGGCAGATTGGCTCTGATCGGAATCCGCGTTCGAGGACCAGCCGAGATGCGCCATCTGGCAGGGATGATGGGCGACGTCGCCCGTCAGCAGTCCCTGCTCGCCGTCCGACCGGATCAGAACGCTCATATGCCCGGGGCTGTGGCCGGGGGTTGGGATCATGCTGATCTCCTCGCTGAGCCGGTGGTCGCTCGCGACCAACTCCGCCCGGCCGGCATCGACGATCGGCTTCACGGAATCGACAAACACGGCCTGCTTGTCCGGCTCGGTGGAGTGGTCGCGCCAGTGCTGGTATTCGGTCTTGCCGAAGACGTAGCGCGCGTTGGGGAAGCTCGGCACCCATTTGCCGTCGACCCATTTCGTGTTCCAGCCGACATGATCGACATGAAGATGCGTGCACAGCACGGTATCGATGCTGTCGGGCGGAAAGCCCGCCGCAATCATCGTCTCCAGGAATGGTGTGGTGCGATTGTTCCAGGTCGGGACGTTGCGGCCCTGCTTGTCGTTGCCAAGTCCGGTATCGACCACGATGCGGCGCGAAGGAGTTTCGAGCACCAGCGAATGGATCGACATTTTCAGCCGGCCTTCTTCCGTGGCGAAATGCGGGATCAGCCAGGGCAGCTTCCGGATTTCATCGTTGGTTGCTGCCGGGAGGATGAAGCGGGTTGAACCCACCGTCTCCATCTCGACGAGTTTGGTGATCTTGACCCTGCCGACTTTCCACTGCATCCGGCGCATCCCCATGTTCTTGTTTGATGTTCTTGCTTTGCGGGGGAACATGCGCAGTTTCGCCCTCAGGCGCAATGGATCATCTGACGCCGTGCGGCGTTATCGCGGGAACCCAGGGAAAGACAAAGGGCCAGCCATGCCAGAGCTTGCGATTTCCGCGGAGAAGGTCGCCTTCATCATCGAAAAGGCGCGTGAATTCGACGTCAAGCAGGCGGATTCCGATCCGGATTCCGGCTCGAATGCGACTGATGACGATGCGGTCGACGTCCTCGAGGATGACGGCTCCGATCCGGTCGTCAACGAACTCGGAAGTTTCATCGTGGCCATGAACGAGGACGAGCAGATCGATCTCGTCGCGCTGACCTGGCTCGGCCGCGGCGACGGCACGATCGACGATTGGGACGATTTGCGCGCACGCGCCGTGGAGGCACGCGCGGAGTATCGCAGTCCCCGGCGCGAGACGGCGCATTATCTGCTCGGTGAGCCGATGCTGGGCGATCTGCTCGCCGACGGGCTCGATGAATTCGGCGTCGACTGGACCGACGGAGACCTGGTGGCCGATTCATCCGCTCCAAGCCAGCGGGACGAAGACGAGATCACCAAGCAGCGGTGATTCCGGCCGATATCAGCGCGCGCAGTCGACCACCACGGTGCCGAGCTTGTCGCCTTTCTCGACGGCGACATGGGCCTGCGCCGTCTCCGACAGCGCAAACTGCGCCGCGACATTGTGGATTCGCGGCCCCGCTGCCAGCCATTTCGAGATGTCGGCCTGCGCCGCCGCAAGCAGCGCCGGCGGCAGCGCGAACAAGACGAGCGAGCGGAGCGTGATGCACTTCTCCATCAGCTCGCGCATCGGCACGGTCGGCGTGCGGTTGCCGTTCGTGGCGTAGACCGCGATTGTCGAATTCATGGCCATCAACTTCAGGGTCGTCGCGATGTTGCCGCCGAAATCGACATCGACCAATTGGTCGACCCCGCGTCCGCCGGTGAAGGCCATGGCCTTGGCAACGACATCTTCGTCCCTGTAATTGACCACGAGATCGGCACCGGCTTGTCGCGCATGCTCGCCTTTTATCGCCGAGCTGACGGTCGCGATCACCTGCGCGCCGCCCCATTTCGCGAGTTGCACGGCGTAATGTCCGACTGCACCCGCGCCGCCGGTGACCAGCACCGACTTGCCGACGATCGGCCCGTCCGCAAACAGGGAGCACCACGCCGTCATTGCGGGAATGCCCAGCGTCGCGCCTTCCGCAAAAGAGAGATTGTCCGGCAACGGCGTCACCAGATGCTCGGCAAGCGCGATATATTCGGCCGCGGTGCCAAAGGCGCGGCCGTTACGCTGGCCGTTGAACAGCCAGACCCTGTCGCCGATCTTGAACCGCGTCGCGCCATCGCCGATCTGGTCGATAAAGCCCGCGCCATCGCTGTTCGGAATGACGCGCGAAAATTCCTTGGCGCGATAGCCGCCCCCGCGCCGGCCGACATCGGCCGGATTGACGCCGGAGGCTTCCAGGCGAATACGAACTTCGCCTGGACCTGCGACCGGCGTGGCCATCTCACCATAGGTGAGGACGTCCGCCGCCGGTCCTGTCTCCTCGTACCAGACCGCCCTCACAGCGTTCCCGGGAAGGCACCGCCATCGAGCAGAAGGTTCTGCCCGGTGATGAAGCCGGCCTTGGCGCCGCACAGGAATGCGCAGGCATAGCCGAACTCCTCGGGATCGCCGAAGCGGCCCGCGGGATTGAGCTTGGCGCGCTCGGCCAGAACCTGGTCCGGCGTGATGCCGCGCTTCTCGGATTCCCCCTTCGCGGTGCTGCGCAGGCGATCGGTCTCAAACGGGCCCGGCAGCAGGCCGTTGATGGTGACGTTGTTGATCACGGTCTTGCGCGACAGGCCGGCAATGAATCCGGTGAGGCCGGCGCGCGCGCCGTTGGAGAGACCGAGGATGTCGATCGGCGCCTTCACCGCCGCTGAGGTGATGTTGACGATGCGGCCGAACTTGCGGGCCATCATGCCGTCCACCGTCGACTTGATCAGCTCGATCGGGGTCAGCATGTTGGCATCGATCGCCTTAATCCAGTCGTCGCGGGTCCAGTTGCGGAAATCGCCGGGCGGAGGTCCGCCGGCATTGTTGATCAGGATGTCCGGCTCGGGGCAGGCCTTGAGCACGGCCTCGCGGCCCGCCGGCGTCGTGATGTCGCCGACGATCTCGGTGACGGTCACATCAGGATAGGCTTTGCGGATGTCGTCGGCCGTCTTCTTCAGGGCCTCGGCGCCGCGCGCGGTCAGCGTGACGTGAACGCCGGCCTCGGCCAGCGAGATGGCGCAGGCGCGTCCGAGGCCTTTGCTGGATGCGCAGACGATGGCGCGGCGGCCTTTGATCCCAAGATCCACTGTTTCACTCCCGTAATGTCAGGCAGGTTTTTAGAGCCGCTATTCTAGCCAACCTTGGCGCCGCTGATAAGGGATTGGCTCGCATCAAAATGCATGCACGCTTGCGCGGCGATGCAAATGCGCCTCATCAGATGCGCCGCTCCTGCTTGAGACGGTCGATCGCGGAGGCCGCCTCCGGCGGCAGCGACTTGAAGCCCATCTGGCCGACCGTCGAGAACAGCGGCCGCAGATGCGAACCGGCGAGGAACGGCGGCTGCCGGTTGGCCGGCACGATCTGGTCGAACACCAGCACCAAGGTGGTGGCGACGAGGCCGACCCTGATGGCGCCGAGCGCGGCGCCGCCGAGGCGGTCGCCGATGCCGGCGTCGCGTATCGTGTCGCTCAGCGCCAGCCGGCCGAGATGTCCAAACAGCATGCCGACCACCACGAAGATGCCGAAGAACCAGATCCAGTTCTGCAGCAGCGGCGCATTCGGATTGCCCGCGACCTGCGGGACGATCAGCGGCATCAGCGCAACCGCGATGGGGGCGGCGAGGAGATAGGCCAGGATCGTCATGGCGCTGCCGAGCAGGCCGGTCCTGAAACCGAAGCCGATCGCGATGGCGAGCGCCGCATAGACGGCGAGATCGAAACTGTTCATGCGCGGGAGCCTGCCATGGAACGAGTGAACGCAGAACCGATCATTCCGGTTTCAGATCGTTAAAATCGTCTGTATTGATGGCCAAAACCGATGACCCCAAAGCTCAGGGACGCGCCCAATGTCAGACCTATTCGACGTCAGTCGAGAAACCATCCTCGTCACAGGTGCGAGCCAGGGCTTGGGGCGGCAATTTGCCCGGGTGTTGGCGGCACATGGCGCGGCCGTCGCGCTCGCGGCGCGGCAGACCGACAAGCTGAAGAGCCTGGAAGACGAGATCCGCGGCAAGGGCGGCCGCGCCGCCGCCGTCGCGCTCGAGGTCACCGACATCGCATCGATCGCCAGGGCCCTCGATGCCACGGAAGCCGCGCTCGGCCCGGTCACGGTGCTGATCAACAATGCTGGCATCGCGATCGAAAAGCTCGCGACCGAGCAGACCGAGGCCGATTGGGACGCGGTGATGGGCGCCAATCTCAAGGGCGCCTATTTCCTCGCGACCGAGATCGCGCGCCGCATGATCGCGAGCAAGCAGGCAGGCAACATCGTCAACATCGCCTCCGTGCTCGGCACCGGCGTGCTGAAGGCGGTGTCGCCTTACGCGATCTCCAAGGCCGGCATCATCCAGGCGACCAAAGCGATGGCGCTGGAGCTTGCGGGGCAGAACATCCGCGTCAACGCGCTGGCACCCGGCTACATCGACACCGAGATGAACCACGCGTTCTGGGCGACGCCGCCGGGCGAGCGCCTGACCAAGCGCATTCCCCAGCGCCGCATCGGCGCCGAGTCCGATCTCGACGGCGCGATCCTGCTGCTGGCCTCGAAGGCCTCGCGGTACATGACGGGCAGTGTGGTGACGGTGGACGGCGGGTTCTTGCTGAATTGAGAAGCTGCTATCGTCCCGGCCCCCCATGCGCAATTGCGCACTAGGCCGGGACGACGAGGTAGAGTCACCGCATCTCGCCCCTGATCATATCCGCCGCCTTCTCGCCGATCATGATCGCCGGCGCATTGGTGTTGCCGCCGATCAGTGTCGGCATGATCGAGGCGTCGACGACGCGCAGACCTTCCACGCCGTGCACCTTCAGCGCCGGATCGACCACGGCCATCGCGTCGGTGCCCATCTTGCAGGTGCCGACGGGGTGATAGACGGTGTCGACACGCGCGCGCAGGATGGCGCGGATATCGTCGTCCGTTCTCACATCGGACGTGAACATGTCCTTCTTCTGCAACGCGCGCATCGCGGGCGTCTCCATCAGCCTTCGCGTCGTCTTGAAGCCCGCGACCATCGTCTCGAGATCCTCCGCCTCGCCCAAGAAATTCGGATCGATCAGCGGCGCTGCCAGCGGATCGGCGCTTTTCAGCCAGACGCTGCCACGGCTCTTCGGCCGCAACAGGCAGACATGGCACGAGAAGCCCGCCTCCTTGTGCTTCTTGCGGCCGTGGTCGTCGAGCGTCGCGATGATGAAGTGCAGCTGGATGTCGGGCACATCGAGGTCGGCCCGGGTCTTCAGGAAGCCGCCACACTCGGCGAAATTGGTGGTCATCAGGCCGCGCCGCTCCCGGCGGTATCGTTGGATGGCGCGGAGCAGGGATGGTAGCCGGCCGAGCGACGAATGGACGAAGTGTGGATAGTCGGAGGCGTAGACGAACACGAAATCCGGATGATCCTGCAGATTGCGTCCTACGCCCGGCAAATGATGCACGACGTCGATCCCGTGGGCGGCAAGCGCCTTGCCGTCGCCTATGCCCGACAGCATCAGCAATTGCGGTGACTGGAAGGCGCCGGAGGCGAGGATCACCTCGCGACGGGCGCGTAGCTTCTTTGTCTGCTTGCCCTGGACATATTCGATGCCGACCGCGCGCCCACTTTCGAACAGGATGCGCGTGGCATGCGCCTGCGTCTCGACACGCAGATTGGCGCGCTTGTCCATGTGGGGATGCAGATAGGCGCGCGCCGCGCTCCAGCGCTCACCATTGTGCTGGGTCACCTGGTAGCTGCCGAGCCCTTCGTGATCCTCTTCATTGAAGTCCTCGCGGATGCGGAACTGCGCCTCGCGGGCGGCCTGATGGAAGATGTCGTGGATCGGATTGTCCGCGCGCAGTCTGTTGACATGCAGCGGGCCGCCCTTGCCATGATAGGCGCCGTCGAAATCGGCGTTGTTCTCCGAGCGGTTGAAATAGGGCAGCACGTCGGCATATGACCAGCCGGCATTGCCGAGCGAGGCCCAGTGGTCGTAGTCCCATTTGTTGCCGCGGATATAGACCATGGCGTTGATCGCCGAGGATCCGCCGAGTCCCTTGCCGCGCGGTTGATAGCCGATCCGGCCGTTCAATCCCTTCTGCGGCACGGTATCGAAACCCCAGTTCGCCGCCTTGTATGGCAAAGCCAGTCCGAACGGCGTGGTGATCCGCCAATTGTCGTTCCGACCGCCGGCATCGAGCAGCGCCACGGATGTCCCCGCATCCTCCGACAGCCGCCCCGCCACCGCGCAGCCGCCGGAGCCCGCGCCCACGACGACGAAATCGAATGTGTCCGTCACTGATGTTTCCCCCTGCATTCATTCTTTCCGTCATTGCGAGCGCAAGCGAAGCAATCCAGACCTTTGCCGCGGAGGGATTCTGGATTGCTTCGCTGCGCTCGCAATGACAGGTGCTGAAACCTACGACACGAATCGCATCATCTTCTCCAGCCGCGCGATCTTGCCGCCATAAGGCGGATAGAGGTCGGCGAGGCGGTTGAATTTCGAGCGGTAGAACACCGGCTTCAGCTTGCCGAACGTGCGAAAGCCCCATTTGCCGTGATAGGCGCCGGTGCCGGATGCGCCGACGCCGCCCATCGGCTGGTTGATTTGCGCGAAGTGGAACAGACAGTCGTTGACCGTGACGCCGCCGGAGACGGTGCGCGCCAGCACCTCGTCGCGCGCAACGCGGTCCTTGCCGAACCAGTACAACGCCAGCGGCCGGTCGCGGGCGTTGACGAAGGCGATGGCGTCGGCCGGGTCGCGATAGCCGAGCACGGGGAGCACGGGGCCGAAAATCTCCTCCTGCATGGCCGCCATGTCTTCGCTCGCGCCCACGATCAGCGTCGGCGGGAATTTGCGGTGCGCCTTCCAGTTGGGATCGTCCGGCTTCGCCGGCTGCAGGATCTTTGCGCCGCGACGTGCCGCATCGGAGACGAGATTTTCCAGCCGCGCATAATGCCGGTCGGAGATCACGGAGGTGTAGTCCTTGTTCGAGGGGTCGGTGCCGAACATGCGTCGCATCTGCGCGCGAACTTTTTCGGCAAAGGCCTGCAACGCGCGCTCGGGCACCAGCACATAGTCGGGCGCGATGCAGGTCTGCCCGGCATTGAGCAGCTTGCCGTAGGCGATGCGCTCGGCGGCCTCTTCGAGATCAGCCGAGGCGTCGATGATAACAGGCGACTTGCCGCCGAGCTCGAGCGTGACGGGCGTGAGGTTACGCCCCGCGGCCTCCGCCACCAGCCGCCCCACCCGGGTCGAGCCGGTGAACACGAGATGATCGAACGGCAGATGCGCGAAGGCCTTTGCGACCTCGTCTTCGATGCCGGTGACGAGCAATTCCGCAGCGTCGAACCGCTCGGCGACCGTCTCCTTCAGCAGCGATGAGAAGTGCGGCACAAGCTCGCTCGGCTTGATAATGACGCGGTTGCCGGCGGCGAGCGCGCCGATCGCGGGCGCGAGCGTCAGCTGCAGCGGATAATTCCAGGGCGCGATGATGCCGACGACGCCGAGCGGCTGCGGCATCAGCCGGTTGCGCGCGGGCAGGAATTGCAGCGCCGTCGAAACGCGCTGCGGCGCCATCCAGCTCTTGAGGTGCTTGGTGGCATGACGGATCTCGGAGAACACCATCATGGTCTCGGCGATATTGGTCTCGACCGCGCAGCGGTGACCGAAATCGGCCGAGATCGCCTGCCGGAAGCGCTCCTCGTTGTCGGCGACGACAGTGCGCAACCGCGCCAGGCGGTCGAGCCGCTCGGCGAGGCCAGGCGCCGGCTCGGCCCGCGACCGCTCGACCATGGCATGGAAGGCGTCTTCGAGGCCCCGAAGCGGGGCGCTCGGCGGGGGGCGATCTGAGGGGCGATCCAAGGCGTGGTCCATGGCGTTCTCCCCCATTAAGTGGCGTTTCCGCCTGGTTTTGTTGCCGCAAGCTGGCCCCTTGTGGAACTTCTGGCAAGGGCCGGCCAAATAGGCCGCAAATTCGTCCACCGCGCTGTCATAAAGTCGAAAAAAACGTTCTCGCAGCCCTTTCCAAAGGCACCCCGGGTTGGTACATACCGCCCGCACCCAACGGGCTTTGCCCGGGGTTGCCTTCCAAGGAAGCCTTCGGGACGGACGAAGCAAGCCACGCGAACAGCGCCGGCCCTTCATTCACCGTCCCCGGCGCTTTCACGAAGGCAAAGCAACGGTTAACGCGGGGTGGAGCAGCCCGGTAGCTCGTCAGGCTCATAACCTGAAGGTCATAGGTTCAAATCCTATCCCCGCAACCAACGATTCTTGCGAAAGCAAGGCACCCAAAACCCCGGCCTCCGAAAGGACGTCGGGGTTTTTCTTGTTCGCGGCAAACTGAAGGATCGCGGCCAGATCGCCGCGCAGCACAATCGCCAGCTCCGCCTCTTGAGGCACAAGCGTCACCTGATCGACCAAGGTGCGAAAGACTTCCGCCGCCTCGGCCTTCCCGTCCCCATTCTGCAGGCTCTCATAGAGCGCCGCGATCCGCTGGCGGTAGATCTCCGTCGTGTTCGGATGCAGGAGGGGCGGCGGCTCTTCCGCATTCGCAAGCTGATCCTTCAGCTCGGCCTTTCGGGCCTCGAGCCGCTTCATATCCTCAACGATGGCTTCGATCGGACCGCCAGCCTTGATAGCAGCCAGCAACTTTCCGAGTTCGCGCTCGATGCGCGGAAGCTCGTCTCGCATTGCTGCGAAGCCAGCTCCACGCTCAATCCGCAACCGGTTCACCTCGCGGGTGAACTCGTCGCAGAATTCCTTGAATAGCTCGGGCTCCATTAGATGGGTCTGCAAGCCGCTGAGCACCGAGGCCTCCAGCGCGTCCCGCCGAATATTCAGCCGGTTATCGCAGGTGCCTTTGTTCCGTGTCGTCGCGCAGCCCAGCAGATCTTTCGAGATCATGGTGTAGCCGCCGCCACAGCAGCCGCACTTCAAAAGGCCGGCAAACAGATGTTTTGGCCGCCGACGCTCGTTCAACGCATTCTCGCCAGGCTCAGATGTCTCATAGGCGAGGGATTGTTGGCGGGCCTTCGCCGCATTCCAGACTTCCTGGTCGATGATGCGCATCTCCGGTACCTCCTGAATCACCCACTCGGATTCAGGATTGAGGCGTGACACCCGTTTTCCAGTATCCGGGTCTTTCAGATAGCGTAGCCGATTCCAAACGAGGCGGCCGACATACAGTTCATTGTTGAGGATGCCGACGCCGCGCTTCGGGTTGCCATGGATTGTTGACGGCCCCCATTCGGCGCCCTGCGGCCCAGGCACGCCTTCCTTGTTCAACTCAAAGGCAATCGTGCGGGACGACTTGCCGGCAACGTAGTCTGCAAAGATACGGCACACGACGGCGGCTTCCGCCTCGTTGATCGTTCGATCGCCGCGGATCGGCTCGCCATTTGCCGTGAACTGCTTCACCACGTCATAGCCGAAGCACAGCCCGCCTCCGGACTTGCCGTCCTCGACGCGGCCGCGCAGCCCGCGGCGCGTCTTGTCGGCGAGGTCCTTCAAGAAGAGCGCGTTCATCGTGCCCTTGAGACCTACATGCAGATGCGTCACGTCACCTTCCGACAGCGTGACGATACGCACTCCGCTGAACGCCATACGCTTGAACAGTCCGGCGATATCCTCCTGATCGCGGCTTAGGCGATCCATCGCCTCTGCGAGCACGACGACAAATTTGCCGCGCATCGCATCGCTGATCAGTTCCTGAATGCCAGGACGCAACAGTGACGCGCCGGAGATTGCGCGATCGGTGTAGCTGTCGACGACTGTCCAGCCTTGCTTCTCGGCGTGCAGGCGGCACAACCGCAACTGGTCCTCGATGGAGGCGTCTCGCTGATTCTCTGATGAGTAGCGGGCGTAGAGCGCGACCTTCACGAGGCGACGTCCTTACTCCGGAGGGGGGGCTCGCGTCCGGCTATCAGTTTGGGCTCGAACGAAATCCCTTGCGGCCTGTCGCGCCAGCAGTCGGACCAGATTGACGAGGCGAGGATCGGGGTTCGATGAGGCGAGCGCCGCCGGTTCGCGGGTAGCGTCGGCGACCACGCAAAGCTTTTCGGCTGTCGTGCGTCTCGGTCGCGCCACGATCGCGTCCTTGTCCTCGCGCGGAAGATCCCGCTGCGCGACAATGATGCCAAGTGACGGCGTATTGGCAAGGCAAAGATGTGTTGTAAATCAATGCCTTGTGGCGCATATGAGCAAGTGCAGGCGAGGGGCAGAGTAGTGCCGGGGCACGGGTCGACCGTTCTCGTAGCAATAATATTTTTGTGATCGCCCCCCTTTGAACAGGGGAGTCTCATCACGGTGGCAACCCCCAGCAGCCTAAATGCCCGGGAGAGGCCGTCTCTATCTGCCGGGATCGTTAACAACTCGATCAGCCTTGTGCTCCAAAGAAAACGCGGCTATATATCTGGATATAGCACGGAGGCACGCCATGAGCAACAGTGCGCAGAAGAGAGCCCTCGAGAATTATCGGTCCCGCCTGACTAAGCGTGGCATCGCTCGGTTCGAGATCCAGGCGCTCGACGCTGACCGCGATCTACTCAGATCTCTCGCCCGAAAACTGACGGAGGAAAGTCCGGAAGCCGGGCAGCTTCGTCGAACCATACAGCAGGCAGTGGCTGGTGAGCCTCCGAAAGCGGGCGGCATTCTCGCCGCGCTACGTCGCTCACCTATGGTCGGTGCAGATCTCGACCTTAGCCGTTCGCGAGAAGAGGGGCGTAAGATCGAACTGTGACGCGCTACCTCCTTGATACCAATATCATCAGCAACGTCATAAGGCCGAAGCCGTCGGCCTTGCTGCTGGCTTGGATGGGGGCTCAGAAAGACGACGACCTCTTCATTACTTCCCTTACTGTCGCCGAAATCCGCCGTGGCATCTTAGAGAAACCGAAGGGCAAGAAGCGCAGCAGCCTTGAAACGTGGTTCGCCGGCTCCGAAGGTCCGCAAGCGCTGTTTGCTGGCCGCGTCCTATCGTTCGACGAGAAAGCTGCCCTCGTGTGGGCGCGGCTGATGGCCAACGGCAAAGCCAAAGGCCGTTCGCGAAGCGCGTTAGACACAATCATTGCTGCTGTAGCCGAAGCCAATGAGTGCGTGGTCGTGACCGACAATGAAAAGCATTTCGAGGACGTTCAGATTGTCAACCCGCTCCGTAGCTCTCGGAGCCAAGAGGTAGGCAGGTGACGATAGCTCGAGCGGTCCGGCCAATTCACTTCGAGGATTTCAGCGGCACCGAGTTCGAACGCCTCGTGTTCGCCTACCACCTTTGCGATGGCTGGACTGATCTCGCTTGGTTCGGCCAGACAGGAAGCGACCAAGGGCGTGACATCGTCGGCACACGTCCGTTCGACGACCAACCGGACGAGCGCACCGTTATTCAATGCGTCAATCGTGGCAGTCTCACCCAAGCGAAGGCGGAGAAGGATATGGCCGCCGCGGTGAATGCGGTGACCGGCAAACCTGACGCCTTCAAGTTCGTATGCCGTGGCAGTGTCTCGCCCCAGCGTCGCGACGATGTTCGTTCGGCGGCCGCCAAACTTGGTGTCCCTAAAGTAGCGATCTGGTCTGGCGCAGAATTCGAGTAGCATCTTCGGCTGCGAGCTGAATTTCTCCTGCGGCGCCTGGTCGACGGCATTCCGTTTCCGGACAGCGAAGGCGAGCTGCACAATTTCGTTGATAAGTTTCAGGACGTCGATGACGAGCAAGCCCTCGCAATGTTTGTGCGCGCCTTCGACCGGCCGGCGTTTCGGACGCCGTTTCAACAAGAGAGCAATCTACACGCTTTCCAGCAGGCCATCGACGACACCATCCGAGTGCTCAGCACAGGCATCTGGCAAACGCGAGAAGGCGTCGAAATCCATCGGCTCCCCTCGCTGCATCACATCCGCGATGTGGGCATCCGCAGCGCTCTGGAGCTGACGGTCCGTGAACTGGATCAGCTTCGCCGCCGATTGTAAGCGTAGCGCCGCGGCCCTTTAGATTGTCTGTGCGCGATCTTGGGAGCACCGTTAGAAGAGTCATCTTCTGCAAGGGTGCTCATAATGGACGATCATTCGGACGACATAAGACGACCATTGACACAGCGTATCGAAGTGTACGCCGGCGCAGGCCGTAAGCAGTGGCCGGATGATTTGAAGGCCCGGATTGTCGCGGAAAGCCTTGAGCCGGGCGCGGTTGTAACAGATATCGCACGCCGGCATGGCTGCCGGCCACAGCAGGTGCATGACTGGCGGCGCCGGGCGCGTTTAGGTCAACTGGTGCTGCCAGCTGCGGCGGGTGCACTGTCGTTTGTGCCGTTGGTGTCGGAATCGTCGCCATCGGCGGCTGCCGCGCCCTCCTCATCGCCGGAAGCAGCCGTTGTGACGGTTGAGCTCCAGGGGGCACGAGTTGAGGTGCGAGGGACGCTGGCCTTGCTGTGTTGAGTGATGTGTTCTTGGCGATTCGACGGACACGTTCATGTTGACGCCGCCCGCCAGCCTCATGATTTACGTTGCGACCCGACCTGTAGACTTCAGGAAGGGCGCGGATGGCCTGGCGCTGTTGGCGAAGGAGACGCTGGGCCACGATCCGATGAAGGGCGTGGCGGTGGTCTTCCGTGCGAAGCGCGCTGACCGGGTGAAGATGGTGGTCTGGGATGGCAGCGGCCTTGTGCTGTACTGGAAGCGGCTCGATGGCAGCGGCTTCAAATGGCCGCCGGTTGTTGACGGCGTCATGCAAATGAACGCGGCGCAGTTGTCGGCGCTTCTGGCCGGCATGGATTGGACACGCATGCATGCGCCTCGAATCCCGCAGCCGAAAGCGCTTGCGTAGGACATAAAATCTTCGCTGCATCGGGGC
>NZ_JADPIQ010000141.1:0-102775 GCF_023073015.1 Bradyrhizobium sp. 87
CATCCGCGCCGCCGGGTCGGTTCCGGCCGGACGACAAACTGCTCGCGTTCCTTGAAGGGCTCTGATTATGCCGAACAGCCGCATGGCCAACACCGGGATGTCCAGCCTCCAACAGAGGCCATGCGGCATAATCTGGATCGCGGCATTATGCACGTTATGCCGATATCGGCATAAGGCGCATGCCAGCGGCCATCCGTCACGTCTCAACCGCGACATGTCGGGCAGCTTTGGTACCAAGAAGTATGCCTTCGAGGAGTTGGTCGCGGAAATTGCCTCCGCGTTCGGTTGCGCGTCGCTCGGTATCGTGCCAACGGTGCGGCACGCCGATTATATCGGTTCGTGGTTGGAGTAATGGCGAGCTTGCCATTATTCAAGTAATCAGCAGCAGATCATAATGTGAAGGAAGATTCTTAGCGCGGCCGGCTTGTGGAGATCGGCTAAAACGGCTTGCGATCTGCTGCGCATTATTTCCGGCATGAGACCCTCGGCTGTTGATCAAACACAGTTGAGGAAGCCTTCATGACACATGGATACAGCGCCCTTGTCTCGGAGCTTAGGGATGCTCTCACGCGACTGCGATATAACCGAGTTGCAGTTCATAACTATTGCCGCAACGCCGACCACTTTCTTGCGTATCTGACGGTACGCGAAATTGCTCTCGAAGCAGTCACGCCGGCCGACGTAACGGCTTATCTGCGGTTTGCGGTTCGACAATTTCGCAAGCGTCATGGCCGCGCTCCAGCTCGCTATTGGATAGGCATTCCCAGATCAGAAATCCACGCGCTGCTGAAACTCGCGTTGAAGCGCTGGCCACCTGAAACTGCGGCCATCAATGCTGGCGGGCGTCTTTGTCGAGAGGTGTGCGATCAGTATCAGACATGGCTGCGGGAGGAACGCGGGCTCGCCACGGCCTCGGTCGACGCCTTACTGTGGGAAGCTCGAAATTTTTGTGCTTGGCTCATCAAGCATTCGAACGCCAATTTTGCAGGCCTGACCGTCCGCGATCTCGATATTTACATGGATATGCGGGCTCGCGGGCTGACGCGGAAATCCTTGAAAGATGTCGCCGAGCGGCTTCGTTCGCTGCTGAAACATCTTCACAGGACAGGTCGCACCACGGCCGATCTCTCCCAGCACGTTATTGCTCCGCTGCTCTATGCCTATGAAGGCATCCCGTCCGCGTTAAGTTCGGATCATATCTCGATTGTCCTGAAATCTGTTCGAAAAGACCGGTCGCCGATGGGCTTGCGCGACTATGCCATCCTTCAGCTTCTTGCGACCTATGGGTTACGTTCCGGCGAGATAAGCCGTTTGCGGTTAGAAGACATCGATTGGCGGGCGGACATTCTGCACATCCGCCGCTCCAAAACGGGTGATCATTCTCTTCTGCCCTTGTTTGAGGTCGTTGGGGAAGCGCTGATCGAGTACCTCCGGCACGGCCGCCCTGAAACTGGTGTGCGGGAGATCTTTGTTCGCACCCGCGCACCCTACGTTCCCATGGTGCGCATTTATAACGAAGTCAGCCGGCGGATCGAGGCGGCAGGCGTCACACCAAGCGGCAAACGCGGCCCGCATACCTTCCGGCATGCACGTGCAGTCAGTCTGCTACGGGCGTCGGTCCCGCGAAAGCTGATCGGAGACGTATTGGGTCATCGTTCAACGGAATCGACGATCCCCTACCTGAAACTTGCCACGGAGGACCTGCGCGCAATCGCCCTAGAGATCCCGGGACAGGAGGTGCGCTCATGAACGCTTGGCCCGACACCGATGGCAGAACGATTGCCCGTTATCTTGGTCGGCTCCGGCTACGCTGCTCGACCAGTCCGATCTATTACCGTCAGGCGCTCCGAACCTTCCAGGAAGTGGTTGTCCGGGATCAGCGCACACCCGGACAGCTTGGCCGAGAAGTGCTCGAAACGTGGTTGCGCGAATATGCCATGCACTGGCCCATGGCGACGCTGCTGCATCGCGCCCGCATCGTCAATCGCTTCCTCGACTTCCTCGTGGGGGAAGCGCTGATCGTCAGCAATCCCATTGCTGATTTGCGTGCCGAGTACCATGCGAAAAGCGACAAGGCTATCGTGCGGTCGCTGCTCGCGCCCGATCCCGATCAGGCACTCGAAGCGCTACGGCAGTTCCCGCCGTTCAGCAGTGTTCTCGGCGACCTCATGCGCAACCACATCGCGCTGATGCAGGCGAGAGGTTATCGCTATCAGACGCAGACCCGCTGGTTCTGGCGGTTCGATCGCTTCTTGCAAGCGCATCCGGAGTTGGCGGGAGAGTCAGTATCGATCATGTTGCAGCACTGGGCGGCCGCGCGATCAACCGCCAACCATGCCGCCGAATGCGAAAAGCTCGCTCGTGCCTTGGCCAAGGCACAGCATCATCTCGATCCCAGCACCAAACCAAGGCGTCCGGATCCCCGTCCTGCACAACAGGTCGCGCGACATTGGCGTCGGCCATATATTTACAGCGCGCAAGAGGTTCGCCGTCTCCTCGACATCGCTCTGACCTACCCCTCTCCACGCTCACCGTTGCGGCCGATCAGCCTCTACACCATGCTGGTCCTGAACTATTGCGCGGGATTGCGGTTGGGAGAACTCGCACGCCTGAACCTTGCCGATATCGATCTGCAGGTTGGCACGATTACCATCCGGGAGACGAAGTTCTTCAAATCGAGGATCTTGCCATTGGCTGACAGTGCGTTGTCGGCGCTGCGGGAATATCTGGAGGCGAGACGCAAGGCGAAGATGCCACAAAGCCCCGAATCTGGCCTGTTCTGGCACGATCAGGGCAATGCGCGCTACACGTCGCACGCCATCGCCGGTTGCCTTGTCGACATCCTGCGGCGTGCCGGACTCAAGGCGGCGAAAGGCAAGACTGGCCCTCGCATCCACGACCTGCGTCACTCGTTTGTGGTGAACCGCATTCTCGAATGGTACCGCGCCGGCATCAATCCGCAGGACAAGCTTCCATTCCTCGCGACATATCTGGGGCACCGCGATATCCACTCGACGCTGGTTTACATCACGGTCACCCAGGAACTCCTTCAGCAAGCAAACGAACGCTTCCGGACGTTCGCGTCACATTGCCTGCACGCGTCAGAGGGGGTGCAGCCATGAAACCGGTCGACCCGTTCCCGAGGCTGCTTCATGCCTTCTTTTACGAGTGGATGGTTCAGCAGCGAAATGCCTCTGCGCACACCGTTCGGTCCTACCGTGACACATGGCGCCTGTTCCTCAGGTTCGTGGCTCAACGCCGACGCCGGCCGATAGCCCAGCTCGCACTGGGGGACCTGACGGCCTCCGAGGTCAAGACCTTCCTGCAATACACCGAGCAGGAACGCGGAGATACGATTGGCACGCGCAACTGTCGCCTGTCCGCATTACGTAGCTTCTTTAGCTTCGTTGCTGACCGCGAGCCGACGGCTATCGAGCAATGCACCCAGATTCTGCACGTGCCCATGAAGAAAGCGCCGATCCATGCGCCGTGCTATCTGGAGCCCGAGGAGGTGAAGGCCATTCTGGCGCAGCCCGACCGCTCGACGATTGAGGGGCAACGCGACCACGCGCTCTTCTGCTTCCTCTACAATACCGGCGCGCGCATCCAGGAGGCGCTCGATGTTTGCCCGCGGGCGATCCGGTTCGACTCGCCAACCTGCGTGCGTCTTTACGGCAAGGGACGAAAAGAACGGCTGAGCCCTCTTTGGCCAGAAACCGTGTCGTTGCTAAGATCGCAGCTCATGCGACAGCCGAGGGCCGACGACGAGCTCATCTTCGTCAATCGGTATGGTGTCCCGCTCGGCGCATCGGGCGTCCGCTTCAAACTGGCGCAATACGTCGAAGCGGCAGCGAAGATCATGCCGAGCCTGGCCTCAAAGCACGTAACACCTCATAGCTTCCGTCATGCGACGGCGGTGCATCTGGTAGCGGCAGGCGTTGACGTCACTGTGATCCGAAGCTGGCTCGGCCATGTCAGCCTCGACACCACAAACCACTACGCTCAGGCAAATCTGGAAACAAAGCGCCTGGCGTTGGAGCGCCTCGAAAGCCCGTCACGATCGGCAAAACGACCATCGTGGAAACAGGACCAGAGCGTTCTGGCCTGGCTCGATACCCTTTAGCGGCAAGGAAATAATGTGGAGGAGATCGCGCACTATCCCAGCATAACACCGGAAACGTGGTGCTCCTTCACATTATGATCTGCTGCTGATTACTTGACGTACTGCGCGAGGACAATCGTGCAATTGTCCGGGCCGCTTCACAGGCCAGCAAGGTCGCGGACTATCTCCTTGGATTCTTGCCAGCACCCGCTGCCGACATGAAGGCGGAAAAAGCGGACCAGGAAGCGGCGTGAGACTCCACCGGGTCACCGCGGGCACGAGAGTGAGAGGGCGGGTCGTTTTCCGCGACGGGTTGGAGGTCGAGAGAGAGGCTCTCGGCCGCCCGTCGTGGAGAATCGATATGACGAAGGCTGTCCAACAAGTCGCGCTCTCCCCCTCGCGTGACATTCCGTTCAGCAAGCTGGTCCTCAGCCCGTCCAACGTCCGGCATGTGCAGGCGGGCATTTCCATCGAGCAGCTCGCGGAAAGCATCGCGCATCGCACGCTGCTGCAAAGCCTCGTGTGCGGGCGGTTGTTCGTGCGTACGGTTGCTAGCGGTGTGGAGGTCCTGTCGAAAGTGCTCGACCCCTATCCGATCACGCGCATCAGTGAGCGGGAGGCCGCCTGATGTTCAGCAAGCCTTGCGAGTTAGCACGCCGCCTCGCGCGCGAGGCCGAGGCGGTGTGCCGACACTATCTCTCCAATGGAAAGAGGGAGGGGCGGTACTGGCTGGTCGGCGATGTCCACAACGCCCCAGGGCGCTCACTGTTCGTGCGGCTCCAGGACTCACGGAAAGGCTCCGCCGGAAAATGGACTGACGCCGCAACCGGGGAACATGGCGATCTCCTCGACGTCATCCGTGAAACCTGCGGCTTGCGCGATTTCCGGGAGGTCGCAGAGGAGGCGAGGCGCTTTCTGAGGCTGGCTCGTACTGAACCGGAACTCGTCCCGAAACCCGTTCGTCCCTTAGGACCGGCCGGATCGCAAGACGCGGCAAGACGACTCTTTATGAGATCGCAACCGATCGAGGGGACGCTGGCCGAGACATATTTGCAGCGTCGCGGGATCGCCCACCTGCACCATGGTGGCAGCCTGCGTTTCCATCCGCGCTGCTATTATCGGCCCGACGAACACCTGCCAGCCGAGACCTGGCCGGCGATGATCGCCTGCGTCACGGATCTCGAAGGCAGGATCACTGGCGTGCATCGCACCTGGCTCGACCCTGACGGCTTTGATCGCATTCGGCTGGGCAAAGCTCCGATCGATACGCCGCGACGCGCGATGGGCGATCTCCTGGGGAACGCGGTTCGCTTCGGCGTGGTGGACGACGTGCTCGCTGCCGGCGAGGGAATCGAAACCATGCTGTCGCTACGTTACGTGTTGCCGATCATGCCAATGCTGGCTGCGCTCTCGGCCAATCATCTCTCCGCCATGGTTCTTCCGACCGGGCTGCGCCGGCTCTACATCGCCCGCGATGTCGATGCCGCTGGCGATGCGGTGCAGGCGACCCTCAGCCAGCGCGCAGCGGACGCCGGCATTGAAGCGGTCACGCTGTCGCCCCGGCTGGGCGACTTCAACGAAGATCTGCATGTCTTCGGTGTCCATGCTCTCCAAGCAGCGTTGCAGCTCCAGCTCGTGCCAGAGGACGTCGTTCGCTTCCTGCATCCCTCGACTGTACCCGCGGAATAGCTTCCGGTCCTTGATCGACGTCGATCGGCCAGTCATAGGCGAGGCCAATACCGGAAGAGGACGCGACCTCGGCCTTCTAGAGAGCGATCGGACGGCAGGCGGAGCGCGCCGGCAATGGCTACGGCCGGCTATTTTCCGCCGCGCGCCAGTGATGTGAAGACACATCATTGGGTTCGCCGCGCGCTTTGCATCGCGAAGCAAAATAGCCGGCCTCCGCCATCCTCCGCTGCCGCTTCGGCCCTTTCGGGTTCTGGCACGCTTCGGCCGCCGTCAGAGGATCGCCACGAAGGCGGCGATAGTCGCGGCCGATCCGGCAAAGGACCTCTTCCCATGACCGACCATGACGACGTCGAACCGCTGCACAACTCTTCTCCGACCGACCAAGTCATCACCGAACTCCAGCTCTTCGGCTATCACCCCTTCGACGACCAGCCCGATCCAAGACCACTCCCAGAGGGCAAGATGGTTGGCGGCGCCGTCGCCGATATCTTCGACGCCCTGGTCGCGACCTTGAGCGACACCCGGCTTGAGCCGGACCTTGACGATCTGCTCTGGTCGACCGTCAACCTGTTCCATCGTGCCGTCGAGCGCGTCGAAAGGCAGCTCGATAACAACGAACAAGCGCAGCACAAGAGCCAACGCGAGCAGAACGGGTCCGAGGTGCGATCGGTCGAACTCGAGCGCCTGACCGCCGAAGGCGTCACGCTGATCGAACGCCGCAACTGCCTGGAACTCTTCCGTGACCAGGCCATCGAACAATTTGAGGTCAACACCGGCGCATCCTGGCGCCCGCGATCGGGATCATTGGTCAACCACCGCACGTTCACCGCAGCGATGATCGACTCCCGCGACTTCATTGCCGCCAAACGCCGCGCCGAAACCGAGGTCTTGTTGCCACCCGGGCCGAAAATCGCACTCACCGGCGGGCTCGACTTCAATGACCACAACCTCATCTGGGATCGCCTCGACAAGGTTCATGCCAAGCACCCGGACATGGTCCTCCTGCATGGCGGCTCTCCCAAGGGCGCCGAACTGATCGCCTCCAAATGGGCGACCAATCGCAAGGTCCCACAGATCGCTTTCAAGCCGGACTGGACGAAACACGCCAAGTCGGCGCCGTTCAAGCGCAACGACGCCGTGCTCGAACTCCTGCCGATCGGCGTCATGCATTTCCCGGGCACGGGAATTCAGGACAATCTCGCTGACAAGGCGAAGCGGCTCGGTATTCCCGTTTGGAAGTTCGGCGGCGCATGAGCGCCGTCGAAGACGCCAAGGTGGCGTTGCACGCCGCAACTCCGCCTCGTTTCGATTTTAGGTCCGAAGCCGCGCCGCGGTGGTGGTGGAGGCGCGACCAATACGTCTATGCATTGGAGCCACCGCCATGCTCGCCCTTGGGCTTGCCCTCAACACGCTCGGCATCGGTTTGTTCTGCTGGCTGATCCTTGCGCTGGCGGTCTATGCCTTGCCGTTTTTCGTCGCGCTCAGTGTCGGAATATCGGCATTTTCGCGATGGCGCGGGCCTCTTCGGCGCACTGCTTATCGGAATTGCTTCTGGCGCGCTGACGCTTGCCGCTGGTCAGCTCACTCTCGCGGTTAATCGGTCCTTGACCTTGCGCGTCCCGGTCGCAACCGTCTTCGCGGTCCCGCGGCAATCGCCGGCTACCATGTGGTGTTTGCCCTGTCCCAGATCGGGGTGCGTTCGCCGAGCTGGCGGGAGGCCTTCGCTTGCGTAGGTGCGCTTTGCATCGGCGGCACGGCATGGGCGCGTTTGACCGCTTCGCGAGGCCCCCCACCGTCTCACTCGGCCGGGGTGGTGGAGAATACACCTCGACCAATTCTTCCAGCCGCCACGCTCGAGCGATGAGGCTGCGTCGTCATCAGGTCGAGCAAGCTCGCACAGAGACCAGGTTGAACGAGACGGCGTCGAGCTCGAGCGAAAGGCAACCGCGTCTCCCTTCGAAGCCTTTATGCAAGGCCCACCAATCTCTGTCTGGCTCGCATAGCTGCGTGGGGCGCACCGCGCTCGATCATTCCTGCGGGAGACGATACCGCCCTTTGCGGCAGATTGTTTCTCCTTCTGCGCCGGCCCGTCCCGACCTCTTGCTCAGAACAACCGAAATTTGCCACTCATCTCCTTAGGATTGCGGTTCAGCGCGCGGACGCACGTGGCCTCCTTGATGGCTCGATCTGGCCCAAGAGCGGCTGCGCCTCGATCGTCTGAGCCGCAACGCCGTTGATGCGACTTTCTTCCCCTGGGCTTGCGCCCATTCCTCGCGAGACAAGAAAGTCGCTCCAACGGCGTCCTCCGCTGCGCTCCGGCCTGCTAGCGGGTGCGTCGCCGATCGTCTTCGGCCTTTAGATCGCCATCGAGGCCGCGGTGGTCGCGGGCTCGAAACACAACAGGAGAAGTGACATGGCTAACATCGGTTCTTTCAAGAAAGTCGGCAACGATTTCCAGGGCGAGATCGTCACCCTGAGTTTGCAGGCCAGGGGCGTCCGCATCGTCGCCGAGACCAACCGCTCCAACGATAACGCTCCCAGCCACCGCATCTATGTGGGCCGGGCGGAGATCGGGGCAGCCTGGTCCAAGCGCTCCGAGGAGGGCCGCGATTACCTCTCGCTCAAGCTTGACGACCCGTCGTTCAACGCGCCGATCTACGCGAACCTGTTCGATGACGAAGGCGGAGAGGGCTACACGCTCCTGTGGTCGCGCCCGCGCAAGAACGGGGAGTGAGGCTCGGTCCAAAGCCCCGCCTGAGTTGATCGGGCGGGGCTTCTTTTCCAGCCTAAGGCGGCAAGATGATCACGCTGCTGTTCCATTGGAGCGGTTCTCACATCACCTCTCGTGGGTACCGATATCTATTTTGGTCTGGTCAATGCCGGTATCGTAGACAGCTTGCTCTTGGGGCAGCGAGGGGCTTTGCGGAGCCCGGGGACCGAGCGCCTCAACCTCATAAGTCACCGCTGCAGCGCTAACGCTTTGCTGACCTTGCATCGGGCGTCTAATCGGGCGGAGGCACAATCGGAATGGCAAGTTCGGCGTCTACGCGGTCCCGTTTTGACCATCATCTTGAAGCCCTTCACTCACGCTTGAGCATTGCCGGATGGATTGTAAGGGCAGGAGGCTACACCCTCCTTAGGTCCGACCGCATAAAACCGGCAAGCAGAGCTCGAACAAAAACCTCGTCGAACCGCTCGTGCGAGGCTTCTTGCAGGCGGCAGGGGAACGTCTCGCCGCGGTACGATGCTCTACTGGTCAATCTTTTTTCCTCTTCGGTGCTTTAGGAAGCTCCTGGAGAACTCCTGGTCCGGTAAGACAAGATTCACGTGGCTAACACCCAGTGTGGTTGCGAGTTCGAACAGCGTCACCACGGTGGGAATGCGCCGACCTTGTTCCAATCCGCTGATATATTGTTGCGTGAAGCCGGACGCCTCTGAGAATTTCTCCTGCGTGAAGCCTTTCTGCTTCCGCAGTTTTAAAAAATTCCGACCCACCAACTTGCGCATATCCATCGGCGCAAGTTGCTTCTTCACATTGAACTGAGGAACCGTGCCTGCGCACGTCTATTGTCGATCTTGCGAGATTTACCATGCAAACACCGCCCCTTGAGCCGCATGTCGCCGCCTGCGCCCCCACAGATCCAGCGCTCACATCCTATGATGAGGAGCATCTGGTGACGTACTGGCGCCTTCTCGACGCCGCGGCAGATGGCGCCGACTGGAAGGAAGTGGCCCGAATCGTGCTGCACATTTGATCCGGACCGAGAATCGATGCGGGCGCAAACTGCATTCGAGAGCTATTTGAGGCGCGCTAGATGGCTGGCAGATCACGGCTACCGTCATCTGGTTGCGCGGTGGCGCAGGTAGATAGCAGGATTTGGCCATCCGAGTTGAGAAGTCAATTCTCTCCGACCATCATGGATCTTCTTGAGCATCACTTGGTGATCGCTTCCACGGCAACTTGGCACTCCCACAGCCCTTATTGACCGGCTATCGAGTCAATCGCGCTTGGAGAGTTCAGCCCGGAGTAGATGCGGTCGAGCGCACAATCACGCACGAATTTTGCTCGCCTTCTCCTCGACCAGTTGGGCGGGTCGAACTTCCAGAGCCTGCGAGACTTGCCAGATCGTAAGCAGGGTCACGTTTTGCAACCCTCTCTCCATTGATGAACGCGCGGTCGACACCCATGCGCTCTGCCACCGCCTCTTGGGTCAGGCGCAGGTCTAACCGAAATCGACGCGTGTTTGCTCCAAAAAGCTTGCGGATGTCCATCCGCAGGATAGGAAGCATTCGCGTATTTGGCGCTGCTTTCACCCATGACCCGCAAGGGTCTTTCTACGAGCAGACCATCTTCTGGGCGCCCGAGGCGATGCCAACGGTGGTGCCGATCGTTCGGAGCGCGTCCGGCTCTCAAGGTTCGGACGTAGTACTTCCGCTTGCTGACCTTACGTCGGCCACCATGAGGCAAGCACCGGACGGCTGGCATGCCCTCTTGCTGGTCCAGGGCGCGCAGCATCGATTATGGCTCAGAGAGGCCCCGCACCTCGGTACCGGATATGCCACCGAATTGCCGCTTGACGAGAATTTCGTCGCGCGCGCCCACGCCGCACATCGCTTATGGCGAGCGCTGAACGGCCGCCCGCCGGGACCTGCCTTTCATCGGCTTTCGGCCCAGCAGCGGAAAAGGCTCGGCCTGGCTCTGCGAGCGCGGGATGGGCATGAGGATGGCGCATCCTATCGAACGATCGCCGAGGTGATGTTCGGCAAAAGGCGGCTCATCGACCGCGGCTGGAAGACCCACGACCTGCGCAGCCGTACCATTCGCCTGGTCAAAGCCGGTCGCTTCATCGTGCGTACCGGCTACCGTGCATTGTTTCGATCGAGATCCCGCAAGAAATAGATCTGGATAGCGTACAACTGATGCAACCAGGTCAGGTTTGGCGCCTCTCGCCCTCCCGCTGACTGCACCGGCGGGCGGCCCGCGGTCGGATCTTACGCCTCATGCGTGCCGATCGCCTGCGGCGCATCGGAGCGCGTCGAACTTTCCCGCACCACGCCCAACAGCTGAGACGTCCCTGGCTGCGCAGCAGAATCGTCGGCCGATTGCTGACTACCAAAGCCTGCAGTCCTCTTTTGCCGATCGCAACGCGAAACCAAAAGGAGGGGTGCCGAAATCGTCCTAACAATGTTCGGCATCCCCTCACGTGCGTTCGCTCCTCCATGATGTCCGTCGACGCGCGATCAAACTCCGTCGCGCTCCATGACATCACGGGAGCGATCCGATGCCCGACCCGAACGCCGGCACGCCGCAGCGCTATCTTCGCACACCAGAAGCGGCACGCTTTCTTGGCCTCTCCGGCCGCACCCTCGAAAAGCATCGCACCTATGGCACAGGTCCGACCTACCGCAAGCTAGGCGGCCGCGTCGTCTACGCGCTCGAAGACCTGAAAGCATGGGTGGACCGCGGCGCCAAAACGTCGACCAGCGATCCCGGGGTTGGCACGGTCTTGCCCGCCAAGCGGCACGCGCCCATCGCCTACGCAGGCAAGGAGCGGCGCTGACCCATGCCGGACAGCAACTCCTTTGCGCGCTGGCGGCGCAACTCAGAACGGGATCAGCTCGATCTGTTTCGCGCTCTTCCCGGTGATCTCGCGCCGCGCGACGCGCAAGACCTAATGGCTTATCCGTTCTTTTCGCTGGCGAAGTCAAAGCGGACCGTTCCCATCGATTTCGGGGCCGGGACAATCAAAATCCGTGTCGAAGCTGTGCCGGAACATGGCATGGCAACCATCTGGGATGCGGACGTGCTGATCTGGGCCGCCTCGCAAATTATCCAGGCGCGTGACGCAGGTTTGAAGACGTCGCGGTTGATGGCCGCCACCCCTTACGAGATCCTGACTTTCGTTGGACGCGGCACAAGCGTGCGCGACTACGATCGCCTCAAGGCTGCGCTCGACCGCTTGCAATCGACCACCGTGATGACATCCATTCGCCAGCCGACCGAGCGCCGGCAGCATCGGTTCTCGTGGATCAACGAATGGAAAGAGACGGCGGATATGCACGGCCGCGCCCGCGGGCTCGAGCTGATCCTGGCAGACTGGTTCTACACGGGTGTTCTGAACGAAGCGCTCGTGCTGACGATCGACCGCGCATATTTCGATCTGACTGGCGGACTGGAGCGCTGGCTTTATCGCCTCGTGCGCAAGCACGGCGGCCGCCAAAAGGGCGGCTGGAGCTTTGATCTTGTGCACCTCCACGCCAAATCGGGCTGCCTATCGCCACTCAAGCACTTCGCATACGACCTGCGCCAGATCGTTCGACAGCAGAGATTGCCAGGATATGAACTGGTCATCTCGCACGACCCAAATGGGACGGAACGGCTGAACTTCGCTCCCACTCCGGTCGACCCGCTTACCCACCGGCTGCGCAAGCGCGGGCTGATCTCTGGCTCGGGGGAAAACCTGTGAATCCCGCCGTGCTATCAGGGACCAGCGCCACCGTGCCATCGGGGACCGAAAACGCGTGCGATCAGGGACCGCTATCGCGGAAAAGCCCTTGCCACAGAGGAGCTTCCGCTTCCTCTAACTTTCCTAACCAGGAATCCTTCGGATTCCTTCTAACGGACCCCCAGTCCACGTCGCGGCAGAGTTCGTGGCTGTCCGGTGAGCCTACCACGTGCGCCAACCTCCGCACGACAGCGGCTGAGCTGCGTCTTGGTTCGTGCCAATGGGTCTTCGCAGTCCTGGACCTGCAGGATCGTTGTCTCCTCTTCAGGCGCGCTTCGCGTTCTGACGCGACCGTGCGCGCGAACCAGTCGTGCTTCGCCCCGCTTGTCGTCTGCCTATCACGCCTCCTCGTCCTGGACTTCAGATCGCCACGTCTCAGCACCGCGCGTGCCGTCTTGCGACATGGATTTTCAATATGAATGATCTCACTACGGTTGAGCTCTTGTGGCTCGAGAAACGCATCGAAAACCGCACTCGGTTCGGCCGGCCTACATCGGAAACGATCATCGACCATCACCGGCGTGTTCTTTCATTTGCGCCTGGGAGCATTTTTGCGTTCGTACGCTGGAGCTCCAATGACTTCGGAACCGTACTGTCACGCATCGATATTCTGCGCGCGTGCGCGCCAGGGCAGCGCTACTCGACCGTGCCTTGGATCAGTCCGGGCGGCGAGAGCCTGCTGAGATTGTCCGGTTGGCCGAAGGTCGAACGTGTCCTGCAGCTGATCGAGGCGGTGGAAGCACTCGGCATCGATCCTGCCGACGCGGCGCCCGACTACTGGCACCACGCGCATAACCGCCTTTCGGTGAATGAGACTCCGCGAAGCTACACCCGTGCGCGTCACCAGGCGTGGCTCCGGCGCCAAAGGGTGACACTCTGATGGGCCGGCTGATAACAATTCTTGCAATGTGCGGGGGCACGGCTCTTGCGCTCTCCGCCGACCGGGGCACAGCGCCATGGTATATTTGGAACGCTTCGCATAGCGTGCCGATCGGTCTTTACCGCTTGCAGCCGGTAGAGCGTCTCCGTGTCACCTCGCTCGTAGCCGTTCGCCCGCCTGACCCGCTTGCGGCCTTCCTTGATTTGAACGGGTATCTGCCGCTCGGCATTCCCATGCTCAAGCGGGTCTTGGCGCTCCCGGGGCACACCGTCTGCAGACGAGAACTCGCCATCCTCGTCGACGGCATCGAGATGGGCGAGGCCCGCGAGCGTGATGGCCGTGGGCGGCCTTTGCCCGCATGGCAAGGATGCCACGTCCTGACGGCCGACCAGATCTTTCTGATGAACTGGCAATCGGCCGATTCTTTTGATGGCCGCTATTTCGGGCCGATCGCGGCCTCCGCCGTCATCGGCCGGGCTTTGCCAGTGTGGACAAAGGACGAATGACCATGCTCGCCTCGCTTCATCGACTTGCAGCTTCATCATGCTTCCGCGGACCACAATCCCTTTGCTCATTCCCGGCCAAGCTCGTCAGCAGATGCGGGCGCGCCGATGATGATCAGCTGCAAAGCCCGCACGTTGACTTCTCTCAGGCTGCGCTCGAGGCGATGCGGGCATGCCGTCCATCCCTGCGTATCCTCGTGGCATTCCTGGCAGCTTTTGCAGCTGTCGAATTGCCGTCGAGCTGTCGAGCCCAATCCGAATTGCAGGCGCCTGCTCCGCCCTCAACATGCCTTGGCAAATTCGTCCCATATGCGGCCTTCATTGCCGAGGCGTCGCGCCGGTTTGCAGTTCCCGTGCAATTGGTTTGTGCCGTGATCCAGGTCGAAAGCAGTGGCAAAGCGCACGCAGTGTCATCTCGAGGTGCGCTGGGCTTGATGCAAATCATGCCAGGGACGTGGGTCGACCTGAGCGCCCGCTACAATCTAGGCATCGACCCCTTTGACCCCCATGACAACATTTTCGCCGGGGCCGCCTACCTGCGAGAGATGCTGGACCGGTTCGGCTCGGACGGATTTCTCGCCGCCTACAACGCAGGCCCCCAGCGCTACGCGAAGCATCTGACGACGGGGCGCGCGCTGCCTGAAGAAACCCTGGCCTACCTGAACAAACTCGAGCCATTGACCGGCATCATACAGCGCTGGCGCGATACTTCGGTCCCTAGTCACGGCACAAATTGGAAGCAAGCCAAGCTGTTCGTTCCGCGATTTTATCGCTGGTCGAGCGAACGGAGCTCGGCATCCGCGCTGCACGAAACGCCTTCATCGAAAGACAGGCTGAATTCCCACACGACTGAACTTTTGCCCCATGCGACTGGCCTTTTCGTGCGCGATCGGGGAAGGTGAAGTCTCAATGGCGATAATCGCATCTCCTCGCACGCCATCGCAAGGTCTCGCATTTTGGAAAGTGATGAGGACACGGGCGGAAGGAGCGGACCGGGGATGGCAGGATAAAAGCCGCAAGGTGCGGCCGGTCGGTTGTGAGAAATCTGGCTTTAGTTTCAATCATCCAATGCAACTTGCGAATCTTGAGCGCACATTTTCAGTTTTGCCAAATTGCAGCCGCGGCTCAGCTTTTTGCACTCTGCCGGCAAACCATGGCCGGTAAGGACGACTTCCGAATCCGCCCTGGCCGCATTCGCTCTACGCGAGCGCCGGGGGCAAAGCCGTTTCTGGCGCAGGCCCTCAGAGCCGCGCAGAAGGCCGGCGGTCTGTCACGCGGCTATCGTCGTGGAACAAACTTCGGACGTGGGCGGGCCGCGAGCCTTGCAGCGTCCAGACTGCTCAGCAACCGGTCTCGCGGCGCCATGGTCAAGGCGCGGGTGGTTCGCCAAATGCGCACGCCCGGGGCGCTGCGGGCCCATCTTGGTTATCTGCAGCGTGACGGCGTCACCCGGGACGGGGCGCCAAGCAAGCTCTTTGATGCTCTCGGAGATGAAGCAGACGGCCGCGGCTTCGCCGAACGCTGCGAGGGTGACCGGCATCATTTCCGCTTCATCGTTTCGCCCGATGATGCAGGCGAGCTCACCAGCCTGCGCAGCTTCACCCGTGAGCTCATGGATCAGGCCTCACGCGACCTTGGAACGCGCCTCGAATGGGTCGCGGTCGATCACTGGAATACGGAACACCCGCACATTCATATTCTCGTGCGCGGCCGCGCCGATGATGGAAAAGACCTCGTCATCAGTCGCGACTACATCGCAAACGGCTTGCGGGCCCGAGCCGGCGATCTCGTCACCCGCGAATTGGGTCCCCGATCCGAGCTCCAGATCCGCGAAGCGCTGGAAGCCGAGGTGAGCGCCGAGCGCTGGACCAGGCTCGACCGGGTGCTCGCGCGGCAAGCGGCATTGGCCGATGGGGTCATCGATTTAAGGCCGGAACGGGATGGTGCCCGGGACCCGTTACGAGACATTCGGATCGGGCGGATGCGGATGCTGGAGCGCCTGGGTGTGGCAGAGCCGGCAGGGCCCGCTCGCTGGGTCTTGGCCGAAGACGCCGAGCCACGCCTGAGAGCGCTTGGCGAGCGCGGCGACATCATCAAGCGGCTGCACAAGGCGATTGCCAAGGATGGTATCGCACGCTCACCGTCCTCCTTTGCGCTCGAAGGCGAGCATCACGGTCAACCGATCATTGGCCGTCTCGTCGCCCGCGGACACGACGACGAATTGAGGGGCAATGCCTTTGCCATTGTCGACGGCATAGACGGGCGCGTCCATCACCTCAAACTCCCCGATATCGAGGCGGCTGGCGACGGGCCGATTGGAGGCGTCGTGGAGCTCCGCCGCTTTGAGGATGCGAGGGGACGGACACGCATCGCACTCGCGGTAAGATCGGAACTCGTCCTCGAAAAGCAGGTCACCGCGGAAGGTGCCACATGGCTCGACCGGCAGCTTGTGGCGCGCGAGCCTGCTGAGTTCTCGCGCGCCGGTTTTGGCGCAGAGGTCCGGGCAGCCCTGGAACAGCGGATTGATGTGCTGGCAGAGTACGGGCTTGCACAGCGGCACGGCGACAAGGTGCGGCTTGGCCGCAATCTGATCGAGACCTTGCGAAGTCGCGAGCTCGATCGCGCCGGCCGGCGCCTCGCGGAGGAGACGGGGCTTACGCATCTGCCTGCTCGATCAGGTGAACAGGTTTCGGGGACATACCGACAGCGGCTTTCCCTCGCCTCGGGGCGCTTTGCCATGATTGATAATGGGCTCGGCTTTCAGCTCGTGCCTTGGGCTCCTTCACTAGAGCGGGAACTGGGCAAACAGGTGAGCGGGATCGCAGGTCCAGGCAATGTCGATTGGTCCTGGGGCCGCAAACGGGGCCTGTCACTTTGACTGGCAGTTTCTCCGCTGGGCTGCGATCCACGACTGCGGCGCTAGCTGCGGCTGCGCTCGCCCACGTACAAGCGAAGCCCGCTGTCCTTTTGTCGCTAGAAGAAGTTCGCTGTAGTCGCGCTCACTGCAACCACGCCCCAGCGGGTCTTGGGGGGCCGGGACATTCGCCGCATAGCGGCGAGACGGGGTTCTCTCAGCTCGCGAACCTCTCGCTGGTTCGACCATTCTGCGTGCCCGGTTCCGAGCAACTGTCTCCTCCTGGATATCTTGATGCAGGTGCGAGTTTTCGCTAGATGGCATGTGTTCATTTAGGAGAAGTGACGGTGACGATCGGTACTGTAAAGTGGTTCAACACGACCAAGGGCTACGGTTTCATCAAGCCGGATGACGGCGGCCCCGACGTCTTTGTGCACATCAGCGCCGTTGAAAAGGCCGGATACACCGGCTTGGCAGAAGGCGCTCGGATCAGCTTCGAGGCCAAGGCTGGTGGTTCCGGCAAAGTATCAGCCGAGAATCTCCGGATCGGATAAGGCCGATATCGCCGACGGCGGCGGCAACGGTTGGATCGGAATCCCTCCTGAAAAGGGACCGATCTCGCCAAGAAGATAGCGTCGCTAGTGGGCGATACGGCCGTGCCATGGCATCGATCTGGACCCGGGCGCACCGTGAGAACCAGTTGGTTAGATTGACCCAATCTACCCGCTGTCATTTCCGCGAACTGCTGCGGCTTGCCGCTGGGGTGACTTCAGCGTTGCTCTCGATCGGGCCAGCCGGCACCAGATGCACGATGCGATAGCCATTCTCGTGCAGATAGCGCAAGAACGCCGGCATCATTGCGGCCGTTCGGGCCTGGGCATCGTGCAGGAGAATGATGCCCTTGCTTGCGACCTCCAGCCGCTCGGTAACTGTCTTTAGTTCTTGTTCTGGGGTTAGGTTCTCCCAGTCGCCCGCCGAAAGGTCAGCTCCAAACACGACCATCCCGCGCGAACGCAAGAATTCGAGCATCGCTGGGCTCGAGTCGAAATACGGAAACCGGAAAAAGCGCGATGGCGGGCTTTGGGCGGAGGCGCCCTTGAGCGCCGTCTCATCGGCGGCAATTCCACGATCAATATCCTTCTTGGCCTGTTCGAAGGTCATCTTCGACATCATCGTATGCGACCAGCTGTGGTGTGCGATGGTGTGGCCCTCGGCAGCAATTCGGCGAACGAGCTCTGGAGACTTCGCGGAGGACTTGCCGACCAGAAAGAACGTGGCCCGTACGCATTCCTTGGCGAGCGCCGCCAGTACCTTTTGCGTGCTCGGCGGCCGCGGCCCGTCGTCAAAGGTGAGGACGACCTCATGGTCAGCCAAAGGGAGCGTTTCCCGAAAGCTGTTCAATCCAACGCGCGCGTGGGCCTTTGCGTCGACCTCGAGGACGCGGGAGGTGCCGAGCACATCCTGCCGTGGGCAGTCGGCCGCGTCTGTCACGACTATCCCGGCAAGTAGCAGGGTCACAGCACCAGCAAGCGGCGTCGTCAATCTGAGCAGGCGCGTCTTTGAATGCGCCACACCTCCACCCTTACCTGAGCCAGCAGCATTGCCGAAACACCATAACCTCATGCGATTCAGGTGGCTCTTGGGAAAGGGCAGCTTGGCGGCGGGTGAGCTTATCTATTGCGCGATCGTCAGAACTCCGGGACCCATTCAGCGACACTTCGCGAGGATCGAAGGTCGTCCGTCCCTCCAGCGTTTGAGCGCTCCAGGAGGGCAATCTTCAGGAACGCTTCACATTACTTGAGCGAAGTCAGCGTTTTTCTGCCCATCCATGAGCTCTTACGCACATAATCGGCATTTCGGCGCCGTCTCATGATGCAAACCTCGATCAGTCCCGCTTCGCTTGAATGGGCGTTGGCTACGTATCTCGGCTTTGTCCCCGCCGATCTCTGCGCTGCCACGCGCGCCACTGCGACGCGAGCACCATTGTAGTTGTGTGCGCACGTCGATATGCCGAGATATCCCGATCATGTCGGCAACAAAAATCATTTGGCACCAGGTCATCCTGGTCTGCCTCATCGTGCTCGCGTTCCTGTGGGCTGCGACCGAATGGACAGCCTGGCGGCTTGCGTTCCAGCAACAGCTTGGGGCTCCCTGGTTCAAGCTCGGGCATTGGCCGATTTATCAGCCGGCAGCTTTCTTCGGCTGGTGGTTCAAGTTTGATGCTTATGCGCCCGTCGTTTTTCTGGAGGGTGGCGCGATTGCTGCAAGCGGCGGCATCGCGGCCATAGCGCTCGCCATGTTGCTCTCGGTCCTGCGAGCCCATGAAGGGCGGGACGTCACCACCTACGGCTCGGCGCGCTGGGCCGATCTACGCGAAGTCAGACGGGCCGGGCTGTTAGGCCCTGACGGCGTCGTGCTCGGCCGGTTCGGACGTCATTATCTGCGCCACGACGGGCCCGAGCATGTGCTTTGCTTTGCGCCGACGCGCTCCGGGAAAGGTGTTGGCCTCGTCATTCCGACCCTTCTGACCTGGCCGGCCTCCACCATCGTCCATGACATCAAGGGTGAGAACTTCCAGTTGACCTCTGGGTGGCGCGCGCAATTTGGGCCCGTGCTGTTGTTCGATCCGACCAATCCGGCCAGCGCCGCCTACAATCCACTCCTCGAGATCCGCCGTGGCGACTGCGAGGTGCGAGATGCTCAAAATATCGCGGATATTCTCGTCGATCCTGAGGGTGCACTCGAGCGCCGCAATCATTGGGAAAAGACCAGCCACTCACTCCTGGTGGGGGCAATTCTGCACGTCCTCTACGCCGAAGCCGATAAGACCCTCGCCGGGGTTGCAAATTTCCTTTCGGATCCATCTCGCCCGATCGAGGCTACGCTCAATGCAATGCTGGCGACTCCGCATCTTGAGACAGGCATCCATCCAGTCGTCGCATCAGCGGCACGCGAGCTTTTGAACAAAAGCGAGAACGAGCGCTCGGGTGTGCTCTCGACGGCGATGAGCTTCCTCGGGCTCTATCGTGATCCGGTAGTTGCCAAGATCACCGCGCGAAGCGATTGGCGCATCCGTGATCTCGTCGACCGTCCTGAATCCGTCTCACTGTACCTCGTGGTGCCGCCATCGGACATCGTCCGCACCAAACCCTTGATGCGGCTCATCCTGAACCAGATCGGACGGCGTTTGACCGAGAGCCTTGATCCCGACCGGCGCCGGCAGAAGCTGCTTCTGATGCTTGACGAGTTTGCAGCCCTCGGCCGGCTCGACTTTTTCGAGAGCCAACTCGCCTTTATGGCAGGTTACGGCATCCGCAGCTTTCTCATCACGCAGAGCCTTAACCAGCTCGAACGCGCCTACGGTCCGAACCATGCGATCCTTGACAATTGCCACGTCCGGATCGCCTTTTCGACCAATGACGAGCGCACCGCCAAGCGCGTCTCCGACGCGCTCGGAACTGCGACCGAATTGCGAGCCATGAAGAACTATGCGGGCCACCGCCTGAGCCCGTGGCTTGGGCACTTGATGGTCAGCCGCCAGGAGACCTCTCGTCCGCTGCTGACTCCCGGCGAAATCATGCAACTGTCTCCGCAAGACGCGGTCGTGATGATTTCCGGTGTGCACCCGGTCCGTGCCAACAAGGTCCGCTACTATGAGGATCCGCAATTCCAGCGACGTGTCTTGAAGCCGCCCCGCTTGGAGCCGAACAAGCAGCCCACCCGCCCAGATGACTGGTCAGCCCGCGCCCAAATATCGCCGTCGGGCCAGCTGCTGACCAGGCGCACGGGCAGGAGCGACGAGGCGAACGGCGGCTTACGCCGCGAGCCGGAATTGCATGAGGAAATCGAGATCAAGACGCCGGCCGGCGAGCACGAGTTCGACCCCGAGCTCGACGAGGGTGACGAGGATGCCGTCCAGGCGCAACTGATGAGCCGGTCGATGCAGGGAGTTGCGCGAACCGTCACCCTCGATCCCGACGATGGAATGGACCTGTGAGCGAGGCAGCGTGAAAAAGGTCCAGCTCAGCATCTATCTCGATCCCGAAACGTTCAAAACGCTTGAGGCCTTCGCAAGCCGCGGTGGCCGGTCCAAGTCGCTGGTGGTCGAGGCCGCAATAGGTTCCTTCCTTTCTCCGGACGATTCCGATCGGCGCGAGGCTGTGATAGCAAAACGGCTGGATCGGATTGTGCGGGTGCTCGAGCGTCTTGAACGCAATGATGGCATCACGCTTGAGACCGTCGCGCTCTTCATCCGGTTCTGGCTGACCTCAACTCCGGCATTGCCGGAGCATTCGAGCCCTGCCGCCCGCGCCAAGGGCGGTGAGCGGTACGACCGCTTTGTCGAAGCGCTGGGACGACGACTTGCGAGCGGATCCAGCGTCCTGAAGGAGGTAAGCATCGACGTGCAAGCCTCCAAGAAGCCCGAATAGAAACTTCTCCGCGCAGAGTGCCTGTGACGGCTCCTTGGCGATCGAGCGCCGGGCCTAGGTGAGCCGAGCGGGCGCGCGCGAAGGCAGACCGACACAGAGTCGTGAAGCGCGGGGAGCTTTCTTGACGTCCCAGAAGGCCATCGCGAGTGGCCCCTAGCTGCCGCGCAGGAGGCTGAAAGATCCGGCTCATCTTGAGCCCGCCTCGTCTTTCTTTGGCTACGCCAGACTACGACGCCGATGTCGGCGCGATTGATGTCGTGGTCGGATTGACCCTTCTGTCGACGCATCATCGCTGGGCCGATTCATCTGTTTCGACCGGAAAGCCACGCCGCACGGATAGCATGTGCCGTTTCGTGCGGTCGCAATTGAGGAGCTGAAGAAACAATGCAGATCGATGGTGAGGCTGAAGGTCAGGCCAGCTCGATTGGGAAAAGTTCCGATGGCGAGGTGGAGCCGAGCTCGAACGAAGGTCTGCGAACCAAGAAGATCATCGTTCAGCTCTCCGAAAGCATCTTCGAGCGGCTTGAAGCCGCGACCGAACGCGCGGGAGTCGGCAAGAGCATGGTCGTCGACACGGCGCTTCAGCGTTTTCTGGCTCCTGCGCCAGCGGCCGAAGGGCTCATTCGTGAAACTCCGGACCGGTTCAGTGGTCAGATGGCAAGGCTCGAGCGCGAGGTCGCGATCGTTGCCGAGACAGTGGCCCTGCATGCGCGCTATCACCTCACCGTTACGGCGGCCATGCAATCATCCCAGCAGCGGGACGCATGCCTCCTCGGCCAAGAACGCTGCAAGGTTTTGGTCCAACAGCTCGAGCGCGGAGTGCGGTTTGGCCAACCATTGATTCAGGAGACGATTGATCGGCTCGGAAGGGCGAGCTGGCGTGCCTCTGAAATCGGTAGCGGTGTATCAGAGAGGCGAACTGCAGAAGAACTGCTTCAGGAGGGTTCGTCCGCACCCGCTGTAGAGGGGGGCTCCGAGCCGCGCGCTGCCGCCGAGGAGGGCGGCAGCAAGGTGAACTTTCGGAACCTGTCCAGCTCGTTGTGTTGAACGCACCGTCCAGAACGGCAGAAGCGTACAGAAAGGGTTCGCCGCGCAAACAACGCCTGTGGCACGCATCGAACCGCTTCCTGTGTGGCGGCTCATCGCCTGCATCTTTCTTCCCTTCGCGGCCGGGTACTACCTTGCTTACCTGTTCCGGACGATCAATACGCTGATCGCTGGACCCCTTGGCTCCGACCTCGGGCTGGGCGCTGCCGACATCGGGCTGCTCACGTCGATCTATTTCCTGGTCGTCATGGCGGGTCAGATTCCGATCGGCATGTTACTAGATCGCTACGGGCCGCGCCGGGTCCAGAGCTTGCTCTTGGTTGTGGCAGCAGCGGGGGCCGCGCTCTTCGGACTATCGACGGGTTTCGTTTCGCTTCTCATCGCCCGCGCGATGATCGGACTTGGGAGTGCAGCAGCGCTGATGTCGGGCCTTAAAATGATCGTCCTCTGGTTTCCTAGAGAACGTTTGGCCCTCATCAATGGCTTTATGATCATGCTGGGTTCGTTGGGCGCGGTCACGGCAACCGCTCCTGCCGAGGTGCTCCTGGACTGGATAGGCTGGCGCGGCCTGTTCGCGGTGCTGGCCGCCGCAAGCGCGCTCGCTGCCATTTTGATCTATCTGGTCGCTCCCGAACGAGTCGACATCCCATCAGGCAGCACGAAGCCGGCCACACTGAAAACCATCTACTCTGATCAACGCTTCTGGCGGATTGCCCCCTGTCGGCAACCTGTATCGGGTCGGCGTGGGCACTGCAGTCCTTGTGGGCGGCACCTTGGCTTTGCGATATCGAACGGCTCAATCGAACAAGTCTCGTCAGCGAGCTGTTCGTGATGGCGACTGTTTTGAGCCTCGGGGCGCTAGTCTTGGGCGTGCTTGCAACCTGGGTGCGCAGCCGTGGCAGGAATATGGAAGTGTTGTTCGCGGCCGTCGCGGCCCTGTTGATCGGAGCGGAGATCGTCATCATCCTGCATCCGCCCTGGCCGTCACTTCTGCCGTGGTGCGTCGTGTCGGTGGCCGGATCGGCCACCGCTTTGACCTACGCCATCATAGGAGATTATTTCCCGCCCCAACTGGTCGCGCGCGCGAATGGTGGTTTGAACGTCCTGCAATTTGGCTGGGCCTTCATCGTGCAGTACGGGACGGGCCTGATTCTTGAGCGATGGCCCGTTGAGGCCGGCCACCATCCTTTGATTGCCTACCAGACCGCGTTCGGACTGAACGTGCTGCTACAGCTGGCGGCGCTCGCCTGGTTTGCCGTTCCATGGTTTCGAAGTCGGAAAGGGAAGAAGAGGACTTCGGCCCTACTCCAACCGGCCTGCGGCTGGAGCTCGGCTCATGCCGCTATCCCGGCGAGCGAAGCTGCGGTGCTGGAGGCGGATGAACACCTGGAGTGGTGACGCGAGCTTGACGGGCTGATGCCCAACGAGTGCTCCTTTTTCAGCGCCGCCGAACACGAGCTTATCGAACCTTCCTTTCCGACTCTTGCCGTTTCTACGCCAGACTACGACGGCGATGATCCTGTCTTGCGATGGCGTAGGATCTGCTTTTTCTACTTGTCTCACATGAGGCCGCTGAAGGGCAGGGCCTCGATCATGTGGGGCAGCCGTGGCGATACATTCATTTCATTTGGAAGCCGAGTTGCGCGGGGCGCGCATGCTCCGCACCGCCCTTGGGCCGGCCATTGCGGGCTTTTTGGAAGATCAGACCGTTGTGGAGGTGATGCTCAATCCTGACGGGCGGCTATGGATCGACCGATTGTCGAGCGGGCTTACAGACACCGGAGAGAGCCTTTCGGCAGCGGATGGCGAACGAATCGTCCGACTGGTCGCGCACTATGTAGGAGCCGAAGTTCATCCCGGCTCCCCCCGGATTTCGGCTGAGCTGCCGGAAACGGGGGAACGTTTCGAAGGATTGCTGCCGCCGGTTGTTGCCGCGCCGACGTTTGCGATCCGCAAACCGGCGGTCGCCGTGTTCGGGCTGGACGACTATGTCGCCGCAGGCATCATGAACGTGAGCCAAGCGATCGCGCTTCGCAATGCGGTCGCCGCACGGAAGAACATCCTGGCCGCCGGCGGCACCTCGACCGGGAAGACCACGCTGACAATGCGCTGCTTGCCGAGGTCGCGAAAGGATCGGACCGCGTCGTTCTTATCGAAGACACCCGGGAGCTTCAGTGCAGGGCACCGAACCTCGTGGCATTGCGGACCAAGGATGGCGTGATCTCGCTCTGCGACCTTGTGCGCTCCCTCTTCGCCTGCGCCCTGACCGCATTCCGATCGGCGAGGTCCGTGGGGCCGAAGCCCTCGATCTCTTGAAAGCCTGGGGCACAGGACATCCCGGCGGCATCGGCACGATCCACGCGGGGACCTCGCTTGGCGCGCTGCGCCGGCTCGAGCAGCTGGTCCAGGAAGCCGTCATCACCGTCCCGGGACAGTGCACGCCCTCGGCTGTTGGCCCGCAAGACTTCGTACCGGCCTGATGGATCCATCCGCCAGCTTAACGCAGCCGCCTCAAGACCAAGGCCGCCCGGCGGTGACGAGGGAGCAGGGCTTCTTCTGGCCTAGTCGACTTCGCTAGGATGAAGCCCGCGTCTTTCACGAGCTACGAAGGTGCGGAACTTGATACCATGTTGCCATGCGCCAGCCGTCAGCACATGTGTCTATTGCGTTCAGACGGGCGGCTCAAGATGACGCATGCTCCACTATATCCCGGGGGGGGCGCTGGCTGCCCCGTCGCTGATGGCCGGAGCTGCGCAGCGGAAATTGCCGCGGCAGCCCAAGAAGGCTCGCAACGTATCAGCTGCCGCCGCATGCTGAGGTATTCTCTCCCGTTCTTTGATCAGACCTTGCGTTGTGCCCATTGCCACTTACAGGGCTGCTGCAAGGCTCGGGGGCCTGACCGAGCAAGTCCCGCAGGCGTTCGATGCGGGCGGCCTGGAAAGGTGAAGCAGGGTTGGTCATCAAGACGGGTCCGTCGGCTAGAATGCGACGGCTCGTCACCAGAAGGTCATCACGAGCATGGCCGCTCGATGGCTTGTCGGCTAAGCCCGTGCCCGTAGCGTCGGCACAGCCCCAGTCGGCGCTATGAATGCGCACCATGTCGCGATGGGCGCGCTTGATGAACGAGCGCTCAACCGAGCGACGGGCGAATATTGAAGCGACTAGCGCAAGCCCAGAAATCAAATAGCTGTTCGAAAGGCTCCAAAATCCACCGACGACCACCGCGGTGAAAGTGAGTGCGGCGGCGGCGTTGCAGAGCTTGCCGACCATGAGCTTGCGGCCTCCCATCAGAATTGCCAGCCGGGCCGATCATCGGCGTTTTTGGTCCATATCCGCCGCTTTGCGATCCATGACTCGTACCGCGACCTTCCTCTCGGCTGCAGAGAATCATTCCCACGATGATTGCGCCATCATTGGGAGGTTCGGTGCGCCCTTCTTCCAGTTTGGAGGGAAAGCTTTCTTTGTGTATCGGTGGATTGACCCTTATCTCTCCTCTCGCCTAGGAAGCGCCGGGAGTTGAAGTGCCTGCGTTAAGAAAACAGATCAGGACCGAGATCAGCCACACGCCGCAGTCGCCAACCCAGCGAGTTACGATACCCCTTGTTCAGCAATGGAAGGAGGAGGGGCGGCGGATCGCAATGACCACCGCTTACGACGCGGTTGCAGCGCGCATCGCTGATCCGATCGTGGATATTATCCTCGTCGGCGACAGAGTTGGCAATGTTTGCCTCGGATTCGACAACACCTTGCCAGTCAGCGTCTCGATGATGAATCATCACCTCGAAGCGGTTGCGCGGACAAGACCGCGTGCCCTTCTCATTGCCGACACGCCCTTCCTCAGTTTCCACGTGAGCCGGGAAGAGACCATCCGCAACGCCGGCGGCTTCCTCCAGCGTGGCGCCGATGCGGTGAAGCTCGAAGGCGGTGCAAACCGCCTCGATATGGTACGCGCCCTGGTCGACTGTGAAATTCCCGTGATGGGACATCTCGGTCTCACCCCACAGAGCGTCAATGTCATGGGTTTCAAGGTGCAGGGCCGGACTGCCACTGACGCCTTCGGCCTGCTCGAGGACGCGCATCGTCTGGAGGAAGCTGGTTGTTTTGCTCTCGTGCTGGAGGGAATCCCGGCGGAGCTAGCAGCGCGGGCGACGGAGATCCTGAAGATTCCGACCATCGGAATCGGAGCCGGTCTTGATTGTTCGGGGCAGGTGCTCGTGTTTCATGATGTCGTGGGTCTTACCGACCGTAAGCCGCCCAAATTCGTGCGCGCCTATTCGAATGGATTTCAGCTGATGCAGGAGGCGCTCTCGCGCTGGGCGACTGACGTTCGTGACGGTACATTCCCAGGAGGGCAGGAATCCTATCGCCTTCCGGACGCGCTCAAGGAGCTCGTCGCAAACTGGCCTCCACACGAACCAACCTCAGGGTCGTAATCATGCGAACCATCCGATCCGTTGCTGAACTGCGTCGCGCTTTAGCTGAGGCTCGGGGCCCCGACAGACACATTGGATTGGTGCCCACGACGGGTTACCTGCACCAGGGCCACATGGCCCTGGTCGAAGACAGCCAGGCTCGTTGCGACGCCACGGTCGTCAGCATCTTCGTTAATCCTACGCAGTTTGGCCTAACCGAAGATCTCACCACCTATCCCCGCGACTTCCCTCGCGATGAACAACTTTGCCGGGAGGCAGAAGTCGACGTCCTCTTTGCTCCGGAGGTGCGGGACGTCTACTCTACCCGCCTCAGTTTGATACCTTTGTTGAACCCGGTGCACTCGCGGAGTCCCTGTGCGGCCCGTTCAGGCCCGGCCATTTCCGCGGCGTTGCGACCGTTGTCTGCAAGCTGTTCAACATGGTCCAGCCGGATGTCGCCTTTTTCGGGCAGAAAGACTTGCAGCAATGTGCAGTGGTCCGCCGCATGACCTTTGATCTCAATCTGCCGATCGATATCGTCACCGTGCCGACGGTCCGCGAGCCGGATGGCCTCGCAATGAGCAGCCGAAACCGCTATCTCAGCGCCCCGGAGCGCAACCGTGCATTGGCGATCAGCCGGCGCCTGCTCTCGGCGGAAACCGCGTTTCGCGAAGGAGAGTGCGATCCCGTCCGGCTGCTATCGCTTGTCAGGCCTCCCCTTGAGGCGTTGGATGAGTTGCAATACCTCGAAATCGTGGACGCTGAAACGCTAAAACCGGCCACGAACCCGTTATCGCGTCCGGTCGCCATTTGTGCAGCAGGCTATGTTGGCCCGACCCGGCTTATCGACAACGTCATGCTCGATCCGGACGCCAGGAGATAGGAAGCTCCAATCGGCGGGCCCCTCACAACGTGACAGCAAACAGGTGCAGAGAGGCGCTAGCGGAGAGGAAGCGAGCGAACCTTGGAGGGGCGCCACCTGACGAGCTTAGTGCGAGGAGGCGTGGAGCGTGTCTCTATTGAGATGGCGGATCCGGTCGCTCAGATTTTTTTTATCTTGAGGGCACGGCGCTTCATCGTCGCGGTCAGTTTTTTCGTTTTCCGACCAAGTACTTTGCCGACGAGGTTCCCACGTTGTGATCTCTCGTTTTGCTTGGTCTGCTTCATCGACATTCCCTAGATGCATTCAGCAAAATACGAGGACTGGGACATGGTCATGACATGGCCACTCACAGACCAGGGCCTAATGGCGCGGGAGCCAACGCGGTGACCGACACCGCTCGCCAGCTCGGCGTGACGAAACTGTTGCAGGCGGGCCCATTGGCGTGCTTAGCAGCAGAAATGACGCCCTCTTCGCTTCCTATCTGGCGGCGGCTCGACTGCTTCGTGAGCCTGCTATACCGGCGTGCCCTCGCTCGTGCTGACGGACCATGACCAGCTTCGCCCACGGCGCTTAAGGGAAATCTCAAAGAAAGAAAAACGATCGGACATAAACACTGACGGTCTGTCTGTACCGGAACGCCCGCTGCGGCTGCCCCGGCGATGGATTCTCCGCGGGAAAATAGACACTCTGGCAAGTGGCGAGACATCGCACGGACATCGCGGCGAAAATCGTCAAAAAGAGCCCCTCCAGCGCTGAATTCCATCACGGAGGCGCTTCCTCTAGCGCTGGCGTGGCGGAGCCAGACCAGCACAACTGTCCTGCTTCGAGGGCATGGCGGCAACGTCTTGGACAATCAACAAGCAACGACGACTGTGGTGAAGTTCATACTCGACTTTGGAATCAGCTAGTAGTTCTTTGAGGAGTTCACCGTGCTTTCTCTGCTACCATTCTTTGCGCCTTGCGGAGTCGCCAAGTGTTGGACGCAACGACCACTGCGCTTCTGCGTGCTGTTCTTGAGGAGGTTTGCGACAGTCTGCCTCGCAGCGAAACCGGCACTCGGGCCCATGTCGCTTCCAAGATCTTGGAGGCCGCCAACAAAGGTGAGATCACGGCGGAGCGCCTTCGGCAGGTCGCAATGCAAGCTCTTCGCTCCGCGCCAACCATGTGGCGCTAGATACGGACAAGACCGATAGTGCTCATGTGAATTTCCAGGTCACGGTGTTGAAGATCCTTGTGAGCTACCCGAACGGCTTCGCATCCATGCCGGACCTCAAGCGAGACATGGCCATTTTGGCCACGAGCGGTCCGGATTGGGCGGCACGCACCAAACGAATGGGCGCCCGTGTGCCCGAGCTCGACCTTTTTACGCAGCAACTCGTCGACCGCTTGCATGGAGGGTGGCGCATCACGGACAAGGGACGAGCGGTGCTCGAGCTGATGGAGCCGCGCCCTACTACGCACCAACTCCAACCAGAGGACACGAGAGCTCCTGAGCTGCCATCGCCAGTGCCGGCAGGATCTCTTCCTGTCGAACTACGCCGGAGTGAGCCCGAACGACTGGGGCGGCGCCGGTCCTCCAGGGTCACTGATGGCTAACGAGGCCGGCGCAACGATGCTGGACTCTCACGATCTCCGCCGGCGGATGGCCCGCCGGATTTGATTGGCCAGATAAGTGCCCCAAATGATCATCATCTCGCCGACACGTTCCGTGCGCTTGCGCTCAGGGTACGTTGACCGGAGGCATGGCCGCAGTCGGGCGTAACACGAATTGTTCTCGCTGCTGCCCACGCGCTGCCAGGATGATCGCAAAGACCACGAAGAAAATCAGAGACCGAGTCATGACCAAGACTTACTTCAGAATCCATATCGCAATTATGAAACCCCTCACACCCGGGCCAAACGACGCGCGTCGCGCGCATAATATCGCGCCGCTCTTCAGGTCCTGTTTGCTGAGCCGAAAGCAATAACGATTATTCGTGCCGCAACACGGCCGAGTAGCCTTGTGTGGTGCTCAAAAAATGCATTTTCCAGACACAACAGCCGGAAATCTGTGCAAAATCAGGATAAGAACTGACGGCGCGGGCGCAGGAAAGGTCGGTTGCTATCCAGGACCCCAACCAGGGGCGCTCATGCGCAAACAATTGTGCTTCGGCGCGCTCCTAGCGATGACTGCAGCGGGACTATACTCCTATGTTCGAGCCTCTTCGCGTTATTATGAAGGTTAAGTAATTTAAGACCTCGCTTTGCCTCTGAGGTCAAAGGCAATAATTCTCTTTCAACTGCCGACTTGCCAGCGTGGCCGGCTTGATGTCGCTCGCAAACAGCTCTTCGGCTTCTTTTCTGACGAAATGATTTGAAGGCGCCGCTGAGCGGTGTGATCTCGATGCTTTGGAGCAAGCGACAAACAAAGCGCGTGCGTTTCGAACGAGAGCATTGGGTCACCCTTTTGGGTGTAAATGGAAAATGGTGGCGCGATTGCGTTCTCGTTGAGATTTCCGAAACTGGCGCCCGCCTACGCGTTGACGGGTCTCCAGACGTGCTCAAATCACGACACTTTTTCTTGCTACTTTCCCGAACTGGATTGGCGTTTCGCCGGTGCGAATTGGTCATGCTAGATGGCTCGGAAGCGGACGTTCAGTTTGTAGTCCCTAGCATTGCTGGTTTGAGCACTCCTAGGATCGGCGGACTGTGACGAGGGGGAACTGCAAGCCAGCACGCCGTCGCTTGAAGAAAACGCGCTGGAGCAGGCAGCTAACATCCTGCCGGTAGGAGTCCGCCGTCTGCCACGAGCCGTTCGCGGGGTCGCGGAAAACGGCGCTGGCGAGTTCAGCGACGACGTCGTCGCAGTCCCGTGCAGAAGCTCGGCGATGTGGTCGATGTCGAGGTCGGGAGCACTTCGGTACTCGTCGATCGCTATAAAACGTATAGACGTAAACAGTTCGGATCGAGTTCGGCGCCGATTCTCTGCGATCACCTTAGCTCGGTGGTACCGCGCCTTCCCCCCCGAGTTGCGCCATGAGCCAATCTGCGAAGGCTCGTACCGCCGATCTCTGTCGGCTGGCGCGCGGGTAGATCAGGCGGTGACCAACGTAGCGGATATCGTTAGCGCGTCGTGCCAACGGAGCGACCAATCGTCCGCTCGCCAGTTCGCGCTCGGCCAGGAGGGTCGATTCCAGCGCGACGCCCAATCCCTCCGCAGCCGTAGCAATCGCAAGAAAGCTCCGGTCGAATCTCATGCCGTGAAGCGCAGGGGCTTCCAAGCCATTTGCGGTGAACCATTGGTGCCACTGCACCCGCTTGACGTCGGAGCGGATGAGCGTCTGATCGAGCAGATCGGCAGCCTTTCGTATCGATTTTGCGAGCGAGGGCGAGCAGAGCGGCGTGACCGTCTCCTCCGGCAGAGGAACAATTTCGACACCTTCCGCGCGCGGCGGACCGTAGACGATGTCGATATCGAAATCATCATTGCTGAAGCGTGCGTAGTCGGTGTTTGCAGCCAGTCGAACTTCGAGCTTCGGGTAAGCGGCGAGAAACTGTGCAAGCCGTGGCGCCAGCCATTGCGCGGCAAAGCTGGGCGCGGAATGGACGCGCACCAATTGTGGCCCGCGCGCAGCGACTTCCTCGAGGCCGCGACGGAGCTGGTCGAATGCCGCTCCCGTGTGACGCATAAGGTTCTCGCCGGCCGGCGTGAGCCGCACGGATCGGGCGCTGCGCTCGAACAAAACGGTCCGAAGCGTGCCCTCCAGCTTGCGGATCGCGTGACTGACGGCACTCGGGGTCAAGTGAAGCTCATTCGCCGCATCGCGAAACGATCCAGTGCGGGCGGCCGCTTCAAAGGCGCGAATTGCCGATATGGGGATATTCGACAGCATCCCACAAGTGAACCAGATTCATCGGTCCGTGACAACTGCGCGCTTGTCCGTTCATCCTCCGCGGGTCATTCCTTGCCTTGCCAAGGAAGAATAAATTCGTGGGAGGAACTGATGCTGCTCAGCGGTAAGACGGCCATCATTTCGGGCGCAGCCTCGCCGCGCGGGATCGGGCTTGCCACCGCCCGGCGGTTCGCCGGCGAGGGCGCTCGGGTCGCCATTCTGGACATTGACGCTGGCGCTGCCGCGGATGCTGCGACGTCGCTTGGAACCTCCCACACTGGGCTAGGGTGCAACGTCGCCGACAAGTCGTCCTGCGAGCAGGCGGTCGCCCGCGTGATCGAATCTTTCGGCGGCATCGATGTTTTGATCAACAATGCGGGCATCACCCAGCCGGTGAAGTTTCTGGAAATTTCGGCGGCCGATTGGGATCGCATTCAGGACGTCAATCTCAAGGGCATCCTGTTTCTCTCTCAGGCGGTGATCCCGCATATGCGCGCACGGAAATCCGGATCGATTGCATGCATGTCGTCGGTCTCGGCCCAGCGTGGCGGTGGAATTTTTGGCGGCCCGCACTACTCGGCGGCGAAAGCCGGCGTGCTTGGCCTCGCCAAAGCGATGGCACGGGAGTTTGGCCCGGATGGCATTCGCGTGAATTGCGTCACGCCCGGCCTGATCGGCACCGACATCACGGCAGGGAAGCTGACCGATGAGATGAGAGCGAAAATCCTGGAAGGCATTCCGCTCAATCGCCTCGGCACGGCGGAAGACGTCGCCGGCATCTACACCTTCCTGGCGTCGGACCTCTCGGCCTATGTGACCGGTGCCGTGATCGACGTCAACGGCGGCATGCTCATCCACTGAGTTAGCGAGACAAGGTCAGATCGATGGAAACGCCGACCAACACGCTTGCGAACACGCCCAAGCTGGCGGACCGCGCCTACAACATTCGCCGCAATGCGCTGCGCATGGGTGAAGTCCAGGGCCAAGGCTATATCGCCCAGGCGCTGGACATCTCCGACGTTCTCGCGGTGGCCTATTTCCACGCAATGCGCTACCGGCCGGAGGATCCGTCCTGGGAAGGACGCGACCGCTTCCTTCTGTCGAACGGGCACTACGCCATCGCCCTCTACGCGGCTTTGATCGAGGCGGGGATTGTTCCCGAGGAAGAGCTCGAAACCTATGGCAGCGACGAGAGCCGCCTGCCGATGTCGGGCATGGCCTCCTACACACCCGGAATGGAAATGTCGGGCGGTTCGCTCGGGCTTGGGCTCAGCATCGCAGTCGGCATGGGCCTGGGGCTCAAGCGTAAGAAATCCGAGGCGCGGGTGTACACCTTGTTCTCTGACGGCGAGCTTGATGAAGGCTCGGTCTGGGAGGCCATCCAGTCGGCAGGCCACTACAAGCTCGACAATGTGATCGGCATCGTCGACGTCAACAATCAGCAGGCGGACGGTCCTTCCACGCAGGTCATGGCATTCGAGCCGCTGGTGGACAAGCTTCAGGCCTTTGGCTGGTTCGTGCAGCGCGTCGACGGCAACGATCTCAATGCCGTAGTTGCCGCCTTCGACGCCGCCAAGTCCCATCCTGAGCCCAAGCCACGGATGATCATCGCGGACACGCTGATGGGGAAAGGTGTTCCATTCCTGGAGCAGCGCGAGAAGAGCCATTTCATCCGCGTCGAGCAGCACGAATGGCAGCTCGCGCTCGCCGCGCTGGAAGCCGGGAGGCAGGCATGAAGACCGTCAGATCCGCACCGCAGCCGGGCAAGCCTCGCCTGACCACCTCGGCCATGATCGCATCGATCGCGACCGAGGGACAGAAGACGAAGCCGGCGCCCTTTGGACACGCGCTCGTCGAGCTCGCACGCAGCCGTCTCGATGTGGTCGGCATGACGGCCGATCTCGGCAAGTACACTGACCTGCACATCTTTGCGAAGGAATTTCCGGACCGCTATTACCAGATGGGCATGGCCGAGCAGCTTTTGTTCGGCGCCGCGTCCGGCCTCGCCGCCGAAGGCTTCATGCCGTTCGCCACCACCTACGCCGTGTTCGCATCGCGGCGGGCTTACGACTTCATACACCAGACGATCGCGGAGGAAGACCGCAACGTGAAGATCGTCTGCGCGTTGCCGGGTCTGACCTCGGGCTATGGCCCGAGCCATCAGGCCGCGGAGGATCTTGCGCTGTTTCGCGCGATGCCGAACATGACGGTCATCGATCCCTGCGATGCCCATGAGATCGAGCAACTGGTGCCCGCCATCGCGGCGCATCAGGGACCGGTCTACACGCGCCTGCTGCGCGGGCAGGTGCCAGTCGTGCTTGACGCGTACGACTACAAATTCGAGCTCGGCAAGGCCAAGCTGATCCGTGGCGGGGAGGACGCCCTAGTCATCTCGTCCGGCATCATGACCATGCGTGCGCTCGAAGCCGCGCAAACTTTGAGGGGCGACAGCGTCGATATTGCGGTGCTGCATGTTCCAACCATCAAGCCGCTCGATGCCAAGACGATCTTGCGGGAAGCCGGTAAGTCGGGCCGCCTTGTCGTCGTTGCCGAGAACCACACAACAATTGGCGGTCTTGGCGAGGCGGTTGCCGGACTTCTGATGCGTTCCGGTGTCCATCCGCCTTTTCGCCAGATCGCATTGCCGGACGAATTTCTTGACGCCGGCGCACTTCCGACACTGCACGACCGCTACGGGATTTCCACCGCAGAGGTCGCGAGGCAGATCAAGCAGTGGCTTTAGAGTACCGGCGCTAAGCGCCAACTCAGCCAAACCTCAGTGAAGAGCTTCGCCCGCCGCGGGTCGCGCGGCGAGCGATGGCTCTTCCCCGAACGCCGGCGGTCGAGAGCCGGCAAGCGAAGAACCCGGAAAGCTGCACGCCGGCGCAGACTAAAGCAGTCGGCAGCAACGTCAACGCAGGATCAGGAGGAAAACATGACTGTCTCGAAGACCGGAAGCATCAGCCGCCGTTCGCTGTTGATGGCCGCCACGGCCGTTCCTCTCTGCGGGATTCTCACCCGGCCGGCGTATGCCGCAGAGTTCGTCTATAAGTTCGCGACCGGACAGGATCCGACGCATCCAGTGAATATCCGGGCGCAGGAGGCGATCGACCGTATCCGCGAAGCGACGAGCGGTCGACTGGAGATTAGGCTATTCCCGGCCAACCAGCTCGGCTCCGATACCGAGCTCTTGACCCAGGTTCGCAGCGGCGGCGTTGAGTTCTTCAACCAATCGTCCTCGATACTTGCCACCCTCGTGCCTAGCGCAGGCATCGTGAACACCGGGTTCGCATTCGCTGACTACGACAGCGTATGGAAGGCGATGGACGGCGACCTCGGCACCTACATCCGGGCGCAGATCGCCAAGACGCCGATCATGGCGGTGTCGAAGGCCTGGGACAACGGCTTTCGTCAGGTGACCTCGTCGGGCCGCGAGGTGCGGAGGCCGGATGACCTGAAGAATTTCCAGATCCGCGTTCCACCGGCGCCGCTGCTCACCTCACTCTTCAAGGCGCTCGGCGCCGGGCCGACGCCGATCAACTTCAATGAGGTTTATTCCGCGTTGCAGACCAAGGTTGTCGACGGCCAGGAGAATCCGTTGCCGATCATCGCGACCGCGCGTCTCTACGAAGTGCAGAGCACGTGCAGCCTGACCGGGCACGTCTGGGACGGCTACTGGATCCTGGGCAACAAGCGCGCCTTCGAGCGCCTACCCAAGGACGTACAGGAGATTGTGACGCGCGAGCTCGACCGCTCCGCCGTCGACCAGCGGGCGGACATCGCGAAGCTCAGCCAGTCATTGCGAACTGACCTCTCGGCGAAGGGCCTCAAGTTCATCCATGTGGATCGTGGCGCCTTCCGCCAGGCCTTGTCCAAAACCAGCTTCTACGCCGACTGGAAGGGCAAGTTTGGCGAGGAGGCGTGGTCTCAGCTCGAAAAAGCCGCGGGCCAGCTATCATGACCAGTATGAGCCATACGCCGCACGTCGATGCCGGCATGGCGGCCGGCAGATCTCAAGGGGACGCGCGCAGTTGGGTGGTGACAGCGAACAGGATACTTGGCCACGTCGTCGCAGTCCCGGCGGCACTGCTCGTCCTTGCGGAGATCGCAGTCCTGTCCTCGGGCATCGTGGGTAGATACGTGTTCCGCTCGCCGATCGTCTGGTCCGACGAGCTCGCCGGCATTCTCTTCCTCTGGCTCGCCATGCTCGGATCCGTGATCGCGTTCCAGCGCGGCGAGCATATGCGGATGACCGCCATTGTCGGCGTTCTCAGTGCGGAACTTCGCGCGTTCCTGGACGTCGTCGCAGCAGCGGCATCGCTGGCATTTCTCGTGCTCGTCGTTTGGCCGGCCTATGAGTTCGCCGCGGACGAGGCGTTCGTCACGACCCCGGCGCTCGAGATCGTCAACACCTGGCGTGCGGCGGCGCTGCCGATCGGGATCGGGCTGATGCTGATCGCAGCCGTCCTCCGGCTCATCCGCATCGCGAGCCTGCGCAGCTTGCTGGCCTCCCTGGCGATCGTCGCAGGCATCATCGGGACGTTCGTTCTGCTGGCGCCGGTCTTGAAGCCGCTTGGCAATCTGAATCTTCTGATCTTCTTCGTTTTCGTGGTCGGCGCGATGGTCTTTGCGGCGGTGCCGATCGCGTTTGCATTTGGCCTCGCCACGGTCGGCTATCTTGCCCTGACAACCGGCACGCCCGACGTCGTGATGATCGGACGAATGGACGAGGGCATGAGCCACCTGATCCTGCTTGCCGTGCCTCTCTTCGTCTTTCTTGGCCTTCTGATCGAGATGACGGGCATGGCGCGCGCCATGGTCAGCTTCCTGGCGAGCCTTCTCGGTCACGTGCGTGGCGGACTGCACTACGTGCTGGTCGGGGCGATGTATCTGGTCTCGGGCATTTCCGGCTCCAAGGCGGCTGACATGGCTGCCGTGGCTCCTGTGCTGTTTCCCGAGATGCGGCAGCGCGGGGCCAAGCCCGGCGATCTCGTTGCGCTCCTGGCCGCGACGGGCGCGCAGACCGAGACGATTCCCCCGTCACTGGTTCTGATCACGATCGGCTCGGTGACCGGTGTGTCGATCTCGGCGCTGTTCACCGGCGGGTTGCTTCCGGGCGTGGTGCTCGCGCTCATGCTCGCGGCCGTGGTGTGGTGGCGATACCGCCGCGAGGACCTGTCCCGCGTCAAACGCGCGACGGGGCGAGAGATCGGCCGCGCCTTTGTGATTGCGATTCCGGCCATAGCACTGCCATTCGTGATCCGGACCGCCGTCGTTGAAGGCGTTGCGACGGCAACGGAGGTCTCGACCATCGGCATCCTGTACTCCGCCTGTGCGGGTCTCTTCATCGATCGGCAATTCGACTGGCGCCGTATCTATCCGATGCTGGTCGAAACGGCTTCGCTGTCGGGGGCGATCCTGCTCATCATCGGCGCGGCGACGGGCATGGCTTGGGCGCTGACCCAGTCGGGATTCTCAGCCTCGTTGGCAAAGTTCATGACCGGCCTTCCCGGCGGCGTCCCTGTCTTCCTAGCGGTGACGATCGCGACCTTCGTGATCCTCGGCAGCGTGCTGGAGGGGATCCCGGCCATCGTATTGTTCGGCCCGCTCCTGTTCCCCATCGCGCGGCACGTGGGGGTGCACGACGTCCACTACGCGATGGTGGTCGTTCTCGCGATGGGCATCGGCCTATTCGCGCCACCGTTCGGCGTCGGCTACTACGCGGCTTGCGCCATCAGCCGCATCAACCCGGACGAGGGCATGAAGCCGATCGTGGGCTACATGATCGCGCTCTTGATCGGCACCCTGATCGTTGCAGCCGTGCCCTGGCTATCGATCGGCTTCCTTTGAGCGTCGGCGGAACGCCTCGCGGGACAAAACCGTGAGGCGCCTCGTCAGGCGAATTTCGGCAGATACAGCGGCAGCCCTTCGCAGGGCATATCGATCTCCTCGACCTGGCCCTTGCCGACTTCAGTGACACGCAGCTTCTTGCCCTCGAGTGTAAAGGCACAATTCGTCGGCTGCGGCCCATCCAGGATCAGCCGGTCGACGACTTCGCCCCGTCGGTCCAGCACCGTGACGTTCTTCTGGTTGTAGACCGTGCAATAGAGGCGGCCATTCGTCCCGAAGGCCATACCGTCCGGCCCTTTGAAGTCAGGATTGGAATCAGGCTGCAGGACGTTGCCGAAGACCGCACGTTTCGGCGAGGCTTCGCCGAGCACGTCGTATCGGTAGATCTCGCCGGTGAAGGACGCGTTGGCATAGAGCTGATTGTCGGGACCGAAGGCAATGCCGTTGGTGAACCGGATCTTGCGATCGAGCACGCGCAGGACTTTCATCGCCGCTGGATCGATCTCATACACACGGCCGTCCCAATCAAGATTCATATAGTCGTCGACGAAGGCTTGCCCGTTGATGAAATCCTCAGCAGCCATGCCGGAGTCGGTCATGTAGAGCAGTCCATTCGGACCGAAGCAGAGATCGTTCGGGAACAGAAAGCGGTCGGCACCTTCGCCCTGCATGCGCCGGATCTCGTTTCCGCTTTCGTCGATGCAAATCAGCGCCCGAAGACCGGCTTCTGCGATCCAGATCCGGTCGTGACAGTTTTTTCCACGTGTAGTCTGTCGGGCACCTTGTTGCCCAGAGGGAACCATATATCAGTCCGTCACTATTGAAATGGCGCGCTATAACGGACTAAGACGAGGTGTGCTCATGACGAGCGCGCGAGGCCTACCGCTCCGCGCTGGACCTCTTCGTTCATTGACAAAGCACATTCAGTCGCCACGATGCTTGGGGAGACAAAAAATCGTGGAAATCTGGTCTGCCAGTCCGGTGATGAAGAATAATGATGAGCAAGAAGACAATTCGGACGACCAAATTCGAAGCGAGTGTTTCAGAGCAGCTGCCGGCGGGACGGATCGGCGCTCGTTTGCGTGCCTGGCGCCGCAACAAGAACATGACACTCGACGAGCTGGCTCTCGCGACGGGACTGAACAAAAGCTTCCTGTCCCGGATCGAGAAAGACGCCAAGGCACCGTCGATCGCAACCGTGATGAAGCTCTCTCGTGCTTTGGACATTCCCGTGGCGCTGCTATTTGGTGAACAGGTCGCGGACTCGGACATCCATCTGGTTCGTACAGCGAACCGGCAGCCGGAGGAGGATCCGGTCCATGGATACTCTTTTGTATCCCTATCGCCAGCGGGGCCGGGCCGACGGGCGGAAGCTTTCTTAATGACGCCGCCGGCCCACTTCAGTGAGGCAACCTACGCAGAACATTCCGGCGAGGAGTCGCTCTACGTCATTACGGGCCGCGTCGAAGTGAAGTTCGCGGACCGCAGTGTCGTCATGGGCCCCGGAGATTTCCTGCAGTTTCCGGGGCACCTCGTTCACCACGTGCGGCGGGTTGGCGCCCGCGCAACCGTCCTTATCGTCATTAGCCGAGACTGATCCACGCCCACCACCTTCCGAAGGCCTGATGCTATGCTTGACCAAGATGCGCCATTCATCGACTACTATGTCTGGCTGATGTCGGACTGGGCCTATTTAGGGCAGGTCAGATTGTCACAGATAACCGCGCGTCACGGAGTTCGTGTCACTATATCCCAATGCGCATGCAGGATGTCTATGCAGCAAGCGGCGGGATCGTTCTTGAAAAGCGTTCATGGCAGCGACGCGACTATCGCATCGAGGAGCTTAAGCGTTGGAGCGAGCGGCTCGGGATGATCGTCAACATCGAGCCTTCCTATTTTCCTGTCGACGTGGATCTTGCGTCCTGCATGGTAATTGCGGCGCAAAACCAAGGCTTGAATGTCGACACTCTCGCGAACGCAATGATGCGCGCGATTTGGGTCGAGGACGAGAACCTCGCCGACCGCGACACGCTGCTGAGAACTGCGGATCGCGCCGGTTATGACGGTTTGACGCTGTTGGAGGGGGCGGCAGGTGCTGCCCGCCTGGAATACGTATCCAATACCTCTCGCGCATTGGAAGCTGGTGTCTTTGGATCGCCGTTCTATGTCTTCAAAGGCGAACGGTTCTGGGGGCAGGATCGGCTGGATATGCTTGAAGAGCGACTGATCCGCACAAAAGGCGCTCCGCTGGGGCGCAGGCCGCAAGCCTGATTCATTTCGAGTGTCTGAGCCGATCCGACGTCGACGCGGTCACCGTGTCGGCTTCAGCGGACTGTCGGCCCAACTGCGGGCAGGCGGCTCGGCAGCGGGTCGTCTTCCAAACAGTACAAGCGTAGCACAACCGCCCCTCGTTGGAGTCGTCGGCACGCTGCCATTGGCTTGCCGCAGGCCGGACACGCATTCCGGATCGGAAAAGCGCTTGGGTCTGGTGTTTCTCACCGCGACTATGAGTCAGCCACTCTCGTTCGCAATTGTTCGGGCGCGGTGCTGGCCAAGGCGCCAGCTGATCGTGCCGTGCTTCGGCGCCTACACCAACGACGTGCGGAGATTGCGCAACAGCCGAGTGGCGCCAACGCCGGATACAATAGGGGCGCAGACGGGAAGTGCGCGCGCACTAGCAAAAAGGCCCCTTCTGATCCACTTTCCGGCCGACCCGGAGTATATCTCTTGATGCGGTCCGATGGGCGAAGCCCTTGCGCCAAAACAACAATACGGCGGGGCTAATCGCCGTACTGCCAAGCTGGTTTGAGCTAGATTTGATACTGAGCACGCCTTCAACGCGTCTGCGTTAAGCAAACCTTTCATATTTCGCCCGTGAGCGCGCATGCGGATTGGAATAGGGTTAAAAAAGCGTTAACCTGAAGCTACACCGAGTAGCATCCAGGCAATGAACCTCTCTCGCCGGAACTTCATGCAAGCGGCCCTCCTAGGCGGTGCCGCGCTGAGCGGAGGTGCCGCGTTGAGCGCGGTCGCCACCCATCAACGTCGCCCCCTCCCGGTGTCGCCGCTCCCGCACGCCGCTGATCTTGCCGGCTTGGCTCCCTCGTCCGCAGCGTTGAAATCGCAATCCTTGGCACTCGGTAGATTCTTTCCGTCCCTGCTGGATCCCGATGCCGCAGGCGGTCCTTTCATCGGCAACACGCTCTCCGGCGATAAGTCATTTGCCGATTACGTTCGCCAGGGCGAACCCGGTAACTCGGTTTTCCTGAGGCAGGCTGACGGCCGCGCCACCATTCCATGGACCCCCATTTTCTTGAGGGGAAACAACCAGCTATTGCAGTTGCCGTCATCTGTGACGCGACAAATAGACTGCTCTGATCTTTTGGTGATGAATGAGAGCAGTGCGCGTTATCCCGTCTTTGGCAACAAGGCGCGGAAGTACGAATTCCTGCTCCCGAATCTGAAGTGGTCCGGCTCCAAGCGTTTAGGGACCGTTGGCGCGGTCTCTAGCAATCATGCTCTGCAGTTTGCCCTAGCCAATCGTGTGGCCGATTTGACCGGTGACGGACAGCCGCTGAATTGTGCCCTGGACTTGGTGCTTTTCGAGGTGCCGGGAGCTACCACGGACATGGCGCGGCTGGGTATTTTGCGAGGCCTGGTTGAACACGTTGCCATAGCCAAGAACAACATTGAATTGGTGGGCCAAGCTTCCCAGGAATATGCGAGAAATTGGCTACATTCGGATACGGATTCGCTCGTTCCCCCAGGCGGCTCGAACGACCTGAGTGTGTTGGGGCATATGAATGCGATTGCCGAGTTGGCGCAGTTCCTTAGCGCCGCTCAGGCGTGGAGCGCACCGCCCGACGTGATTTTTGTCGCCATGGGCAGCGGCTCGACGGTCTTGGGCCTTCTCCTGGGCGTCCATTTGATGGGATGGAAGACCAAGGTCGTGGGAGTGGCCGATCAGGACAAATCATATCTGACGCGATGGCTTGTCAACCGGCAACCCTCCTTGCCATTTGTGGAGGGGAATGTTGCCAAACTCGCTCGCAGCACGGTCCAGTGGCTGCAGCAAATCCGCTTTCCAGGCATCTCCCCTGATGTGCTTCGCGTGATGCAAGACGAGATATTCGTGCCGGATTCCACCAGCTGGCAGCCCGGCTACGGCTTGGTCGAAGCCGCCGACGTTGCGTGGGCGAACGAGTTGGAGGAAGCCGGACTCATCCTTGATCCAGTCTTCACTTTGAAAGCATGGCGCTCGTTGCTCACCATGTCCAAAGCGGGGGCGCTCAAGAACAAGAAGGTTCTTTTCTGGAATACTTACAACAGCTTTGATTACATGCCGCCTCTTCTATCCAGCTTGGGATAGCCGATGCGTGGTTACCAGCCATTGATCGTCTATATAGCAGTCGTCATGTTTCTGACGCTGGCATATCTTGCATCACCTATTTCGAGAGAGGCCTTTTGGCAGGTGTTTCCGGGGCTTGAAACAATGGCCCAAGCGCATCCACTCGGCACCGCTGTGGCGTTTCTGGTCACATCCACTGTCCTTGCATTTCTGTCCTTTCCCTCCATGCCAATGATTTGCCTGGCCGCCGGTTTTTACATGGACGGGTTGGAGGGAGGCGCCACCGTGCTGCTCGGCAGTGCCTTTGGCGGTTTGAGCGCGTTTCTCTTCTATCGAAAGCACATTCAACGTCGCAGCGCTTCATTATGTCAGCAATCGGCTGTGAGACTCTGGTTGACCTTGCTCGGACTACGCCTCTCGCCGCTGGTGCCCGCACCACTGGTGAATTTCATTGCCGCGATGCTTGACGTCACCCCTCTTCAGTACCTGACGACCAGCATGTTGGGCGGCGCGCCGCTGGTCCTGTTCTATGCGCAAATAGGGCAGCAAGGGCATCACTTACTGTCCGGCGAAACGCCGCATTGGCAGCAGTTTTCCGGATACTTGACCATATTATGCTTAAGCACGCTGTTGAGCGCGATGGGTCCGTGGCGGTCGGTGCTGAACGACCTCAAGAAACTGAAAGGCACGCCCGGATCGAACAATCTTCCGTTGCACTCAGCACCTGGCCTGCAATCAATCCTTTACCGACAAACTGGTTTTTCCGAAAACTGAAATCTACTTTGTTGTATTTCGCCATCCTTTCTTAAACTCACAGCTATAGATTGCAGGCGCTTCTACTGGCACAAAGGTAAAGAGCGCCTCCATGTCCCTGAAACGCTTTGTCCGCGGGTCGCTAAGCGGCGCCATGGTCTTCCTTTTCGCGACTTCAGGCTGGGCAGCTGATCTTGCAGAGATCAAGCAGCGAGGCGAAATCCGCCATCTTGGCATCCGCTACGCCAACTTTGTGACCGGCGCGGGGGATGGTTTGGACGTCGAGCTGATGCAGGGCTTCGCCAAAAGAATTGGCGTCTCCTACAAGCTTGTCTACTCGGATTTTTATTCGGTCATCCGCGACCTGCTCGGCAAGGATGTGGTGCGCAAAAATGGCGAAGTGACGCTGGCAGGTGACTATCCCATCAAAGGCGATGTGATATCGAGCGGCTTCACCGTGCTGCCCTGGCGTGAGGCCATTCTTCTATATTCCGAGCCGACCCTTCCTTCGCAGGTTCTCTTGGTGGCACCAGCCGAGTCTGATCTGCAGCCGATCCAGGACGGCGCGGATCTCGCGGCAGACATCGTCAACACCCGGAAGGCGATCGGATCCAAGAGCGTACTCGTGATGGAGCGCACCTGCTTGGATCCATCCAATTACGGCTTGGTCAACGTCGGTATTGATCTAAAGGCTTACAACAAGAGCGCCAACCTGAACGAGATGGTGCCGGCCATGCTCAACAAAGAAGCCGAATTGACACTGCTCGACGTGCCGGATGCCATTCTGGATTTGGGCAAATGGGCCGGCAAAATCAAGGTTCTGGGGCCGATCTCCGAGCAGCAAACGTTGGCAACCGCCTTTCCGAAGGACGCTCCAGCTTTGCGCAATGAATTCAACGCGTATTTGAGCGAGATCAAGGCCTCCGGCTTCTATGACCGGCTGGTGGACAAATATTATCCCGGCATCCGTCGATTTTTCCCGGAATATTTCGCGAAAACGAATTAATGATATCTTCGCTGATCAGATTCAGCCGATCGTTAGCTCCACGCTGGCTCTTGATAGCAGCAGCGGCGTTTCTGCTGTCTATGTTTTATCTGATTGGCAATCTCTATACGTCGCAAGTGGAGTTGCGGCAAAACGCCGATGCGCGTCTGGTGTCGCTCGGTGAAGCGCGCGCCGCGGAGGTCAGCGATTTCTTAGCTGAACGGCGGCAAGCCGCGGCACGGCTTGCAGCCAGCGAGGACATTTCCAACTATTTCAGCAATCTCGATCTCGGAATGTCCGTCAAATACGGCCTCTTCGCCAATTTGGCTGCAATCGAGCGCCGCTTTCAGGCGACGATGGTTGAGGAGAAATATCAGGGCCAAGCCGCCTATTTGCGGCTGGCTTTCTTCGATCGCAACGGCGTGGCGCAAGTTGATGTCGGCTCGTCCAGCGCGACGACAGCTTCGCCGGGCCGTAACGCCCTGGCCGAACCATATATTCAGATTGACGACAAGCGCCGCCTGATTGTGGTCAGCGTACCGGTACTCCAGAAGGGCAAGATAAGGGGAACGGTCGAGACCGTGAGCAGTCTCAATCTACTTTCCTCATTGGTGTCTACCAACGACCTCGGCCAGCCGCGCGAATTCCTCCTGGGAGACGATGGGCAGGTGCTGCTCCCGATCGAGCGAGAGCACTCGGCCGTTGTCACCGAAGGCCCCTCGCTAGCCAAGATTTCGTCTGGCCGCATACAACCGCTGTCAAATCTCAGCGCTTCCGAACTGAAAGGATATCTCGCACTTCGCTCGCCAGTTACCGGCATTCGACTTTCCGTCCTGAGGCTGGCCAGCGAGGATGAGCTATACGGTCGTACGCTTTCACCCCTCTCCGTTTTTTATCTTGGCCTCTTCGCCATCGTGCTATTTATGCTGGCGATCGGCTTCGAGCGAATGCGTCAAAATGCGGCGCGGTTACAAATCAAGTTCGTGGAGTCCAATCGACATCGAGCGGAGTTGGCCGAAAACAATCTCGCTCTCTCTCAAGAGATCAGGCGGCGCGAAGCCATTGAGGCCGACCTGCAGCGACAGAGAGAGGCTCTGGACAAGTCAAACTCTGAATTGCGCATAGCCGCGGCTGCTTTCAATGCTCAGGAAGGCATGATCGTCACCGATACCAAAGGCGTAATCTTGAGTGCCAACCGCGCCTTCGTGGGCTTAACCGGCTATACGATCGAAGAATTGGTGGGACAAACCCCGAGACTGTTCCGGTCTCATCGGCGTGATGGTGAATTCTACCGCAGTATGTGGGGTTCCGTTCAAGCAACTGGCGGCTGGCAAGGTGATATGAGTCTCAGGACCAGGAGCGGCGAAAACTGTGCGCGCTGGCTGACTATATCTGCTGTGAAAAACGAGACGGGCGAGGTCACCAACTACATCGGCTCGTATTATGACATTTCTAAACTGAAGCACGCTGAGGAAAAGATCCAAGAACTCGCTTTCTTTGACCAGCTAACAGGCCTGCCGAACCGCGTCCTGCTGATCGACCGCGTGCGCCAGGCGGTCAATGCGAATATCCGTAGCAACTCCTACGGCGCCTTGCTGTTCATTGATCTGGACAATTTCAAGACACTGAACGACTCGCTGGGTCACCACATGGGCGATATGCTGCTGAAATGTGCGGCTCAGCGCCTCTCGCATTGTGTGAGGGCGGATGACACAGTTGCCCGCTTTGGCGGCGACGAATTTGTCGTTCTTCTCGCCAATCTGGGTACACAGAAAGCAAAGGTCGCAGCCTTACAGGCGGAAGCGATAGGCGAAAAGATACTCGCAGCCTTCACCGAGGTCTTCCAACTCGATGCGTATGAATATCCCTGTACCGCAAGTGTTGGCGTGACCTTGTTTTCGACTGATGAGTGCAACGTTGACGAGTTGCTCAAGAGAGCCGATCTGGCAATGTACGATGCGAAAACGGCGGGGCGAAATGGCCTGCGGTTTTTCGACCCGGCCATGCAGACTATGATTACAGCCCGCGCTGCCCTCGAGACCGATCTACGAGAAGACCTTAAGAAGGAACGGCTTTTGCTGCATTACCAGCCGCAGGTCGATCACGAAGGAAGGCTGCTGGGGGCAGAAGCGCTGGCGCGCTGGCCGCATGCGCATAAAGGGATGATTTCTCCTAGCGAATTCATCCCCGTCGCAGAAAGCACCGGCCTCATCCTTCCGCTCGGCGCCTTGATGTTGAAGACCGCGTGCCGTCAGCTGGCTCGCTGGTCAAGCGATCCGGCGACCGAACGCCTGACCATCGCAATCAATGTCAGCGCCCTGCAGATGCGTCAGAAGAATTTTGTCGAAGAGGTCCGCGCGATCATTGAGCAAACCGGCGCCAATCCCCATCGCCTCAAAATCGAACTCACTGAAAGCACATTAGTCAGCAACGTCGACGATGTGATCGCCAAGATGGGCAAATTGAAAGCGATTGGCATCGGCTTCAGCCTCGATGATTTCGGAACCGGCTATTCAGCGCTTTCATATCTGAAGCGTTTGCCGCTTGACCAGCTCAAGATCGATCGCAGCTTCGTCAAGGACGTTCTGGTTGACTCTAATGACGCCGCGATAGCCCAGATGATCATAGCGCTTAGCAGAAGCCTTGGCCTTTCAGTCATCGCCGAAGGCGTCGAAACGGAGGAGCAATATGCGTTCCTGGCGCGACATGGACAGCTCAGTTACCAGGGCTATTTGTTCGGACGGCCTATGCCGGCCGAGGATTTCGTGAGTCTCGCCCGAGCTTTCTCGCCACGTCACGGTTTGAAGCGGGTACGCGGGTCGGTCAATCGGGCTTCCGCATAGGCCGTCGCCGGGAGACGCCAATTGCTGTTGTTTCTTGCTCGTTTTGAGTGGCGAAGCAGCCGTCCGAATGCAACCGACACAGCCAAAGCCCAATCGAGGCCATAGCGCCTGCTCGTGGTCCAAATCGGCCGCGCCCCGGCAATGTCGCGCCTGCTCGCATTATGTCGTCGATCATCGGTGGTTCCTCTGGTTGCGTTGTTGCCGTTGGCGTGTCGCAACCCGATCCTACCGGAGAATTTCCGGTGGCCAGGCAATGGCGCCCGCCTGCTACGGCGCTATTAGAGGCGCACGACCGGGTGGCTTTGCTCTACCGAGCTACACCACAACCGTGGACACGACCCGTACCACCGCTGGAAAGAATGGGCTTCCTGTCTCTGCGCAAGACGCGCCGTTAGTCACTTAAGGCTCCGCTTTGACCGAATGAGTCCGCGTACAATTGCTCAAGTTTCACAACTTCATCTTGAGTGAGCTCGGCGAATTCGTTCTCTCGTGCCCGCTTTGAAAGTCTTCCTTGATTCTGTCGCAGAAAGCCAAACAGGTTGTTGAGCGTTCGCTCGGGCATGTCGATGATGTTTTCGACTCCGGATCGGAACATATCGAAGTTGCGCAGGAAGCTCGTCTCATTCGGAAGGTCCAGCTCAATCGTCTGGCGTACACATTCGTACAGAAATTCGGCATGCGGGGTCGCGTCGAAGAAGCGGTAAAAATCCCCGGTGTCGTTCAAAACCTTCACATTATTCTTTGGGGTCGCTTCCCATTGTACGCACGGAAGTAGCCTGCTGGAATAGCTTTCCAGCACGCCTTTGTACTCGGCGATCCGGTCTAGAATCGCCGACGACACTGGAAAATGGACCCCGGCCGGATTAAATCCGCGCCGCGCGAGGACATGATGCATCAGGTATCGATGGATGCGTCCGTTGCCGTCCTCGAATGGATGGATATAAACAAAGCCGAAGGCGAGCACCGCCGCCGCGATAATGGGATCGAGCTCGTTCTCGGCGGCGAGGTCGAATGCGATCAATCCTGCCATAAGAGAGGCGATGTCTTCATGCCTCGCGCTGATATGGTCCGGGATAGGGCGCTGTGTATCGCGGTCATGCTCTCCGACGAAGCCGCCTTCCTGCCGGAACCCGAGCTTCACGAAACGCTCGTCTCCGATGACGATGCCTTGCAGGCGCAAAAACTCCTGCTCATCGAGCGGCGCGCGTCCAGCCTCGCCGATGGCGCGTCCCCATCTTTGAATGCGATCCTGAGGCGGCCTTTCGCCTTCGATGATGTAACTGGACTTTGAATCTTTCAGCAGCAGAAAGGCGGCGGTCCGCGCGAGCAAATCCTTCGGGACTTCGCTGACGACAGCGCGCGCGCGCTCCTTCCAGTTCTGCGCGAGAAATTGGTTCAGCGCGGCCGTCTTGAAAACGAGCGGACAAAATTCCGGGGTGCCGGGAAGATTGTTGCGAACGCGATGCCGGGCGGAATTCGTGCCAACCCCTCCGAACTGGAGGTCGGTATCGATGGCGTCTACATATGAGACCTTGTCTGTAAGCGACAGATTCAGCTCGCGGCCAAGCAACCACTCGTACAGAAACCAGATGCGGCGTGTGTAAATTCCGGTCGGCTTCTGCCGGACAAGCTCCGCGATGTCACCCTCGTTAACGACTAGGAAAAGCCGCTTCAGGACGGAAAGATCGACTCCTTCGTTCTTGAGGGCAAAAGTCAGGTGTCCCTCAAGCGAGGCCTGGGGAGCATGGCGAGGCGTGTAGATCCGCCAACCATCCTGTTCAATGATGCGGTGCCGGGCTCCGATGGCCGAAAGGGTGCGGGGGACCGGCACGGCCAGCTTGTAAGTGTCGATGAGCGCGGCATAACCCGCGGGGACAGCGGGCTCAGGCAATCGCCTATCGTGAAAAACATTCACCGATCCTGAAAATTCTGCGCTCACTTACATTCCTCTGAAAAACATTCCCCGTCCTCGAATTTTGGTCACTGAGGGCTTGGATTTCGAAAATCCATCATACCACGTGAAAAATAATCTCTCAACGGAATAATCATGAAAATGGTTCACTTTGGACTGAGAACCCGACCCACGATTCCAGTAGCGGACCAGGTCGGTCCGGGATGGAACCTGTCATGGCGCCGGTGATCTGCCGACGTTCCGGTTTTCAAATTCGCCATCATTTTCATGACGTTCAGATAGGGCTGATTTTACGCTGAAGACGACGAATTCTCTTGGCATTCAGACGCGCTGCGATGCCCCGGCACGACCGTGGTCCAGCCAACCGCACGGCACGACCTGCGAGGCGCTGCCGCTCTTGAAGACCGACCCGGGCGTCCAGAAGCCGGCAGAGGCCACATCCTTGTCAATCGCGGCTCCGACCCTGACCGCAAGAGAGAGGCCGTCGCTGGTGACATCGGGATGAGCAAGCGTGTTCGTCATGCTGGTGGGGTCCGCTTAGCTCGGCTCGCTGGCAGGCCCGGTCTTGACTGGCCAGCGTTTCGATCTCGCTCGATAGTCCCTCGATACGCCCATCCATCGATGCGAGTCTTCCGCTAAACCCTCGATGATGCGCAACATGCAAGGCGAAAAACATTGGCGCTAATTGCCAAGATACCGGGCAACTCGAACAGGGAATGTAGGCTTTGTCGCACACCATGCCTCGCTCCAGGAGGAACGCACGGGTCTGTTTGATGGACGGGTGCGCTGACCGACAAATCGACCGCGGACGCGGTGCAGGGCCTGGAAAGTCGAGTAGATCGGCAGTGTGACGCGCTGCGCGAGAACCCCTATAGAACTCCTCTTGTACTTCCGGTACCGATGGAGGTCGCGCCCGCTATTCTGCGAGGTTTCCGGTTTGACTGCATGTCCGCAGCTCGGACTCACGCCACCCATCGTGGTGCCGCCCTCACGCCTGCCCAAGCCCGCGCCGCCAACGTAATCCTTGCATGCAAGGATCAATGCCGTCGCAGGCGCGCCGTCATTGCCGGCATGGTTGTTGTCGCCGCGACCGTCGAGACGACACAGCATCGCCTTCGACGAGGCCGCAAATCTGCACAGTACATTGCAAAGTTTCGTGGTTCCCGAAGCTTGCGGCTCGGCGGAAGCTGGCCGGTAGTGGATATCAAGACCTTCTGGGAGGGTGGATGGACGCGCAGACTTCCGTCAATTCCGGCGTCGCGCCTCGTTCTGTCACGCTTGCGAGCAGGCGCCTTCGGATCGCGCTGCTGCTTTGTGCGACGATGATCACGATCTATTTCGGCTTCATGGCATTGTTCGCATTCGACAAGCCGCTTTTGGGCACTGTGCTTGCGCCCGGGCTCTCGCTTTGCATCGTGCTCGGCCCTCTCGTCATCGTTTCATCGTTCCTGCTCTGCCTCATCTATGTGCTGTGGGCGAACCGGGTATTTGATGCCAGCCTTCGTGACCTCGAACGATAGGACCTCGCGATGGCCAACAACTCGCTCTCGATCGGCTTCTTCTTCGCATTTATGGTCCTGACGCTCCTGATTACTTACTGGGCGGCGCGGCGCACCCGTACCACGGAGCACTTCTTTGCCGCGGGCGGCGAGATCACTGCATGGCAGAATGGCTGGGCGCTCGCTGGCGACTTCCTCAGCGCGGCCGCGCTGCTCGGCATTGCCGGCATTGTCACCTCGAATGGCTTCGATGGCATGGTCTACTCGATTGGATGGCTGGTCGGCTGGCCGATCATCCTCTTTCTGATTGTCGAGCCACTGCGCAATGTCGGGAAATTCACGTTCGCGGACGTGGTCGCCTATCGGCTCAGCCAAAAGCCGGTGCGGCTCGCCGCGGCGGTCGGTACGCTGGCGGTGATCCTGTTCTACCTGATCGCCCAGATGGTCGCGACCGGATCGTTGATCAAGTTGCTGTTCGGCCTGCCCTACACTTGGTCGGTGGCTTTGGTCGGTGCTGCCATGCTCATCTATGTGCTGTTCGGCGGCATGCTCGCCACCACCTGGGTGCAGGTGGTGAAGGCGGCGCTGCTGCTCGCCGGCGGAGTGATCCTGGCAGTCCTGGTCCTGATGCATTTCGAAATGAACTCGCTCAAGCTGTTCGCCGCAGCGGCGGAGAAGTACGGCACAAGAGTGCTGCAGCCAGGTTCGAAGGTGGTTTCGGGGCAATGGGACGCGATCTCACTCGGCCTCGGGCTGATGTTCGGCACCGCGGCGATGCCGCACCTCCTGATGCGGGTATACACGGTTCGGGACTCCAAGGCCGCGCGACTATCGATACTTTATGCCACCGGGCTGATCGGCTTCTTCCACCTGATGGTGTTCATCATCGGCTTTGGGGCCATGGTGCTGGTCGGCCCGGAGGCGGTGATGAAAGCCGGCGGTGGCGGCAACATGGCTGCACCTCTGCTCGCCCTCACAGTCGGCGGCGACGCCTTCTTCGGTTTTATCTGCGCAGTTGCGTTTGCCACCATGCTGGCGGTGGTGGCAGGCCTGACGCTTTCCGGTGTGGCTACGTTGTGCCATGATGTCTGGACCAACGTCGTTCGCCACGGTACGGCATCGGAGGCTGAGCAGCTCAAAGTGGCGCGGATCGCCACCGTTGCCATCTCGGTGCTGGCAATCGTGCTCGGCATCACCTTCGAAGGCCAGAACGTGGCCTTCATGGCCGGGCTCGCCTTCTCCATCGCCTGTGCCGCCAATTTTCCATCACTGGTCCTCGCTATCATCTGGCGTCGCTTCACGACGCCAGCGGCCGTCGCTAGCATCATGATCGGCACGCTAAGCTCGCTGGTGCTCATTGCGCTGTCACCGACCATCCAGGTCGACGTGCTCGGTAAGCCGCTGGCCCAGGTGAGCGGCGCCTGGTGGTTCGTCTCGCTGCGTAACCCGGCCATCATCAGCATGCCGCTGTCGTTTGCCGTGGCGATCGCGGTGTCGTTGTTAACGCGGGAAACGAACGCGGATGGCCGCTTCGACGAGATGCAGCATCGCATCCTGTTCGGGCGCTCAAGGACGATGCCGCAATCGGCGGAGTGAACCAGAGCTGGGAATTCCGAATGGCATGCGCGGAACTGCAGATGCTCCTGCACAATTTCGCCGTTGGCCCTTCGAGCGTCAATGTTACGATTTTGAGCCGGACATTTTGACCAGGGGGACAGAAATGCGCGACGCCTCACATCACCATCGTTTCATCGGCAGCCTGTGCAGTTGCGGAGCGCATGCTCCCGCGCAGCCGACTGTCGAAGAGGCCGTGTCCGAAAGCGTCCAGCAGGCACTTCTGCATGGCCTTTTCCCGCAGCCAGTTTTGCGGCGGGAACTGCTTCGCACCGTTGGCGCTGGCGTGATCATCGGCGCTCTCTCCAGCATCCTGCCAATCGACACCTTGAAGGCAATTGCCCAGGAGCGAAGGCCTCTCGAGAAAACCAAGCTGGCTGTTGGCTTCCTCCCGATCACCTGCGCCGTTCCGCTGATCTACGGCGAAAGGCTCGGCAGCTACCGCAAGGAAGGTCTGGATGTCAGTCTGCAGAAGATCGCTGGTATCGCGCTGATCCGCGACAAGATGCTCAACGGCGAGCTGGACGTCTCGCAGCAGGTGATGCCGGTCCCCCTGACGATGACAGCCGGCCTCGGCGGTAACGTCCAGTCGATCAAGGTGCTGACCATCTTGAACCAGAACGGCAACTCCCTCGTCCTGGCCAACAAGCACAAGGACAATCGGGATCCCAAGAACTGGAAGGGCTTCACATTCGCGGTCCCGTTCGAGCAAAGTCACCAGACCCTGCAGCTGCGCAACTATTTGGCTGCCGCCGGGCTCGATCCGGACCAAGATGTCAAATACCGCATCGTACCTCCGACCGAATACGTGGCGAGCCTTCGCGTCGGAAGCATCGATGGGTTTTTCGGCGGAGAGCCGGGCGGTCAGCGCGCGGTCTACGAAGGCGCTGGCTTCATTCATCTGATCTCGAAGGATATCTGGGATGGACATCCTTGTTGCTCTGTCACCGCCGCGGAAAGCTGGATCCAGCAAAATCCCAACACATTCATGGCGTTCTACCGCGCCATCATCGCGTCCAGTCTTCATGTCTCGAAGCCGGAGAACCGGGTCGGCATGGCGAAGGTGCTGTCAGAGCCGCAATATCTCAATGCTCCCGAAATTGTCCTCGATCAGGTTTTGAGCGGCACGTATGCCGACGGCCTTGGCACCATCCGGAAAGATCCGCGGCGGGTTGATTATCAGCCGTTTCCGCAATATTCGGCAGCAGTTTGGCTGATGACCCAGCTCCGGCGCTGGAACATGCTAAAGGAGGATGTCGACTATAAGGTGCTCGCCGAAAAGGTGATGCTGGCGACCGATGCCGCTCGGATCATGCGCGAGCAGGGCGTGACGCCGCCAGCGGTCGGCTTCGGCACCGAAAGGATTCTCGGGAACGAATTCGATTCCAATAAGCCGCAGGACTACCTGGCTTCGGTCCGGAAGGGGGGCTGATGGAGGTGTCACGCCGGCTGCAGCAGCCCTGGGTATCCTCGGTCGCGATCTTCATCGTATTTGTAAGCGTCTGGGGCTGGTTCACCGCCGGTTCGTCGGGAGGTGTTAGCGCTGCCGACGCCGAATATGCCCGCCTTTCCGGCCAGAGCGCGCCGGGTCAGCAGGCCGGTGCGATCCCCTCACCGTGGATCGTCGCGCTCCGCGGCCGGGATCTGATCACACACGCCTTCGATCACGACAATCCCAACAATCTGGGCATCGCATGGCATCTGGCCTATTCCATGGGCCGCGTAGCACTGGGCTTCACGCTGGCCTTATCGTCGCGGTGCCAGGCTTCTTGCTCGGTCTATGGCCTGCTTGCCATCGCGCGTTGGATCCTTTCATTCAGATCCTGCGGCCGGTATCGCCACTCGCGTGGATGCCGCTGGCGCTCTATACGTTCCGTGACAGCACCGTCTCGACGATCTTCATCATCTTCATCTGTGCGGTCTGGCCGATGTTGATCAGCACGGCGACCGGGACAGCTTCCGTGCGGGCTGAATGGCTGAACGTCTCGCGCGTATTCGGTCTTCCACGATTAGAGCATGTCACGCGCGTCGTCTTTCCCGCCAGTGTGCCTATGATCCTGTCGGGAATGAGGATCTCGATCGGTATCGCCTGGTTCGTCATCGTGGCTGCCGAGATGGTCGGCGCACAGAGCGGCATCGGGTACTTCATCTGGAATGAATGGAATAATCTCCAGATCGCGAGCATGATCGTCGCCATCGTCCTGGTCGGCGGCATTGGATTGGCGCTAGATATTTTGCTCAAGCGAATAGGCGAAAGCCTCAGCTTCCGGGAATAGGACGATGGCGGATCTCGAGATCAACGATGTGTCAATGTCGTTTGTTGACCGTTCTGGCAAGGGGCTTCTTGCGCTGGATAGAATCTCGCTCGCTATCGAAGACAGCGAGTTTGTCTGCTTGATCGGCCATTCAGGCTGCGGCAAGAGCACGTTGCTAAACATTGTTGCTGGCCTTCTGGCGCCTACAAAGGGTGCAATACGCTGCGCCGGGACGACGATTTCTGGCCCGGGGCCGGAGCGCGCAATGGTCTTCCAGAGCCATGCTCTATTGCCCTGGATGACTTGCTACGAAAATGTTCGCCTTGCGGTCAAACAGGCCTTCAAGGGTGCCGCGGCATCCGAATTGAAGGATCGCTCGGAGCAGGCGCTGAAGCTTGTTCACCTGGAGCACGCCATCAACAAATACCCATTCGAGGTGTCAGGTGGAATGAAGCAGCGGGTGGGCATCGCTCGCGCTTTTGCGGTCGAGCCTAAGGTGCTGCTGCTGGACGAGCCGTTCGGCGCGCTCGATGCGCTGACCAAGTCGAGCCTTCAGGACGAACTGGTTCGCATCGTGGAAAAGACCCCGACCACCGTTGTAATGGTCACGCACGACATAGACGAAGCGATCTTCCTGAGCGATCGAATTGTCGCGCTCTCGAACGGACCGGCTGCGCGAATCGGCCGGATTTGGGAGATCGATACCTTGCGACCGCGGGAGCGGCTCAAACTGGCGACCCACGCCGGGAGTCTGCAGTATAGAAAGGAAATTCTCGAGTATCTGTATCAATGAGAATGCGTGCCTCAGGGAATGGTAGAGCTATAACGGCCGAGATCGTTGCGGCCGGAGCGCGAGAGCGGGCTGCGCCCCGTGGCTTCAGGCACCGAAGGCACGGAAATCGCCTTCAGGCATCTTGAAAGCCGCCGTAGAAGATTGTTTGATCGGGCGGGAGGGCGTTCACCCACCGTCGGATTTTCGTCATTGGCCTCTTCCGGATTGGCACGCAGGAGCGAATGTTCGACTGGAACGACCTGAAATTCTTCCTTGAACTCGCCCGGCAGGGGCGGTTGATGCCGGCCGCGCGGCGCCTCAAAGTCGACCACACGACGGTCAGCCGGCGCATTTCAGAGCTTGAGCGAGATCTTGGTATCAAGATTTTCGACCGCAAGCCGAACGGGTTCGTGCTGACGGAGGACGGACACAAGCTCTACCAAGAGGCCGAGAAAATTGAGGGCGCGGCCCTGGTGATATCGGAAGATTTCCGCGCCACGCCGGCCGAGCCCACCGGGCGCGTCAGGCTGACGAGCATGGAGGGTATTGCCGCCTTCTACCTTGCAGAAAAGTTGGTCCAATTCAATGAGAAGCACCCGGGCGTTGTCGTGGAGCTTGTGACCGAAAGGCATCTGATCAATCTGACCAAACGCGAGGCGGATGTGTGCATCAGCTTCGTTCCCCTCGTGGGCCCCAAACTTTCGGTCAAAAAAGCTGGCGAGTTCAAGCTTGGGCTGTTCGCGTCGTCCAGGTACATCGTGGAACGGGGGACGCCGGGCACCATGGAAGAATTGAAGCGTCACGATTTCGTCGATTATGTCGACGATCTCGTGGCTATCCAGCCGGTGCAGTGGCTGCATGACGTCCTGGTGCCAGAGAGCGTCGTCTTTCGATCGACCAGCATGGCAGCCCAGCAGAATGCGATCGCTGTCGGGCGTGGCATCGGCCTTCTGCCCTTCTTCTCGGCAAAAAAGGATCCTCGCCTTGTATGGCTCATGAAAGATGTGGTGGTCACGCGATCGCTCTACATTTCCGTCCATGAGGATATCGAATATATGGGTAGGGTGCGTACGCTGCTGCGGTTCCTTCATGAGATCTTCAAGGCGGACAGAGCGTATCTGAACGACTTCGAGTGATCGAATACGCGCAAGTGTATCTGCGGAGTTTCTTACGGTCGACGTCCTCCCGTGATGTACTAGAATGCCGGCGCGAGGGAGCGCTGCGATGGCTGACGACTTTACGTACAAGGTACGCGGCTTCTTCGGCCGAATTCCCTCTGAACCGCATCTGCTGACCGACCGCATAACGCCAGTCGAAGGCTGCATCGTGTTGTGCCATCTCGGTGTTCTCGATGTCACTCATGGGGATGATTGGACGCTGGAAATCGCCGGCCTGGTCGAGACGCCCGCGAGCTTCTCCGTCGGTCAGCTCAAGTCGCTTCCAAAGACCGAGGTGGTCTCGGTGCATCAATGTGCAGGCAGCCCGCTGGCGCCCGACAAGCCCACGCAGCGGGTCTGCAACGTGCGCTGGGCGGGCGTTCGTCTGGATCATGTGCTGGGATCAGCGGGCGTGGCGAGGAGCGCAACTTTCGTTTGGTCACAGGGGGCGGACTCCGGCGACTTCGGAGGCATCGCGTGCGGACATTACATCAAGGATCTGCCGCTCTCCCGGATATCCGACGACGTCTTGCTCGCCTACGAGATGAACGGAGCGCCGCTGCTTCCTGAGCACGGCTATCCGTTGCGGTTGGTGGTCCCGGGCTTCTACGGCACGAACAGCGTCAAATGGCTCCGCAAGCTCGAATTGCGCTCGGAGCGGGCTCCGGGCGTCTTCACCACCACATGGTACAACGACCTCGCGCCGGACGGCTCGACACAGCCGGTGTGGGCGATCGCCCCCCAATCGGTCATCGTGGCGCCAAAGCCAAATCGTCAGCTCAGGCGAGACGAGGTTTTGCAAGCCTGGGGATGGGCCTGGGGTGACGACGGAATTGCGGCGGTCGAACTGAGCGCCGATGAAGGGCGGAGCTGGCAGGGATGCCGGTTGGAGAAGGTATCAGGACGATCCTGGACCAAGTTCACCTGTGATTGGATAGTAAAAGAGGGATGCTGCGGTCTCCTGTCTCGGGCGATCTCGCGATCGGGCGAGAGTCAGCCGGCCGGCGGCCGACGCAACGCGATCTATCGCGTGCCGGTCCTGGTCGTCTGAAGACGCGCAACCGCTCGTGCAGATTTTCCGCATTCGCCACCCGCCGGCGAAAGACTAACCTGTGGTGCCAGAAACCGAGAGGATCGTCTCAAATGCCGTCGAATTTGCCGCGCTTCAAAGCTGCCGCGTGCCACACATCTTCAGTTTTCCTCGACGCGGCCAAAAGTGCAGACAAGGCCTGCGACCTCGTTGCCGAGGCGGCACGCAACGGTGCCTCGCTGGTTGCTTTCCCGGAATCGTTCATTCCCGGCTTTCCCGTGTGGGCGGCGCTGCAGGCGCCGATCATGTCTCATGATTTCTTCAGAGCGTTGTCGGCCCAGGCATTGCGGCTCGACAGCGCGGAATTGACAAAGGTCAGGATGGCGGCCAAGCGCCACAACGTCGTGGTCTCTATCGGTTTTACGGAAGGGACGGTTGCCAGCCTTGGCTGTATCTGGAACTCCAATCTTTTGATCGGCCAAGATGGATCGATCCTGAATCATCATCGCAAGCTCGTTCCGACGTTTTACGAGAAGCTGGTCTGGGCTGCCGGAGATGCGCGTGGGTTGCGCGTCGCGCAGACCTCCATCGGCCGCATTGGCATGCTGATTTGTGGTGAGAATACGAATCCACTTGCCCGCTATTCATTGATGGCGCAGGGCGAGCAAGTTCATATTTCGACCTACCCGCCGATCTGGCCGACGCGTCCCTCCAAGGAGAAGGGGGGCTATGACCTACGCAGGGCCATCGAGATCCGGGCTGGAGCTCATTCGTTTGAAGCCAAATGCTTCAACATCGTTTCGTCCGCCTGCATGGACGTAGGTATGAAGGACGCGCTCGGACAGGCTAACCCCGCCATGCTGGATCTGATCGAGGGCACACCGCATGCGGTATCGATGATCCTCGATCCAACAGGGCAGATTATCAGCGACGTCCTCTCAGACAGCGAAGGCATCGCATATGCCGATATTGACGTCGCGCAATGCGTCGAACCGAAGCAATTTCACGATGTCGTAGGCTACTACAATCGTTTCGATGTGTTTTCGCTGACGATTGACCGTTCACAGCGCGAGCCGGCCGTTTTTATCGACATGGAAACAGGCGAGGGGGACGAACGGCCGGTCCAGTCCTCGCAGCAGGAGACGGTCAGACCCAGAGTGGCCGAGCTTGAGCGGGCAGTTGCGGACTGAGTGATCCATCAAAGGGGGCCGAGATGAAGCGCGTTCTCAGCGAGCTGTTGGAGCAGCGACCGACAGAACTCGTGCGTTCCGCCGCCGGCTCCCTTTGAAGGTCGGCGCGCGAAGGATGTGATCATTTCGGGCGGTTACAACGTTCATCCGAAGGAGTTCGAACTCGAGATCGATCGCATTCCAGATGTGCTCGAAAGCGCCGTCGTCGGACTGCCACATCCTGATTTCGGCGAGCGAGTTGTCGCGGCCGCCGTCCCGACGGCAGGAGGCGCTGCAGGGGAAAGGGATGGCGTGGCGGTGCTGAAGGACGGCTGGTTCCCTACAACCTGCCGAACAACGATTTCTGCGTGAGCGAGCTGCCCGGAATACGATCGGAGAGGTTCAGAAGAACGTGTTGCGCGAGTTCAGAGGGAAAAATGGCGGCCAGTCATTCTGCTCGTCTGGATCGTTGCAAAAACCGCAATGGTAAAATGAAGGAACATTCGATTATCGTCCGAATGGGAAATGATAAGTACCGAGACATCGTTTGAATAGCGAAAGCGAGTTGGGAATGTCAGCTACGATCAAGCTCTATGGCGGCAAATTGTCGGGACACAGCCACCGGGTCGAGCTCTTGCTCGGCCTTCTCTCGCTTCCTTACGAGTTGATCCCAACGCCCCCTGCCGAGCGGAAGACGCCGGCCTATCTCGCAATGAACCCGTTCGGGCAGATACCTGTCGTCGATGATGACGGCACCGTCGTTGCCGATTCCAACGCAATCCTGATCTATCTGGCCAAGCGCTACGACACTACCGAGACGTGGCTTCCGGAAGATCCGGTCAGTGCGGCTGCCGTGCAACGTTGGCTGTCCGTGGCAGCCGGACAGCTGGCATATGGACCAGCAACAGCTCGGCTGGGCAAGGTGTTCAACTTGCCCGTCGATGGCCGGCAAGCGGCCGGGGTCGCCAGCAGTCTGTTCAGCGTGATGGATGGTCATCTTGCGAAGCACGAATTTCTCGCGGCAACCCATCCGACCGTGGCTGATCTCGCTTGCTACAGCTACACACGGGCCGCTCCGGAGGGAGGCATTGAACTGTCCTCCTACCCGAACATTGTCGCCTGGCTGGGGCGGCTGGAAGCACTTCCGAATTTTCAGCGGATGCCAAGCGCGCCTGCGAGCTGATCGGCAAATCTTCTTCGAGGTGCGGTCATGACCAGCCTTTCCGAACGGAGCTCGTCTCCTTTTCACCAGGGCGAGATCGACGTGCAGCGACGCGTCGGCGTGGCCGACAGAATGAGCGAGCGCGGGAAAACCTCCATCCGCACATGGATGCCCGATCAGCACCGTGAATTCTTCGCAGGACTCGAATACCTCCTTGTCGGCTCGTCGGACCGAGCGGGCTGGCCGATCCCTTCGGTCCTGTTTGGCCCGCGCGGATTCGTCTCTTCACCGGATCCAGGACGGCTGCGCATCGGATCGTTACCGAAAACCTTCGACCTGCTCGGGACGAATCTTTCCGTGGGCGCCAGCTTGGGAGTGCTGGGCATAGACCTGACCAATCGTCGGCGAAACCGCATGAACGGAACGCTGATCACCCTCGACCAGACAAGTTTCGAGGTGGCGGTCGTGCAGAGCTTTGGCAATTGCCCTCAATACATCCACACGCGCCATATCAGCGCGGCACCATCCGCTGCGCCGGAGCAACTCGGTCCCGGCGAGGTCGAGGCGTTCGCCGTCTTGGACGATGCGGCACGAGAGCTGATCCGCCACTCGGCGACCTTCTTCGTCGCCTCATGTGCGCCTTCCGATGACGGATCATCGTTCGATTGCGATATTTCTCACCGCGGCGGCAAGCCAGGCTTCATTCACGTGGCGGATAACCAGATCACCGTTCCGGACTTTGCGGGCAATTCCTTTTTCAACACGCTCGGGAATTTTATGTCCAATCCCAGGGCGGGACTGCTTTTTGTCGACTTTGTCGTCGGCGATGTCCTAATCCTGCACGGGACGATCGAGTTGCTCTGGAATGATCCGCCGATTCAGGGCTTCAAGGGCGCCGAGCGCGCCTGGCGGCTTCATGTCACGGCCGGCCGGAGAGTGCGCGCTGCGGCGATCCCTCTCATCGGAGAGGTGGTCGAATATTCTCCGAGGGCGCTCACCACGGGAGCTTGGCCGAGAGGTGAGCGTTCCCAGTGACCCAATGGAGCTGAGGAGAGCGAGCATGACAGCCTCGAGCGGCCGATGGAGATCGACAGGGCCAATCTGATCGCGGCCCGAGATTCTAGGGCGATATTCACGGATTGATCGGCCGAATTCAGCTCTCTGGCGCGACTGCCAGAGTTCACCATTTGGGGGCCGGGCCAACTGGCGGGTTGAGAAGGCCGTGGGGCTGCCACGGCCTTCCATTCGGAGAAGATCAGGACATCGTCGGCATCACGAACTCGGCGCCGGCCCGGATGCCGGTCGGCCAACGGGTCGTGATCGTTTTCAGCTTGGTATAAAAGCGAACGCCCTCGGGGCCATGCATGTGATGGTCGCCGAACAGAGAGGCTTTCCATCCGCCGAACGAATGGAATGCCATCGGCACCGGGATCGGTACGTTGATGCCCACCATGCCGACCTGGATCTGATGCGCAAACTCACGCGCCGCATCGCCATCCCTGGTAAAGATTGCGGTGCCGTTGCCGAACTCGTGCTGGTTGATCATGTCGGCCGCGTCGTCATAAGACTTGGCCCGGGCCACCACGAGCACCGGTCCGAAGATCTCTTCGCGATAGATCTTCATGTCCGTGGTCGCGCGATCAAACAGGCTGCCGCCGATGAAGTAGCCCTTCTCGTAGCCCTGGCGATGGAAATCGCGCCCGTCCACAATCAGCTTCGCGCCTTCGTCAACGCCGGCGTCAATATAGCCTCGGACTTTGTCGAGGTGCTGCTTCGTCACCAGCGGGCCCATCTCGGCCTCGGGGTCGGTACCGGGACCAATGTTAAGCGCGCGGACCTTGGGCGCCAGCTTTTCGATCAGACGATCGGCGGTGGTGTCTCCGATCGGAACGGCTACCGAGATCGCCATGCAGCGCTCGCCGGCGGAGCCATAAGCCGCGCCCATGAGAGCGTCGACGGCCTGGTCCATGTCGGCGTCAGGCATCACGATCATGTGGTTCTTGGCGCCGCCCAGCGCCTGGCAGCGCTTGCCGTGGCTGGTCGCCGTCTCATAGATGTATCGCGCAATCGGCGTCGAGCCGACGAAGCTGACCGCCACGATATCGGGATCCGTTAGGATGGCATCCACCGCTTCCTTGTCGCCATGCACGACGTTGAACACGCCGTCGGGCAGCCCGGCCTCCTTCAGCCACTGCGCAAGCACGAGCGAGGCCGAGGGATCGCGCTCCGACGGCTTGAGGATAAACGTATTGCCGCAGGCCAGCGCAACCGGGAACATCCACATCGGGACCATTGCCGGGAAATTGAATGGCGTGATGCCAGCGACCACCCCGAGCGGTTGACGCAGCGAGTGGCTGTCGACACGGGTCCCGACATTCTCGGTGATCTCTCCCTTGAGCAGTTGCGGCGCGCCGGTCGCGAACTCCACCACCTCCATGCCGCGTTGGATCTCGCCCTTCGCGTCCGAAAGCACCTTGCCGTGTTCGGCGGTGATCACTTGGGCAAGTTCATCGATTCGATCCTCCATGATCCGCAGGAAACGGTTGAGAATACGAGCACGGCGCAGTGGCGGTGTGTTCGCCCAGCCCGGGAAGGCCTTGCGGGCGGCTGCAGCGGCCGATCGCACGTCTTGCGTCGTGGCAAGTCCGAGCGTTGCCGATTGCTCGCCGGTCGCGGGATTGTAAACCGGCGCGGTGCGAGGGCCCCGGCTCGGCACCAGCTCGCCATTGATGAAGTTCAGAATAGTCACGGGCATTGGCTGCTCTCCCTAACATGATGCTTGATCGAGCCAGATATGCAGCGCATAAAAATGCAGCATCAACGGCCGAATTCGCGGCTCCGTTGTGCAGAAAGTGTAGTCAATGGATTGGGAGCGCGTTCGGATATTCCTAGAAGTGGCGCGTGCCGGCCAGATTCTGAAGGCCTCGAAAAGCCTACGGCTGAACCATGCAACGGTCGCCCGGCAACTGACCGCGCTGGAGAGTAGCTTGAATGCCAAACTGCTCGAACGACACACTACAGGCTGCACGCTGACGGCGGCGGGCGAGGCGCTCGTCGCGGCTGCCGAGCGCGCAGAGAGCGAATTCCTCAAAGTGGGATCGAGCATTGGAGGCGCGGCCGAGGCCCTCACCGGAACCGTGCGCGTAGGGGCACCGGACGGGCTTGGCAACTACTTCCTGGCCGATCGGCTGGGCTCGCTGGCCGCGAAGCACCCGGGCCTTGTCATTCAACTCGTGCCGCTTCCGCGCACATTCTCCCTGTCAAGGCGCGAGGCCGACGTTGCGATCACGCTGGACCGGCCCAAGCAGGGTAAGCTGATCCTGTCCAAACTCACCGACTATACGCTCAGTGTCTATGCTGCTGATGCTTATCTCGCGCGCGAGGGTCCCATCAGGACGCAGGCCGATCTTGCCGGCCGCCTGTTCGTCACCCAGGTCGAGGATTTCGTCTACAGCAGGGCATTGGACTATGCCTCAGTGCTCGGCCGGCTCATGTCGCGACGCTATGAATGCGGTAGCGTCGTTGCGCAGATGGAGGCCGTTCGTGGTGGACACGGCGTCGGAATCCTTCATGATTACGTGGCCCAGCGCTATCCCGAATTGCAGCGTCTGCTTCCCGACATTCGTTTCGTGCGGAATTACTGGCTGACGTCGCATCCCGATACGCACGAAACGCGGCGGGTTGCAGAAGTGCATCGCTTTATCGTGGCATCAGTCAAGGCGGCGAGGTCGTCTTTCGAGGCTGCTTGAGCGCCACTGCCGGTTGCTCGGGCGGGGCTGTTTGGTTCGTTCCCGATCCGGCGCATTCCATGAACGCCCGCAGGGCGGAGGACACGAATGCGTCCTTGCGGTGAACGAAAACCGTGGTGGCACTGCCGGTCCCGTTCGGCAGCGAATGCAGGCGGATCAAGCCCTGTCGTTCGGCAGAATCAGCGACGACGCGCGGCACCAATGACAGCCCGACCGAAGCCGCCACACAACCGATGATTCCGTCGAGCGTTCCCATTTCCATCCAGCGCAGGTCGACGAAACCACGATGCGCAAGATATTCGGACAGGCGCTGTCGATAGGAGCAGCCGGCACGAAACACGATCACCTTCCGGCCGCTTCCCGAAGCCAGGAATTTGCCGAGGTGTTGGGGGGACGTCACCATCGGCGGCGTGATCAGCACCAGCTCCTCCTCCACGATCGGTGTGCAGGTCAGTTCACCGTGCGTGACCGGTGCAGAGACAAAAGCTCCGTCAAGCTTCCGAGACAATACGCAGTCGACCAGCGCTGCGGTCGGGCCTGTCTCGATTTGGACGTCAACATCGGGATAAGCGATGCCGTAGTGGGTGAGCAACGGTGGTAGGCGTAACGCCGCCGTCGTCTCCATTGATCCAATGCGCAGCTCGCCGCCCGGCCACGCCTCGTCCTTCACTGCGCAATGCGCCTCGGCCAACAGATCGCTGATGCGCTTGGCGTAAGGAAGCAGCCTGTTGCCCATGGAGGTGAGCGTAACGCCTTTCTTGGACCGATCAAAAAGTCGGACACCGAGCTGGTTCTCCAGCGCTCGAATTCGCTGGGTCACGTTCGATTGCACGGTGTGGAGATTGTGGGCGGCGCGGCCGATTCCGCCGGCCGTGGCGACCGCGGAAAAGAAATTCAGATCCGTGCTGTCCATGTGGTCATCTCCCGGAATGATGACTCTGATCAATAATAATCACTTTTATGTTGTCAACAGCCAATCTAGCTTCCCAGTATCCGAGACGGGCATAAGCCTAGGAGAGGAATTGACATGGCTATCAAGACGAGACTGACCGAATTTTTTGGGCTCGAGCACCCGATCGTGCTGGCGCCGATGGATCCGGCCTCCGGCGGCGAGCTGGCCTCCGCGGTTTCCGCGGCAGGTGCTCTCGGCCTTCTCGGCGGCGGCTATGCCAACCGCGCCTGGTTCGAAGAACAGTCCGCAAAGGTGAGCCGCCCGGACGTCGGCTGTGGATTCATCACCTGGGCGCTGGCGAACGATCCGGGTCTGCTCGATCTCGCTCTGGAGCGGCACAAGAAAGCGATCATGCTGTCGTTCTCGGATCCTGCGCCATATGCCCCGAAAGTGAAGCAGGCCGGCATCCCCCTGATCTGTCAGGTGCATACGCTCGAGCATGCCCAGCGGGCGATCGACGTCGGCGCGGACGTTATCATCGCACAGGGTACGGAGGCCGGCGGCCACGGACTCACGGCGCGCTCGACGATGCCGTTCGTTCCTGCAGTCGCCGATATGATCGCGCAACGAGCGCCGCGCGTTCTCCTTCTTGCCGCCGGAGGCATTGCTGACGGGCGCGGTCTCGCCGCCGCGCTAATGCTAGGTGCCGACGGTGCTTTGATCGGATCGCGGTTTTGGGCCACGCAAGAGTCGGTCATTCATCGCAACGCCAAGGAAAAGGTGCTGGCAGCCACCGGCGATGAAACGATCCGGACACGTGTCTACGACGTTGTCCGCAAAAAGGCTTGGCCCTCGGAGTACACTGGACGCCTGATGAAGAACGGCTTCATCGAAAGGTGGCATGGCCGGGAAGACGAGCTGCGCACACTGCAAGAAGCCGAGCTGCAGCGCGTCGAGAAGGCGTGGGTCTCCGGCGACTACGATACGGCCAATGTCACGGTCGGAGAAGCAATCGGTCTCATCAACGACATTCCAACCGCCGGTGAGCTGGTGAAGCGAATTTCGGCAGAAGCAAGCGCATGTCTTGCGCGCTATGCGCCGACCCGAAATTCTATCGCGGCCTAACGGGTCCGCAACTTTCTACGTATTGCCGGGTGGAGAAGGGGCGTGCGCTGCGGCGCGCGCGCCCGGGAAAACACGTGCCCAACAAGGCCCATGGAGAGATATGATGAGCGAACCTAAAGCGGACGCACCGAACCTGAGCATCTGGACGGTGGTGCTTGCCTCAAGTGCAGGCACGGTTATCGAATGGTATGACTTCTATCTCTATGGAAGCCTTGCCGTGTTCTTTTCGACCCTTTTTTACCCCGCCAATGATCCCACCGCCGCCGTCTTGATCAGTGTTGCGACCTTTGCGACCGGATTCGTCATCCGGCCGTTCGGTGCCATCCTGTTCGGCAGTCTTGGCGACCGATTGGGACGCAAGCACACGTTTCTGCTGACACTTATCTTAATGGGGATTTCGACCACCGCGGTCGGCCTTTTGCCGACATATGAAACTATCGGCTTTGCTGCACCTGTCGCGTTGGTCTTGCTCCGTTTGGTACAGGGCTTGGCCATCGGCGGCGAGTACGGTGGCGCTGCCATCTATGTGGCTGAGCATGCACCGGTAAACCGTCGAGGCTTCTTCACCAGTTTTATCCAGACCACAGCCACCTTGGGCTTCTTCGTTGCAATTCTGGTCGTGCTGGCGTGTCGGCTATCGCTCGGGGAGGAAGGTTTCCGTGCTTGGGGCTGGCGTATCCCGTTCTTGCTGTCTGCACTTCTCGTCGTGTTTTCGATCTATCTTCGTCTGAAGCTGAGCGAGTCGCCGGTTTTCGAGCAGATGCGCCAGGCCGGCAAGGTCTCGCGCGCGCCGGTTCGCGAAAGTTTCGGCACGAGACAAGGGTTGGGTTATGCGCTCTATGCTCTCTTCGGCGCGACGGCGGGTCTGGGATGCGTGTGGTACACCGGACAATTTTATGCGCTGTATTTCCTGCAGAGCGTTCTCAAGGTGGACTTCCTGACGGCGAATGTCTGCGTCGCCGTTGCTCTAGCCCTTGGCACGCCCCTGATCGTCGTGAGCGGGGCCCTGTCAGACCGCATCGGACGCCGCCCGCTGATTGTCACCGGCCTGCTGCTCGCCGCCGCGCTCTACGTCCCCATCTACATGGGGATTGCAAGCGCCACGGCTGCGCACAATTACGTGGTCGTCACCGCGCTAATCCTGGCGCAACTCATCTTCGTAGCGCTGGTCTACGGGCCGAATGCCGCATTTCTCGTCGAGCTCTTTCCGGCGCGGCTGCGATATACTTCGCTGTCGCTTCCCTATCACATCGGCACCGGGATATTCGGCGGCTTCGTTCCGCTGATCAGCCTCTCGCTCGTCAGCTACACCGGCAACATCTACGCCGGCCTGATCTATCCCATTGCGATCGCACTGATGACCGCGGCGGTTAATGTCCTCTGCCTGCCTAGGACTATCGCAGTCGACCTTTCCAGTGAATTCGGCAGCACACCGGCAGCCAGCCGCCAGATCGCATGAGCCGCCAATTGCCATCAAGGTGTTCGTGCAAGACCCTTTGCACGAACACCCCGCGGGAATTTGCCATGACGATGGTATGAGGGAGTAATTCGACGTCTGCGATGAGCCCCTGGCTGTCGTGATTGCGAAGACTACCTCCCTCGACTTGTCGCAGATGTCCTGCGACCCAGTCACCCCGTTGCCGATTGCAACGGGGTGTTTTTTTTGCGTCCGCATCCGCCTCGTCGAAGGCAACCCGTTGCCCAAAGCAGCAGCAATCTGTCTCGATTGTAGGCGATCATCGCCGGTCCACCTGCTCGTGCTCCGTTGCGCACGCCCATTTGCGAAGATTCGCACTGTCTCGCTCGTGCGGGATGGATACAGTTATTCCGAGCGGGGGAGGGCATTGCCAATGAAGCTGATAAACAAATTGTTGCTGCTGACATGCGGCGCGCTGGTCGCGGCGGCGACCGGAACAGTTCCGGTCTTGGCCAAGGAGACCGTAAAGCTTGCGTTTATTGGACCATTGTCGGGCGGGAATTCAGCTCCCGGTATCGGGGGCCGCAATTCCACGCAGTTGGCCTTGCAATTGAGAAACGCCGACCCATCGGCAAAGTACATTTTCGAGCTCGTCACCTTGGACGACGAATGCAAGCCGAATATCGGCATCCAGGTCGCAACCAAGGCCGCATCGGATCGTAGCATCATCGCCGGTGTGACCCACTATTGCTCGGCCGTAGGCATCGCGACGGTTGATACCTATGCCCGGTTCGGATTGCCGGTCGTGGTGTGGGGCGCCATCCTGCCCGAGATTACCTATGGCAACGACTACCACGAAATTCATCGCGTCAACGGGACGATGATCAATGAAGGCAAGCTCGCAGCGGAGTTCCTCACCAAGCAGGGCTTCCTGAAATATGTTGTCGTTCACGACACCACCGACTACGGCAAGGGACAGAACAAATATTTCAGCGAATATCTCAAATTGGCCGGCGGCGAGATCGTCGCTACTTTTCCGGTCAGCCCGGATCAGCAGGACTTCACGGCTGAGCTCACCAAGATCAAGGAGCTGAAGCCAGATCTGATCATGGTGGGCGGCCTGACGCCGCTCGGCGTCCGATTGCGGGCTCAAATGGATCGGGTCGGTGTCACCGCTCAGCTTGCGGGCGTCTCTGGCATCATGAACGCAGGCTTCCTGGAAGGCGCAGGTGCCGCGGCGGAAGGAACGATTTCCTTCCACAACGGTGCTCCCATCACCAAATATGAGCAGGGTCAAGCGTTTCTCGACGCATACGCCAAGGCGGGCTTTCGCGAAGACCCGGACGCCTATGGCCCCTTCGCCTACTCCGCCGCCACTCTGATCATGGATGCGATCGAGAAGGTTGGCCCCGACCGCGCCAAGGTCAGGGACCTGCTCAATACGACCAAGGCATACAAGTCGCTGGTCGGCGAGATCAATTTCGACGACCACAGGCAGAACATTCTGAGGGCCAACGTCTATGTCGCCCAGGATGGTAAATGGGTCTATTGGCCGGATAGCGAATATGCCGCCAGCAAACGAAAACTCCGCCTCAATTAACCAGACGTCATGCGACGCCCTAGCGTGCGGAGACATTGATGGACATCGGGATCGTAGCGCAGCAGCTGTTCAACGGCCTCATGCTGGGGGTGATCTACTCAATGATCGCCGTTGGATATTCGCTGTTCTTTGGGGTGCTCGACGTCATCAAGTTCTCGCATGGTGACGTCGTGACGCTCGGAAGTTTTTCAGCCTTGGGAGCCGCCGGCGTTTCGGGAGCTCTCTTTGCGCTGCCCCCTGCGCTGGCCTTGCTCACCGGTTTGGCGGCTGCGGTCGGCGCCGGGGCGCTCGCGGGCATCGTGATCGGGAGGATTCTTGTGATCCCCTTGCGCGGCGCCCCCAGCATCAATGTGCTGCTCGCGACCTTAATGGCCGGCACCGTGCTACGCGAGGCCATCCGGCTTGGCGTGCCCAACGGCGGCAACCCGAAGCCGTTTCCGGCTCTGTTGCCGAGTGGCATGATCAATGCCGGTTCCTTCAGTGTGGGTATCGATAGTGTGATCATCGTAAGTGCCGGACTGCTGTTGGTGGTGGGAACGCATCTGTTCGTGACCCGCACCCGGTTCGGGCTCTCGATCCGCGCCGTGGCCCAGGATGACGAGGTTGCACGCCTTGCAGGCATCGACCAGCAGCGCGTGGTGCTGGGGACCTTCGCATTGGGATCGGGGCTCGCCGCCTTTGCCGGCTGCATGCTCGGGCTGTATTACCGCGAGATCAGCTTCAACATGGGCGTTCTGCTCGGCATTATCGGATTCGCCTCGGCTGTGGTGGGCGGTCTTGGAAGCCTGATCGGGCCGATCATCGGGGGATTTCTATTCGCCGGCGTGCAGACGCTGGTTGTGGTGGCGATGCCGATCTCGAGCGCTTATCGCGATGTGGTGGCCTTTGCCGTCATCATCATCCTGATTGCGTTGTTCCCGACAGGAATCATTGCAGAACAGCGCAGCGAACGGGTGTGACATGAGCAGCCTTTCAAGCCCGGCTCCCTCGCTCTCCGTCCCACGGATTCGTCGTCATCCGCGCGCCCTCGTCGCAGCCGTGGTGGCGCTCCTGTTTTCCGGCGGCGGCGTGATGATGCACGCCGAATCCCAGCCCGTCGTTCTCGCCTTGCTCGCAGCCTTCGTTCTGGCGTTTGGAGTGTCCGATCGAACGCAGATCGGCCGGGAGATTGCCGCCACCTGCGGCGACTACCGAGGCGTTGCCAATGGCATGGCATTGCTGTGTGCGTTGATCCTGATTGTCCTGTTTCACGCCGATCACTACGCGCTTCTCATGTTGTCAACGGTAGCAATCTTCTCGACTGCCTGCATCGCTCTCAACTTGCAGCTCGCATTCGCCGGCATCGCCAACTTCGCAGGCGCGGCCTTCTTCGTCGTGGGATCATATACGGCCGTCCTAGTGACTGCATACACCACCGTTCCGCGCACATTTGCGCCGTTGATCGGCGCGATTGTGACGGGTGCAATGGGCCTCGTGCTGTTGCTGCCGGTGCTGCGAACGCGCGGGCACTATGCCGCGCTCGTGACGATCGCCTTCGGCGTGCTGCTGCGGACCTGGCTCGAAGTCAACGACGTCCTCGGCGGGCCCCAGGGGCTGAAGATCGGAAGCTTCTCGATCATGGGGCTCGATTTCGCCCGGCTCAAACAGATTGGTCCATGGAGCGTGTCGTTCTATCTGCCCTATGCAACGCTCTCGGTCTGCATGTTCGGCCTCGTATTCATCCTCGTCCGTCGTCTGGAAAACTCGTGGGTCGGCATCGCCCTGGACGTTGTCCGCAGCGATGAGACCGCCGCGGCGGTGTTCGGCCTGTCGATCCGGCTGTGGAAGGTCGTCGGCTTTGTCCTCGGCAACGCCATCATCGGCATGGCTGGAGCGCTCTACGGGATGATGAACGGGTTCGTGACACCCAACGGCGCGGGCCTCGGGGACTCCCTGCTGATGCTCTCAATCGTGGTGCTGGGCGGAATCGGCAATTTGTGGGGCTCCGTCGTAGCCGCGCTGATCATCCTGGAAGTGCCGGAAAAACTGCAGTCGATCCAGGAATTCCGCCTGTTGCTGTTCGCCTTGCTCGTGCTCGTCATCTTGCTGTTCCGCCCGGGCGGCATCCTGCCTCGTCCGGTGAGGGACCTGTCCCGCTTCATCGACGGAGCGCCAAAATGAGTAGCAGTCTGCTGCATTGTGCCGGTCTCACCAAGACATTCGGCGGGCTGGTCGCGCTCGACCGTTTCGACGTCGAAATCGGCCGCGGCGAGACGATCGGGCTGGTCGGGCCCAACGGATCGGGGAAGACGACATTCTTCAACGTCATCACGGGACTTTACGACCCGAACGCGGGAACGATCCGGCTCGATGGCCGCGACCTCTTTGGCTGTGCGCCCCAGATGATCGGTCGTGCCGGTGTCGCGCGAACCTTTCAGCGATCGAGGCTGATGCTCGATCAGAGCGTGTTCGACAATATTGCGGTCGGAGCCCTCTGCCATTGCGATCTCGGTCTCCTTACAAATCTGTTTCGGCGCGCGCGGTGGGGCAGAGAGCTGCGGGAGACGGTCAATCGCGCACGGGAGATTGCGTCCCGCTTCAACGCCGCGATTGCCGACCGGCTGTTCCAGCCTGTGAACTCTTTCGCGATGATCGATCGTCGGCGGATCGAGATCTGCCGGGCGCTGATCGGCAGGCCGCGCCTGCTGTTGCTGGATGAGCCCTCCGCCGGTATGACCCCGGATGAGACGCGCGAACTCATGGACGATCTCCTCGCATTCAGGTCCGAGATGCCGGACCTCGCCGTGGTCCTGGTGGAGCACGAAATGGACGTCATCCGGCGTGTCTCCAATCGCTGCATCGTGCTCAATTTCGGCCGAAAAGTCTTCGAAGGCAGTTTTGACGGGTTGATAGCCGACCCCGAAGTGCAGGCAGCTTATCTCGGGATAGGGCAATGATCAGCGTGCGACGAACCGCGGCGCGGACGTTGTCGGCCAATGCGATCAACGCCGGCTACGATCGCGCTGACGTTCTGAAGAACGTGACCATCGAGGTCAGGCCCGGTACGGTAACGGCCATCCTGGGGGCCAACGGCGCCGGCAAAAGCACGTTGATCCGGGCCATCCTCGGGTTGACCCGGATCCGGAAAGGCGAGGTTCGCTTTGGGCACGTAGCGACTACAAACATGCCTACCCACAAGATCGCGGCCCTCGGGATCGCGACGGTCCCGGAAGGCAATCGCGTGATGCCGCGCATGAGCGTCCTTGATAACCTCAAGGTGGGCGGATTGATCATGCGTGACGACAGGCGCGTTGCGGCCCGGATGGAGGAGATGTTCGAGGTGTTCCCGCGTCTGAAGGAGCGGCGAAGCCAGCTCGCGGGAACACTGTCCGGCGGTGAGCGGTCGATGCTCTCCATCGCGCGAGGGCTGATGGCCGATCCGGAACTCGTGATCTTCGACGAGCCCTCGCTCGGACTGTCGCCGTTATTTGTCTCGGAGGTTTTCGGAATAGTCCGACAACTGAAGACAGCCGGACTTTCGGTTCTGCTGATCGAGCAGAACGTGCGTCAAACGCTCGACGTGGCCGATTACGGCTACGTGCTGGCACAAGGACTCGTTGTCGCCAAAGGAAGCGCTGAACTCTTGAAAGAGAATTCCGAGCTTCACAAGGCATATTTTGGAATCCACTAGGGAACGGAGCTCGCTATGAATTTTCAGGTGTTGGAGCGGATCAATCCGCTGCGTAAGCCGAAAGGTTTCGAGCCGGTGGTCCAGCGTTGGTCCGTCGGTTTCCCACGCAAATGCGACGCCTTGTGTGTTGCATTTCACGGCATCCAGGGACCGAACGCGGAAGCCGTCTACAAGTCCGGCTTCATACGGTGGATGTCCGAAGCCGTCAGCCTGCCGAACGGCCCGCACGTGCACGATCATGCGTGGTTCGTCGATCACAACGGCCTCTATACGCATGTGGTTGCGAGCTATTGGGTTGACCGGACCCGTCGTGATGATTGGCTCGAAGATAGTCGCGTGGCAAATTGGTGGAACGATTCGGCGAGGTGTTCGGAGGCAACGGGCTACTTCCGTGAGAGCTTGACCGTTCCGATTGAACGCCTTGAGACGCTGTATTGGAACGATTATCCAGCCGGAATGAGTCGCTCTAACGAAGTGGCGCTCTACCCGACACCGTATTGCGGCTATTACGGCGCGATGCGCGACCGGATCCCACTGTCGGCGGTCGATCCCTTGCCGTCGGTGCTGCCTGAGCTCCCATCGGCGACGCCGCGCGAGACCAGGTCCAATCGGTGGCGGATCGCTACGCCCCGGAACCTCACGGTGATTCGGTCGGCGGCCTTTTGGGGGCGCTGCGATGCCGACCAAACCGAAGATTACATGCGCGACCTGCGAGCTCCCCTCGAACGCGGAATGGACTTCTTGCGCGAAAGTCCTGAGGCAACGGGTTGCTGCTCGCTGCGGTTTCAGCAAACATGCGATGTCGGCGGGGCACCCGAGCTCGAGACTCATGCGCTCGGATATTTTCTCTCGCTCGGCCACATGGAGAACTGGGCTGAGCATCATCCGTCGCACGGGGCGATCTTCCGCGCCGCAATGGCCCGTTACCGCAAGTTCGGCGCGAAGAACCAGCTCAGAACCTGGCATGAAGTCTTCGTGCTGCCGGAGAACAACCAGCTTTTCGAGTATGTCAACTGCGCACCAGGCACGGGCCTATTGAACTACTTCGAAGGCGAGCGGCGGTCCTAGGCTGGACGGCTCGAGTTACGGCCAGAATTCGATCAGATCGAACAGGGCTGTCATCGCGCTCGATACATAGACATCCTTTCGCCAGACGAACACCGTCTCAACGGCCGTCCGGGAAGGCGGCAACGCATGCGCAGCGACCCTGCCGTCCCGGGCGGCAGCTGCAATGACACCTCTCGGCATCAAGGTGACACCAAGGCCGACGGAGACGCAACTGATGATGGCGTCGAGAGAACCAAGCTCTTGCGGCTCGGACAGAGTGATCCCCATTTCCATCAGCATCGTCTCCAGACGGGTGCGATAAGAGCAGCCGGTCTGAAAGACGATCTTCAAGGGCCCGATGGCAGCCAGGTCCTTTGTCCGGACCGAAGGGGTCGTTACCAGCACGAGCTCCTCGTGGAAGAAAGGCCGTTGATGCAGGTCCGGGTGATCCACCGGGCCCGCGACAAACGCGCCGTCGAGACGATACTCGAGGACGTCATTCAACAAGCGTGTAGTGTTTCCGGTCTTGATCGTGAGCTGGACGTGGGGACAGGCGCTGGCAAACCTTGGCAAAAGCGGAGACAATCGCAACGCGGTGGTCGTCTCGAGGCTTCCGATCAGCAGAGTGCCCCTCGGCACACCATCATCCCGTGCCGCAGCTCGGGCATCCGCGGCAAGTTTTGAAAGCCTCGCGACATAGGGGAGGACCCTGCGGGCTGCCGGGGTTGGCGTTACGCCCCGTGCGTGACGCTCGAAGAGTGAAATGCCAAGCTTGCCCTCAAGCACTCGGATACGAGTTGTGACTTTGGATTGAGCAGTACCCAGCTGCGTTGCCGCACGGCTAATACTTCCAAGACGCAGAACCGTCTCGAACACTTTGAGATCGGAGAGATCCATTCCAGTCCACTCTTGAAGCCAGCAGCAGCCACTTTTTTGAATGACGTCACAATCATCCTAACGAACAATGTGGGCCGCGTGAAAGACGCATTGGGGAACGATGCGGCGCGCATCGTCATCTAGAGAAGAGATGACCGTCATCTCAACTGGTAATGGTTCGCCGCGAACCGCAGTGATCGCAACGATAAACTCACATCCCAGCGCCCTTGGTCGACTGGCCCTGATATCAAGGTGGCCCTGTGGGCTAAAGGCAATTTTTATCAATGTGCGATAGATGAGGCGGAGTGATGGTCGGACTCAGCGTGTTGAGGATTTTTCATGCTTGCCAAGTTCAAGATTTCTTCCAGGCTGATGTTGATGGTGGTTCTCTCTGTTCTAGGTGTTGCATCCGTGGCCGGGGTCGGCTTGTCGGCCCTCAAGAGCAGCCTGCTCGAGGACCGAAAAGACAAGCTTCAGCAGCTCGTCCTCCTGGCGAAGCAGGTGCTTGAATTGGACTACCAGGGATCCAGAGCGGCAGGGCTCTCCGATGCGCAGGCCTTGGAACGGAGCAAGCAACTGCTTCAATCATTGCGTTTCGGCAAGGACGACTATTTCTATGCCCTCGACATGGATTCCGTACTGGTCGCGCATCCCAATCCCAAGTTTCAGAACAAGAGCATGAAGGACACCTCGGATGCCAACGGTGTCTTTTTCTCCCGGCTGCAAGTCGATCTTGTGAAGTCCGGCGGATCCGGCTTTGTCGCCTTTAGCTTTCCCCGTGCCGGCGTCGGCGACCCACTTCCCAAGATCGCCTATGTCGTGGGGTTCAAGCCCTATGACTGGGCAGTCGCGGGCGGCATCTATCTGGACGACATAGACGCGATATTCATGGCAGAAGCAAAGCGCATTGGCCTTCTCGTCCTTATAGCCCTTGCGCTTGTCGTGGCCACGTCAATTCTTCTCAGCCGCAGTATCACGCGGCCGATCGCCAGTCTCACGGGGGCGATGCGAAAGCTCGCCAGTGGCGATACAAGATTGGCGATTCCTGCGCTCTCGCGTGCGGATGAAGTGGGAGAGATGGCGACGACCGTCAAAGTGTTTCAGGACGCCATGATAGAGACCGCTCGCCTTCGCCAGGAACAGGACGAGATGAAATTGATAGCCGAGACGGAAAAACGGGGCCTCCTGGGCAAGCTGGCCGACGAGTTCGCGCAAGGTGTAAGCACGTCACTCGATGCCCTCTCTCACTCGGCTTCCGCTATGAGGACGACGTCCCAAGGCATGTCGGAGACGGCGAGATCTGCCAGCCGCCAGTCCGGAGTGGTTGCGACTGCTGCAGAAGAGGCCAGCTCAAGCGTGCAGTCGGTCGCGTCGGCCACTGAGCAGCTCTCGGCCTCGATCGCCGAGATAGGCAATCAGGTGGCGCGTTCGACCAAGGTCGCCGGAGGCGCCGTTGAAGAGGCGCAACGGACTAATATCACAATTCAAGGTCTTGTAGCCGCGACATCAAAGATCGGAGACGTGGTTCAGTTAATAACCGCGATCGCAAGCCAGACGAACCTGCTGGCGCTAAATGCAACCATTGAGGCCGCCCGTGCCGGCGAGGCGGGAAGGGGGTTTGCCGTCGTGGCAAGCGAGGTGAAGTCGCTCGCAGGGCAGACCGCACGTGCAACGGAGGAGATCTCGACCCAAGTCAACGGCATGCAGGGCGCCATGAGCGAGGCTGTCCAAGCAATCGAAGGCGTGAGCGGCACGATATGCTCGATCAACGAGATCGCAATTGCGATTGCATCCGCCGTGGAGCAACAGGGTGTCGCGACGCGCGAAATCGCACGCAGCATCCAGCAGGTCGCGCAAGGCACCGAAGACGTATCGCGCAACATCGTCGGGGTGAGCGAGGCGTCTGCCCAAACCGGGGTGGCTGCGGCCGATGTGCTTGCGGCTGCAGGTGGGCTGAACCACCAGTCCACTTTGCTGAAAGCGGATGTCGATCGCTTCCTGGCAAGTGTTCAGGCCGCGTGAGTTGGAGTGCTCCGCCGTCCATCTTAAAGATAGATGACCGTCATCTTGAATGATGATGTCGATCTCGGCAGAGAAAACATACAACGCGTATTGCAGCTTTTCATTGCTCGGTCCACCTTGGTTGCCCGCCGCAGCTTTGTTAGTTGAGCCGGCAGTGAGGAGCATCGCCATGCCATTTTTACGGTTCGATTTGATCGAGGGACGAAGTGATGCGGAGATCCAACGGCTTTTGGATGTCACTCACGAAGTTCTGGTCGAAACGCTCCACGTGCCGCCCCGCGACCGCTATCAGGTGGTGCATCAGCACCCCAAGTCCAGCATCGTCGCGCTTGACACAGGTCTTGATATCAATCGGACCGATAAATTGGTCATGTTGCAGTTGACGAGCCGACCGCGCGACAAGGCGTCCAAATTGGAGTTTTATCGCGTCCTGGCCGAGAGGCTGTCGTCGTCCTGTGGAGTAGCGCCAACTGACCTCATGATAAGCTTTGTGATCAATGCGGACGAAGATTGGTCATTCGGCATGGGACGAGCCCAGTTCGTTACCGGGGAGTTACACTAGGCCTGGAGCAAGTTTCCCTCAGTGTTGATGCAGGGAACCGACCCCGCCCGCACCGAGCCGAGACGCCTGCCTCGCCCATGAACGGAAACGCGTTGTCCCGTTCGACTGACATAAGCGATTCGGGGCCGGAATTGCCGCTTGGCTGCGGATTTCCTCCCCCAGAAGGCCAACAAGATTTCTCCTTGCTTTCCCAAACCCAGGTTGGCAAGCGTACAATTCCGCCGCTGAACACCTTCGCGGACTAGGTGCCGCTCTGGCGCAATTCGATTTTGCTCGGGTTCGCACCCCCGCAGAAATGTCGGTCTCATTAGCGGTGCTGGAACCAGCCAATTGCTGCATCGGGGCCATTATGCGCGACCTTGATGGTGCGTCCGCAGCTGGACCGATCATCGAGCTGTCGCGGGATCTGTCGCATTCTATTCAGGATGCACGCGACAGGTTCGCTTCAAGCGGGCTTTAAATTCCATTACACGTCAAGAGCTGCTTACGAATGAACAGCAGCGGTGGACCAGTCAGGTCGGTGTCCCAGAAGCGCAGCGCAACCCAGGTGCTGAGCCGACGGCATCTCCGGCGAAGTCGTCAGCATCCTGCCTCGATCAAGAAGGTCGTGAGCAACGTCGGCAACTATGTGACGTCGGCAGCCCGCGGCGATTGACGAGCAAAGCGCCGCGGCGAACGAGCTATCGACCAGCGCGCAGCGGCGTCGCTGCTGGGTTGGCGGAGCGCCCTATCTCAGCTCCCTATTGATCGCGCCGGTTTCGGGAGACATGCGAGCGCAGGCTTGGTCAGGAGGCAAGACAATTGCTCAAGACGCTTGATCTCGCGCGCCCAAGTCGATCACGTTTCGAGTGACGCGCTTTGACAGTCACACCACAGAGGCACGCGAGGCCACTAAAGCTCATGCTGGCGATGCTCGGGCGGAGAGCGCTGCCCGCGCAACAAGGGTGCCCGGCAAGCCGCGGGGCTATGTCCCTTGCCGATCGGCCCGAGAATTCTTCTACCCTATCGAGGGACACGCGAGGATCCCCATCGCCGACACCGTGCGCGCGCCCCGAACGACGGTGTTCCTAGAGACATACCAGATTTGCAATCACTCGCCTCGGCGTGACTTTGGGATCGCGCTCCGAAACTGCGACAAGCAGGCTGCACGCGCACAAATCCTGCAAGCTCGAAGACAACGAGGCTGTCGTAGAAGAGTATGCCAGCGCGCGGTAGCAGATTGAAATACGCAACTATTGCGTTTGATGTCCCGTCGCTTGATTCTCTCGCGATCGAAGGCCGCCGGTGTCGGCCGTGGAGTTGTCATGACAGCGGCTTTGGTCATCGCGCGAGTTGCACGCATTATAAGGCTCACCAGCATATGTTCGGGCAAGTACAATACGCGATGTCCCCTGGCCACCCGTCGCTCGATCGAATTCGTCAGAGGTCCAGCTGGCTCGCGCTTGGGCGAGTGTTCGGGCTCTTTGAGCGCGCGAGTTGCTTCACCTGATCCGCTAATCTCGACCGGCGGCCTCGCCGCGTCCTCGGATGCCGCTCGTTCTCTGCGCGGGAGCGCAAGAAGCAGCCAGATAGCTTAGCCGAGCCAACACACCCCTTGAACTGCGCATGCCATCCCGCGCCTGGAGAATTCATGTCTTCTGCAATCCGAACGCTTCATCTTGGGCTTAATCTTCACGGCGCAGGCGGACACGCCGCAGCATGGCGTTGGCCGAGCACCAATCCGAGCGCTTTCTTTGACATCGAGCATTATCTTCGGGCAGCGAAGGTGGCCGAGCGCGGCTTGCTCGACGCGGTGTTTCTTGCAGATACCCCGGCAATATCTTGGGATATTACCCGCCGACCGCCACTCAACGGGCTTGAACCTACGCTTGTTCTCACCGTAATCGCACGTGAGACGAAGCACATCGGACTGATTGCAACCGCATCGACGACGTACAATGAGCCGTACAACCTGGCGCGTCGTTTCCAATCACTTGATGTCATTAGCGGCGGCCGCGCCGCCTGGAATGCAGTCACCACCTCCAGCCCCGCGACGGTCGGCAATTTCGGTGGGCACGAGCTCGGTCGCGAGGAGCGCTACAAGCGCGCCGAAGACTTCGTCGAAACCGTCCGAGGGCTATGGCTGAGCTGGGGAGATGGAACAATCGTCGGGGATCAGACCTCTGGAATCTACGCCAATCCCCAGTTTCGACTGCTCGACCCCAACACCAATATCTTTAGCGTCCGCGGTCCGCTCACGCACCCCGGTTCGCCACAAGTGCACCCGATCATCGTTCAAGCGGGAGGCTCGGACGACGGATTGCGGCTCGCTGCGCGCAGCGCCGATCTGGTGTTCGCTGCTGCGGGCGACCTGGAGACAGCGCTGCGCGAGGCCGGACGCCTGCGTGCGCTGTCGCATCAACTCGGCCGGCGGACGGCGCCGATCATACTGCCGGGCCTGGTCACCTTCGTTGGCGGCACGGAAGAGGAGGCGTATCGCCGCAAGAGAGCGATCGACGAATTACTCGATCTGCCCGGCGCGCTTGTCGCTTTGGCGCGAGGCATCAATGTGGCGCCCGAAAAGCTCAGTCTTGACAAACCCATTCCGGAGGAACTGCTGCCCGATCCGAATGATGTCCCATTTTCCGTCGGTCATCACCGCACCATCGAAAGCTTGGCACGCCAGGGCCGGACAGTTAGGGAAATCATAAGCAGCGTTCAAGGTTTCGGCCATCGCGTGATCGCGGGCGCACCGGAACAGATCGCCGATTCGATCGAGGCATGGTACCGCGCCGGCGCAGTTGATGGCTTCAACATCATCCCAGATGTGTTGGAGGATGGTGCGCCCGCCTTCATCGATCATGTCGTTCCAATACTGCAGCGCCGCGGACTGTTTCGCACCGAGTATCGGGAAGAAACCTTGCGTGACCGTTTTGGCCTTGCGCTCCCAGGGGGCGTTCCGTCGCAAGAGCGGGCGACGGCCTGATCGCCCGTCTGCCTCGCGGTTTCACTATCAATAGCTTGGAGTTCGATATGTCTCTGTCCGACACACAATCATCTGCGTTTCTCGCGGGCCAGCCACACGCTTACAGAAAGCAAAAGGCAGCAGCCATTGCAATCGCGCTCTCCACGCTGTCGCAGATCGCCTATGCGCCCAGCACTTTTGCTCAGGACGGTTCGAGCGACAGTACGAGGCGCGGCGGCACTATTCGATATGGCCACTTTCAGGAGCCGCCTTGCTTGTTCGGAGGATGGGTCCAGCAGTGGTATCTACAGCGGCAATATAGCGACAATCTAGTCGCCCGGACCAAGGACGGGGAGATTGTGCCATGGCTGGCCACATCATGGACCATCTCCGACGACAAGAAAGTGTACACGTTTGAGATCAAGCCGAACGTGAAATTCACCGACGGGACACCGCTCGATGCACAGGCCATTGCCGACAACATCAATGGCTGGCTCAGCACCAATCCGGACCTCCGCAATCCGACGGCCGCTCCTTACCTCAGCGACAACTTTGAATCGGCAGCGGCAATCGCGCCCGCGACACTTCGACTAACGCTAAAGGCGCCGTTCCAGCCGTTGCTCAATGTTCTGGCCCAGTCGTCCCAGGGCATTCTGTCGCCAACGGCGCTCAAGCGTGGACTTGCGGTGAACTGCGAGAACCCGGTCGGATCGGGTCCATTCATCGTCCAGAAGTGGAATCGGGGAAAAGAGGTTATATTCCGCCGCAATCCCGACTACAACTCCGCGCCGGCAACAGCCAAGCACCAGGGACCGGCTTACGTTGACGGGATCCAGTGGAAGTTCTTCCCCGATCAGACCGTTCGGTATGGCTCTCTGCTAACCGGGGAATCTGATGCAGCTTACGACGTTCCAGCCGTCGCTTGGAAAGATGCCAGCTCGCGCTTCACTGTCTTGCGGCACATTACGGGTGGCACGCCCCTGCGCTTGGCGTTGTATACGGCTCGCTCGCCTTTTGACGATCTGCTCGTTCGCCAGGCGTTTGCCTATGCCGCCGACCGAAAAGTCGCGGTCGAGTCCTCGTTCCTGGGCTCCTTGCCGTTTGAAGGCAATGGCGCGCTAAGCCAAAGCTCGCCCGAATATATCAGCGAGCTTGCCCCGTCATACAGGTATGACGTCGGCAAAGCCAATCAGCTCCTGGATCAGGCAGGTTGGACCGAGCGTGACAGCAGGGGCGTTCGCCTCAAGCATGGCAAGCCGCTCGTCGTACGCATCTCCTATTCGAGTTCGTTCTTGAAGCCCGACGGTGAGCAGGCCGTGCAGGTGATCCAACAGCAGGCAAAGGCTGCCGGCTTCGACGTGCGGCTTCAGCCAACGAACCAGGCCGATTTCTTCGCCGGGAAAAATCTCGGTCCGAACGATTACGAGGTCGTCCTTCTCTACTGGGTTGCTCCCGGCGCTGAAATCTTCCGCATCTCCTGGAAGCCTGACCTTAATGGTGAGCTCAATCGCTTCAATCCCTCACGCTACCAGGACCGGGCACTGTGGGACATTATTCAGAAGGCCGAAAAACACTTCGACAATGCTGAGCGAACCGCGCTCTATCAGGAAGCAGAGCGCAAGATCGTCGCTGACGCTCCTGTCGTGGGGTTCGCAGTCCTTGACGTCACTCTAGCTGTGCAAGCACATCTAAAGGACATTTGGCTCGACCGCGGCTCCGTCGGCGAGCCGGTCTTCTATGATAGCTATTTCGACAAGAAATCCGCCCCGTGAAAGTCGCAGCCCGCAGACAGGCCGTGTGGTTCGCACATCGCATCCTGTCCGCCGCAGCGACCGTATGGGCTGCGGCAACATTCACCTTCCTCGTCCAATGTCTGCTGCCAGGTGACCGCGCCCAGATCATCCTCAACGTCGTCAGCGGCAATGTAGGGGCGGCCCCTCGACAAGAGCTTGCGGCAATCAACGCAAAATATGGCTTCGACCAGCCGATTTTCTTGCAATACGCGAAATACATCTCCGGGATTTTGCAGGGGGACCTTGGCCAATCCTACCACCAGCACCGGCCAGTGGCAGCCATCATTGCCGAACAGATTGGGCCAACCGTCCTCCTTGCGGTCGCCGCGCTCGTAACCGCGTGGGTGATCACTATTCTGACCACAGTTTTTGCAGCCGGGAGAGATAATTTCTGGGCAACGCTGCTGAGCGGGATGCAGGTTCTGTTGGCGACCGTGCCGCCTTACTGGCTAGCTACCATCCTGCTCGTCGTCTTTGCCGTACAGCTTCGCATCTTTCCTGTGGTGGGAGGAAATTCGGCGATCGGCCTCATTCTTCCGACCCTGGCGCTGGCGTTGGAACTGTCTGGGCTCTTCGGGCAAGTCGTTACCAGTGAGTTCACGCGTTTGCTCGAGTTGCCCTTTGTAACTTCGGCGCGAACGCGAGGCATGGGCGATCTCGGCGTGCGGTTTCGTCATGTCCTGCGCCATGCAGCTTTGCCAGCAATCACCTTGTCAGGCTGGGCGTTCGGTAAGCTTCTGTCCGGTGCCGTTTTAATTGAGGCCGTCTTTGCCCGACAGGGACTTGGCGGCGTCCTGGTCGCCGCTACATCCACGCGCGACGTTCCCGTCGTCTCCGGCGTCATTCTGGTCTCCGCTGGCCTATTTGTCATTGTCAGCGTGACCGTCGATTTCGCCTACAGTATCGTTGACCCAAGGATCAAATTGGCATGACTTGCTCTGCCGCGCTACCAGACGTCCTCAAATCTCACTATTGGAAGGAAGCACTTTCAACGGCACAGGCAATTCCTTTGCGGGTTTGCCTGGCCATAACCATCGTTACGTTCTTCTTAACAGCGGCGGCCGCGCCCTGGCTGCTACAGACCCATGATCCGCTGGCGATTGACCTGACGTCCTCACTACAGGCCCCGTCGCCCAGCCACTGGCTGGGGACTGATCAGTCCGGTCGCGATTTATACTCCCGCATTGTTGAAGGGGCAGGGCAGTCCCTGACCATTGGTCTTGGCGCGACCGCGTTGAGCGTGTCAATTGCACTCGTTCTGGGGTTCGCCGCCGGTCTTTGCGGCGGAGCTATCGATCATGTTCTCAGCCGTTTGCTCGACGCACTCTTCGCGCTACCGGTGCTTTTCCTTGCGCTTCTGTTCGTGGCCGTTTTCGGCACGACTGTGCTGACGTTGGTCATCGCGGTCGGGATCGGAACGGCCCCGGGTTATGCCCGGATGATCAGGGGGCAGGTCCTGTCTGTTAAGGGCGCAGGATATGTGGAGGCAGCCAAGGCGCTTGGACACCCTTATTGGCGTATCGTGCGAAGGCACATCCTCCCCAATGCCATGAACCCGTTGACCGCGATGATCACGCTTGGCGTCGGCCAGGCCATCATCTGGGCATCGGGGGTTGCGTTTCTGGGGCTCGGTGTTCCCCCTCCCGCCCCTGAATGGGGGGCGCTCCTGAATGCTGGCCGCAACTACGTGATCTATGCGTGGTGGCTCGAGATCATGCCGGGTCTGGCAGTGGTGATCTTTGCTCTCAGCGTGACGGTGATCGGACGTTATCTGCAGAACCGCCTCGAAGGAAAGGGCTGACATGTTGCATGTTCTTTCTCCCCAGCCTCCTCAGCCAAGTCTTCTCAACGTAGATTCGCTGCGCGTGTCATTCGGACGCGACAATCCAAACGGCACGGCCGTGCGTGGCGTGTCGTTCTCGCTTCGACCGGGGCGTTGCCTCGCGATCGTCGGCGAATCCGGCTCGGGCAAGAGCGTAACCGCGCGCACTCTCGTCGGGCTTGCCGGTCATGGCGCACATGTTCATGCGCACGAGATGAACTTCACAGGGACAGACCTGACTGACCTCAATGAACGTTCATGGCGGCTCATCCGGGGCAAGAAGATCGGCTTCGTGCTGCAGGACGCCCTTCTCTCGCTCGATCCACTCCGTCAGGTCGGCAGAGAAATCGGCGAGGGCCTCCTTCTCCATCGTGCTGTCCACTCCCGTGAGGAACTCAAACGCCGCGTGGTTGAGCTGCTCGAACTCGTTGGGGTTCCTGAGCCTGAGATCAAAGCCCGGCAGCTGCCGCATCAATTGTCCGGTGGCCAACGCCAGCGAGCCCTCATTGCGTCGGCGCTCGCACTCGATCCAGACCTCTTGATCGCCGATGAACCAACCACCGCGCTCGACGTGACCGTGCAGGCGCAGGTGCTGGCGCTGCTGGAGGAAACCAAGGCACGGGGCAAGGCTCTGATCCTGATCAGCCATGACCTGGCGGTGGTCTCGCGCATGGCGGATGATGTTCTGGTCATGCGCGAAGGCGAGGTCGTCGAGCGTGGACCAGCTGCGCAGATCTTCGGCAACCCGCAACACGATTACACCTCGCAGCTCCTGAACGCGGTACCCTCGGGACGTCCCCGCGGCTCCCGTTTGTCGTCCACGGCGATTGCACGGCTACCCAAGTCTCTGAGCCCGCTGCAACAACAACACTCGCCTAAATCCACTGCAATCATCCTCAGTGCGATCAATCTTGTGAAGCGATTCAACGGCCCTGATGGCGTCCCGCGGACGGTGGTTGACGGTGTGTCCTTCGAGCTTCGGTCAGGCGAAACGCTGGGCCTTGTGGGGGAATCAGGATCAGGTAAATCCACCACAGCCCGCCTGGCGATGGCTCTGGATACTCCCGACGAGGGAGCCGTCCAGTTCCAGGGAGAGGCGTGGAGCGGAATCGCCGAACGCAAGCGTAGGGCGCGACGCCGCTCGATCTCCGTGATCTATCAAGATCCGCTCAGCTCCTTTGATCCACGCTGGACCGTCGGCCGCATCATATCTGACAGCCTCCTTGATTTGAACACCGGGTCGGAGCGTCGCCTGCGCATTATTGAGCTGCTCGAGTCGGTGGGCCTATCGCCAGCATTCCTGGATCGCCGGCCACTGGAGCTCTCGGGCGGCCAGCGCCAGCGCGTCGCGATCGCGCGTGCGATCGCGCCAAAGCCAGCCGTGATCGTCTGCGATGAACCGGTTTCCGCTCTGGATGTCTCGATCCAGGCGCAGGTGCTCGATCTGCTCGGGGATCTCAAGGCGCAGCTCGGTATGAGCTATCTCTTCATCTCGCACGATCTCGGCGTGATTCGCCATCTCAGCGACCGGGTCATGGTCATGCGCCATGGACGCGTCGTCGAGAGTGGCGATACGGATGAGGTGTTCCTCAATCCACGGGCCGACTATACCAAGCGTCTGATTGCTGCGGTACCTCGCCTCGTCCGACCAGTCGCAACCGATCGCTCCTCGAGCCTCGTCAGCGGAGAGGTCGCATGAATGCGCCAGTACCTTCGGTTAGGTTTAGCGTGGATTGGGGACCAATAGACTGCCCGCCGAGACCGATGTCCCGCCAATCCCATCGGGGCTGCTAATACCTCTTGCCCGCAAACGGATCGGAGGATCCGTCTCAACCAATAGACGAGAACCCTCCTGATATGGTTGAGCCGGCTCATTGACGGCGAGTATGCGGGCGGTCCAAGCCGCACAAGCTTCTCTAGAGTCTATGTTGCTTGCTGATTGCCATGCACGACGATCTGTCCGGGCATCTCACGACTTCTCCACCTGTGACGGGATGGAGTAGGTGCAGACTCATTTGAACGCTTTCTCCTGACACGATTGCCGTGCAGGGCGGCGACCGCTTCAACGCGAATATTGCTGCGCCCATACCTCTTGGCTGCACTAACGCCCATCATATCGCCGCTTGGATCGCGCTCCAGAAGCCATATATCGTATACGGCAACGGAGCACCGATCGCGATTCTCGCCCTGTGCGTCTTAGTGCTGTTCGTCTCGAACTGGGGTATAAACGCAGCCATCACAGCGCTCGCCAGGCTGTGTCGTCAACCGGGGCCCATTCCAAACTCCGCTTCTTCCAATTGATACTTTCCCAATCGCCCGACTTTTTGACTTACCCAACCTTACCCAATCCGAGCCTCAAAGGCCGCTTTCGTTGGATGCGCGAAGATTAGCCTCGGCAACGCCGCGGCCGCTTGAAGAGGAGGGGGCGCGTGGTTTGCGGGCCAAAGAGCCCATCGGAGGGAATCATGCCAAGGACGCTCGCCGCTTTGCGCGGCCATACGGCTAGTTTTGCAAAAAAAGCTCTCATCTGCTCCACGCTTTTGGCCGGAACGGCCATGGCGTTTTCCCAAGCTAAGGCGGACGACATCAACTGGCGCCAGTTCGAAGGCACGTCGATCGTCTGGGCCTACGACATTCATCCGTATGCCGACGCGGTCGCGGCCCAGTTGCCGGAATTCGAGAAACTCACCGGCATCAAGGTGACGCCCGAACTCTATCCCGACGATGCCTATTGGAATAAGCTGACCATCCAGCTCAGTACAAAATCCCGCAGCTGGGACGTGGTGGGCACGGGCATTCAACCGGCCTGGGATCTCGCACCGGGCCAGTTGCTCGAGCCGCTCGATCAGTATCTGAACGACGCTAAGCTCACGGCCGCGGGCTACGACTACAAGGATTTCTTCCCTGCATTGCGGGATGCGCTGACCTGGAAAGTCAAGGAAGGCCAAATCGAGCCGGGAAGCGGGCAGGTGTGGGCGATCCCGCATGGCTTTGAGAACATCCAGCTGTTCTACCGTAAGGACATACTTGCCAAATACGGCATCGGGGTCCCAACGACTCCGCCAGAGATGTCCGCCGCCTGCGATAAGCTGAAGGCTGCGGATCCCGCCATCACCCCTTTGGGCGTGCGCGGCGTGCGTTTTTGGAGCAGCATCCACACAGCTGCCATCTCGATTGCCAGGTCCTATGGCGTGCATGATTTCGTCGTCCAGGACGGCAAGTTGGAGACAGGGCTGGATTCGCCCGAGTCGATCGCCTTCCACAAAGACTATGTGGACATGATCAAGAAATGCGCGGCGCCGTCCTTTGCCAATGACAACTGGTACCAGGTCGTTGATGGCATCAATTCAGGGCGCACCGCGATGGCGATTGATTCTAATATGTTCGGGTTTTGGAACGACGTGGCTGGCAAGCCCGCGTCCGGCAAAATCGCGTTCGCACCCCCATTGCACGCTCCGACCAGCAAGAACTTCGAGTCGAATATCTGGATCTGGTCGCTTGCGATGAACGCTGCGTCCCAGAAAAAAGGAGCCGCCTGGCTGTTCATCCAATGGGCGACATCGAAGCAAGTCGAGCTGAACGGCGCCATCGCCGGCAAGCTCGTCAACTCTCCGCGCGCCTCGACCTGGAGCGACAAGGCCTGGCTCGACTATGCGGCAAAGCCAGAGTTCAACAATTTCGTAGACACGTTTAAAACCGTGCAGGAACGGGCGCAACTCGCCTTCACAGCCCGCGTCGGCTTTGCCGAAGCAATGAACGCATGGGCCGTAGCCATGCAGAAAATGGTCAACGGAGCCGACGTGAAGGCGACGCTGGCCGCCCTTGCCTCGGAAATCCGTTCGTCAATGTGAAACAAATGGGGCGGCGAGCTCATCGCCGCCCCATGCATTTTAGAGATAGACCGAGATGGACCTTCGAGGATCCGACGGGCTCGTGACGCTGCAGTCTTCAGCCAGCCCACTTGTTGCGTCAAACGATAAGGCGGTCGCGCGCGCCGAGCAGTCGCATCTTGACTGGTGGAGCATCGCAGCCATAGCGCCAGCGATCACCATATTGCTCGGCTTTCTTTTTCTGTTCTTCTATGGCGTCTTTCAGTCACTGACGGATCTCAAGTTCGGTCGACCGCTGGTCCACTTCGTCGGCCTCAACAACTATGCAGCGCTGATCAAGTCGGATGATTTCTGGAACAGCATTCGCGCCACTCTTGTCTACGCCGGATCGGCGGTGGTTGCGGAGGCTGCCTTCGGTCTTGCACTTGCAAAATTGTTCGCGACCGAAGTCATCGTTGCACGGCTGATGCGGCCGGTCATCCTCTTGCCCCTCGTGCTGCCTCCGATGAGCGTAGCGCTCATGTGGACGACGATGATGGACCCGCAAAGCGGAATCCTCAACTATCTGCTCTCGCTTGCAGGAATCGCCCGCTTTGCATGGATTTCAGATCCCAACACCGCAATGTTCTCGCTCGTCCTGATTGACGTCTGGACCTACACGCCATTCTTTGCGCTGATCATTTTCGCAGGCCTTCAGGGTATCAATGAAGAACTGAGGGAGGCCGCGCGTGTCAATGGCGCAAAGGGGTGGGCAACCTTTGTGCATATCGAGTTGCCGCTGATCGCTCCCTACATTCTGATCGCCGCGGTGTTTCGGCTGATCGAATCGCTCAATCAGTTCGACATCATTTTTGGCACTACGCAAGGCGGGCCTGGAGATAGCACCTCCGTTCTTTCCGTGCGCGCCTACATTATCGCATTCCAGAATCTCGCCTTCGGGCGTGGTGCAGCCCTCATGGTCGTCAACTGGATGATCGTGCTGGTGGGAACGTTCGCCATGGTCAAGCTGTGGCGCGTCGTGCGGCAGCGCGTCAGCTGAGGGCCAACGTATGCGACTGAAACGCGCCACCTCCGTCAATTTGATCCTCAACCTGCTCGTCGGCCTTTGCGCATTGATCCTGGCCTTCCCGCTTGTCTGGATCGTGATGATGTCGCTCAAGCAGCAGGCAGAGGGCATGACCTGGCCGCCGACCTTCTTGTTCTCGCCGACATTGGAAAACTTTCGCGTCTTGTTTGACGTCGCCCAAGCCGGAGCAACCAGCTACGGCACTATCAAGATCGATTTCCTGACCCCGATCACGAACAGCGTCGTCATAGCGCTTGGCTCTGTCATCGTGTCCGTGCTCGTGGGGGTCCCTGCCGGCTACGTGCTGGCAAGGCGGGACATACCCCTCAAAGAAGACATTGCCTTCTTCATTCTGGGCTTCCGCTTTGCCCCGGTCCTACTGGTCGTCATCCCCCTGTTCAGCGTTTTCCAGACGATTGGCCTGTATGACACCTATATCGGCATGATCTGGGTCTACCAGGTCGTCACACTGCCGATGATCGTTTGGCTGAGCCGCTCCTATATCGAAGATATCCCAAAGGACATCGAAGAGGCGGCGGCCATGGATGGTGCCAAGCCGGTCAGGGTCGTGTTGCATATCGTGCTGCCGCTTTTGAAACCCGGTCTGATTGGGGCCTCTCTGCTCATCTTCCTGCTCGCGTGGCACAATTTTGCCCTCGGCCTGATCCTCTCTTCGACCAAGGCGCCGGTAACCGTCGCTCTGCTCAAGCTGCTAAACCCGGGCGTGCAATTCTATCCCGTTATGGCGGCAGGATTGGTCGTGACGATGATCATTCCCGTGATCCTGATCGTCATCGGCCAGCGCCACCTGGAGCGTGGCCTTACCTTTGGTGCTGTAAAATGAGTGCCAGGCCGTTGATGTTCTTCGGAACGACAAACCTCGATCTCTGCTTCAATGTCGAGCGGCTGCCAACGCCAGGTGAAAGCCTGATGGGAACGCTGACCCGTCACCCGGGAGGGAAAGGCGCCAATCAGGCTGTCGCCGCGGCTCGGCTTGGCTTGAGACCGCACTTCTACACGCGCCTTGGCGATGATGATGCTGGTCGTTGGCTCCTGCAGTCCCTGACAGAGGCCGGCGTTTGCGCCGACGCGATCAAAATCGCGCCGGGTGAAGTCTCCGGCTCGGCTCTGGTCATGGTCGGTGACGACGGTACTAACATGATTGTCATAGACCCCGGCGCCAACCTAAACGTCACGCCACAGATGATTGAGAACGCCGCGGAATTCATTCAGCACAATGCGATCGTGGTCGCCGAAATGGGTATGCCGATCGGAGCGCTCAACAGGCTCTTCGAGCTGAAGCGGGACAAGGGCTTCGAGCTGATCTTCAATCCGGCGCCAGTGAGGTCCGGGCTTCCGTCGACAGCGTGGAGCAGTGTCGATTTCGTCACACCGAACCAGACAGAGGCTTTTGAGCTGACAGGTATCGAGGTCGACGACTTTGAAGGTGCCGCCCACGCTGCGTCCAAGCTTCTTGATCTCGGGCCAGGTGCCGCGCTGATCACCCTCGGGGCACAGGGCGCCTATTATGCTGATAAGACCCGCTCTTTTGCCCTGCGAGCCTTTCCCGTGAGAGCGGTCGATACTACCGCCGCAGGCGATGCCTTCAACGGAGCATTCGCCGCATCACTGGCCGAACGGCTGCCCTTGAGAGAAGCGGTCAGGAAAGCGCTGGCGGTAGCCGCGCTCTGTGTGACTAGACGCGGCGCGCAAAGCTCCATGCCGAGCGCCGAGGCCGTTGACGAGTTTCTGAAATCCCAAACGATCCTGGAGTTGGAATGACCGAACAGTTCTCAGTTTCAAACAGAACGGTGCTCGTGACCGGTGCCGGGGGCGGCATCGGGTCTGCCATCGTGAATGCGTTTCGATCTGGTGGAGCGAATGTCCTTGCCACCGATGCCAACCTGGAAACTCTCAGGAGCACTCTGGCAAGCCTGCCCCATGGCAACGGCGTATTACCGATGGCGATGGATGTCGCAAGTGAGGACGATGTTAACAGGGTTCTGGACGCGGTCGCCAAGCACTTTGGCCGGCTCGATGTGCTGGTCAACAATGCGGGCGTCAAATCTGCCCAACCGCTCCTGAATGGCGATGCGGACAAAATCGAGCGGACCATCCAGATCAACTCGGTCGCGGTCCTGCGCTGCTCAAAGCTCGCGATCGAGCGCTTCATGAAGGACAAAGGGGGCCGGATCGTCAATATCGGATCCTCGCTATCGTCCCAAGGTGCAGTCTTTAACTACCAGGCGGGCGGCGCCGACTATTGTTTGTCGAAAGCAATTGTTCACGACCTCACCAAGCTGCTCGCCTATGAATGTGCCCCACACAAGATCAATGTGAATGCCATTGCGCCCGGGATCATCGATACACCGATGCATGGGCGCCCGCGCGAGGAAACCGAGGCACGTCACGGGGGCCGTATCCCGCTCGGACGGGTCGGCGTGCCGGAGGATATCGCAGGCCTTGCTGTTTTTCTTGCAAGTCCTGCAGCTTCCTACATGACCGGGCAGATCGTACACGTGAATGGCGGGATGCTGATGAATGGCTAGTGTCGCTTCTCCCCCCATTTGGCCGCCAGTGGACGGCATCATTTCGGATCTCGACGGCGTCGTCTACCGCGGCAACGCGGCTATCGTCGATTCCGTCGAGGCATTTGGACGGTGGCAGGAAGCCGGATTGCCCATCTGCTTCGTAACGAACAACTCGACACACACGCCAGCAGATGTCGTCAGCAAACTGGCAGGCCTTGGGCTTGTTATTGCGCCGAAGGACGTGGTCACCAGCGCCATCACCGCCGCCGAGCTCATCCGCGCTACATACCCGAAGTTTGGGCGTATATTCGTCATCGGCGCGCCATCCCTCACGAAAGCCATGACAGACGCTGGGCTCGAGGTGACCGATCGAAAGCCCGACGCCGTGGTCATGGGGCTCGATCGACAAATTACGCATGAGAAGCTGCGGATTGCGGTCGACGCGATCCTAAATGGAGCAGCCTTTATTGGCACCAACCCCGACCTCCTGTTGCCGACGGCAGGTGGATTCGAGCCCGGGGCAGGAGCTACGATCGCCGCCGTGGCTGCCGCCACGAAAGTGGAGCCTTTGATTGTTGGCAAGCCGGAGCCGCATATGATCGAGACTGCACTTTCCCGCCTGGGCACGGTACGCAGCGCCACCTTGATGATCGGAGACCAGATTCAGACTGATATTCAGGCTGGCAAGAGAGCAGGGCTTCCGACCGTGCTGGTCACGACCGGCGTGCCGCCCCGAGATGATCCCTCACTGGAATCGCCCGATTTCATCGTGTCCAGCCTGTCTGAGGTTGGGATAGCCCGAACCAACATTGGAAGCCAGCGACCGAGGAGAGCGTGATGGCCGATGTTCGCCTGGAAGGTATCAATAAGGCCTATGGGACGATCCAGATCCTGCGGAATGTCGACCTGATCATTGAACATGGCGAATTCGTCGTGTTCGTTGGACCATCGGGTTCAGGCAAGTCGACGCTGCTCCGAATGATCGGAGGGCTCGAGCGTATCAGCGGCGGGCGGCTCTTGATCGACAACGAAGTCGTCAATGACGTTGATGCCGCCGACCGAAACATCGGCATGGTGTTTCAGAGCTACGCACTCTATCCGCACATGACCGTGCGCGAGAACCTTGCCTTCCCCCTGCGTATGGCCAACGTTACGAAGGCCGGGATTGAGGCCAGGGTCGCCGAGACTGCATCGCTCTTGCAGATCGATCATCTGCTGGAACGCAAGCCTCGGCAACTTTCAGGCGGACAAAGGCAGCGCGTCGCTATTGGGCGTGCCATTGTACGCGAACCCAAAGTGTTCCTGTTCGACGAGCCGCTGTCGAATCTCGATACTGAGTTGCGGGTGCAGATGCGGGTGCAGATTGCCAAGTTACACAAGCAGCTTGGCAACACCATGATCTACGTGACCCACGATCAGGTCGAGGCAATGACAATGGCCGACAAGATCGTCGTACTCAAGGACGGCAACATCGAGCAAGTGGGCAGTCCGCACGACCTCTATCACAATCCGGCATCTCGCTTTGTCGCCGGGTTCATCGGCTCGCCTAAGATGAATTTTCTCAGCGGCCACATCGAATCAGCGCACGCGACGGGCATGGGCGTCAAGCTCGATGCAGGCGCGACAATCCTCGTTCCCGTCCAGCCGAACCAGTCGCTTGTCGGCAAGCCGATCACGGTCGGAATTCGCCCCGATGATTTCTCTCCATCCGCGGCGGAGAAGACCGATATTGGGATCGAGATCGACGTCGATTTCGTCGAGCATCTTGGCAGCGTCACCTACATCTACGGCAATGCTGGCAGAGAATCGATGGTTGCCAAGGCACCGAACGCGGCGGCGCCCAGTAGGTCGGGCAAGGTTCGTCTTGCGGCTTCGCCGGCGGACTGCCACCTCTTCATGATGAACGGAAATGCGCTGCGACGGTTGCATGCGCCGGCAAATTGGAGCTAGCCTTCCGACCTGCCCTGCAGGAGGCGGGACGGCATGCACACGCGGGTGGACCAGGTCAAGGGCGGCGGGATCAGGCGGTTCTTCCGGAACTCTCGTTCTTTTGTACTCGGGGCGGGGATCGGATCAGGCATGGCGGCCAGAGCTGCCGAGCGGGCGGGCGCGGATTTCGTGCTTGCGCTCAATGCTGGCCGGTTTCGCGCAATGGGTGGCTCTTCACCTGCCTCAATTCTTCCGATCCGCAACAGCAACGAATTCGTGGCTGGCTTCGGTCGGACCGAGATCCTGCCTTCAACGAAATTGCCAGTCTTTTTCGGGGCCTGTACCTTCGATCCAAAGCTCGACATCGACCGCTTTCTCGAGCGCATCATCAGCTGGGGCTTTTCCGGAGTCACCAACTTTCCTTCCGTGATCCACATCGATGACTACAGAAGATCTCTGCTGGAAAAGTCCGGCCTTGGCTACGAGCGGGAAATCGAACTCCTGGTCAAAGCTGCACAACACGGCCTGATGGCAATCGGCTATACGCGCACCCAGCCCGAGGCAAGGCGCATGGTCGAAGCCGGCGTCGAGGCCATCTGCATCAATTTCAATCTCAACCGGCCGATCGAAAGCGGATGCGACCCCACGATCAGCCTGTCCGAGCTCGCCGCGCGCACAAGCGCTGTTGCTCGCGTCGCTCATTCCATCGACAGGAACACGATCTGCCTGATGGGGGGCGGGCCAATTACGAAGCCTGACGAACTCCTCGATATCTGCCGCGAAACAGGTGTTCAGGGCTTCATCGGCGGCTCGTCGCTCGACCGCGTCCCGTTGGAAATGTCGGTCCTTGAGGTGACTTCAGGCTTCAAGACCATTCACTTGTTGCGGGAGAAGGTCGATCTTCTCGAGCGTCAGCTCCAACTGAGCGGATTCAGGCACGGTGTGATCGCGCAATCCTCAATCATGAAGCGCGTGCTCGAGACCGCAAGGCGCTTGGCAGGCCATCCCAGTCCTGTGCTGGTGTGGGGCGAGGCGGGGTCAGGAAAGCGACGAATAGCCAGTCTGGTCCACGCCTTCAGCGACAAGAAACTGATCAAGCCTGCGCTGTTTCAATGTCGGCCCGGCCCAGCCATCGATACGGTCGGCGTCCTGTTCGGCGCCGGGCAGACTGAGACCAGGCGACGCCAAGTGTCGCTCCTGGAAACCGCAACGGATTCTACGATCCTGCTCATGCATGTCGATCAATTGTCCCGGGACGGGCAAGAGCGTCTTGCGGACTATCTGGAAACCGGCAGTTTCACGCCGCTGAATAGCGTAGCACTGGCACGTTCCTCTGCACGGATCATTGCAACTGCAACCGTTGCTCGCGGGGGGGCTCTTAACGCTGTACTATGCCCTCGGCTTGTTGCGCTATTTGCCGGGCTGGATATTGGGTTACCCCCGCTGCCCGATCGTCTCGAGGACCTTCCGCAACTTGTTCAGCATTTCACGGTGGAGGCTAAAGGAGATTCGAATGCCCAGACGCTCGGTATAGAAAATTCTGCGTTCTTGGCGCTCGCAGGCCACAACTGGCCGGGCAATTTGAGAGAATTACGCCAGATCGTGAATCAGCTGGTGACGTTGCAACAAACGCACATTACGGCTGATGTCCTGAGGCCACTCTTGACGGCGTCATCACCTCTGAAGCCGACAAGCGCGTTCTCCGAACGCGAGTGGATCATCGAGGGCTTGAAACGAAACAAGCTGCATCGAGGGAAGACTGCCCGGTATCTGGGGCTTTCAAGAAAAACCCTGTACAACAAGATCAAGGGGCTGAGGATCTTGGAGTAGCAGTTGCCCTCTTGTTTTTGCCCACCGGCCGCCTTGAAGCTGTCACGTCCAAGAGCGCGAACTTCGGGATCGACGACCCCTGTTGGTCAAGCCTGGCCAATTCCATCTCGTCGCAAATCCTCAGCGCGAGAGCCGTTTCCGGCAAGTAGACAATGCCATGGAGATGCGGACCAAGTCGTCTCTCTGCCGATATCATCGCAGCATCATCGGCAGCGGCGAACAAGATCTTAAACCCCAGGCTAGCAAACCATTCCATGCGCCGAAATTCGAGCTCCTGGCCGGAATCGACCGGTTCGCCAGCCGCAGATCGCTCAATCATGGACGCTGGTGGGAAATTTACTACTCCGCTGACCCCAGCTTTTTTCAACGCTTCGGCAACGTCCTCCCAACACGCGAACGGATCGATCATCATGATGGCCGCGTACGTGTGGGCGCGCGTTATCTCGGAAAGGTTTTGCAAGCCGCGCAGCAGACAGTCATTCCAATCGATAATGGGCAAGGTAGCCATCACGAGTATGGAGCCCTTCGGAAGGCTGCGCAAAGATGGTGCGTAGATTTCCAACGACGCACCTTTACGGCCGACGGGCAGAAGACTGGCAAGTTTCCCGACGCCTGTCACTTTCAACGCATTATACCCGATTTTACTCATCGTATCATTCGCCGATCTTACACGTGATTTGAACCCGGTCTACATGTGAGCGCACGCCGGATCCGCTGGCAGACCGGGCTTGTCTGCTTCCTCCCTCGACTTAAGCCGCTGTTGGAGAAGTCCAGCAGCGGCCTCTTTTTCAGGTTCCGGGCCAGTGAGGGCATGCGATGCCACCCATTCCGTCAGAAGCTTTCCGAGCAGGCGTGCTTTTTTGAACTGCGGGGGACCATCTTCGAAGCACTCGCAGGAGTGTGGCTCCATCCGGTCCTTCCGCGGACATACTAATCAGATTGCAGGTAAAAGCAGGTCGGCATTCTGCGTGCGACACCCGATAAGTCTGTACGGCGCGGTGATCTCCTCCTAGTCGAAGTCCTCGATCCCGGACACAAGGGCGGCGGGAGAAGCACGCAGACTTTCTTGGTGCTTAAGGTAGAACTTGTTCATCTTGGCTATGACCTGCGGAATGTTCGTCTCGAAGGATCTACTGAAGCTGGTCTCTCACGTCGGCCGAGGCGCTCGCAGGCTCGACGCACCTGCAGGTCTTCGTTCCAATGCTCGTTGATATCTGCCCAGCCTCGACGCGCGTCAGTCTCGGAAGGGTGATCTTCGGCATGTCCGGCCTCCTCTTAGGCACGACAGAGGGTTGTACCAACTGTCAGAGCTCTTGCGGGTGGCGCCGCCCGATCTTCGTACATTCCGACCGCGAAGCGTCCGGCCAGATCGTAGCCGAAACTTGTTGGGCGTTGCGTTAGCCTTGTGAGGACGAATTCGCGCGGCTCCCGCAGGGGAACGTTCGCAGTATTCGAGGCCGATGCCCGTTGCGACTCGGACCGATAGCCAGTCGCGAGTGGCCATGTGAGCGCTGTTTAGGACAGCGATCGAGACCGTCGCACCAATCGTGACCCGACGAGCAATTTGGCAAGCCAGTGCGGGCTAGTCGGGCGACGATAAGGGGGCAATGCCCCGATGTCAACCAAGAGAGCTGAACCAATCCGCAATTGATATATCTCAATAATCATGCAAACCTTGCCATGTGTATGGAGTGGCCACAGAGGCGCCCGATAACGGCAACAAGGACGTGAGATGACTAGGAACTGGGATGAAGCGATCGAGCGCATCAAAGATCGCATTCGTTCGACAGCGCAGCAGGTGGGCGATGGTTTCCCGCATTGGGCTGATCCAAATACCGGAATCTGGAAAACGACAGCTCATGGTGATTGGACCGGCGGCTACTGGCTCGGAATGTTGTGGCTTGCGTCGCGAGACGAGGAAGGCGAGCGCTGCAAGCATTTGGCTGACGAAGTCTGTAAGCGTCTCGTATCCCGCGTAAATGCCGACACAGCCTTCAAGGCTGCGACGTTCTACTACGGTGCGGGCCTGGGGGCGCTGCTCGGAGGAAGCAAGTCAGCGCGAGAGTTGGGTCTCGCGGCGGCAAGAGACATCAAACATCGATTCGACCCCAAGCTGGGTTTGGTGCCGCTCGGAGCGAATGCCGAAGAAGGATCACATGTTGGAGCGACCGCAAGCAGCATCGATAGCCTGGTCGTATCTCTGCTGCTCTTTTGGGCTGCAAGGGAGTCGAACGACAGCCAAATGCTGGACGTCGCCGCCAAACATACAGCCCGGGTTCTCTCAATCCATCAACGAGAAGATGGTGCCTTCGTTCAATCCTCATCCCTAGACGTGCAGAGTGGCGAAGTGCTTCAACGCTATACGCACAAGGGATACAGCGAAAGCAGCGTTTGGGCGAGGGCGCAGGCATGGGGCGTGCTGGGTGCGACCATCAGTTGCCTCTCGGGAGGCATCGACGAGCGCTTCCTTGCTGCCGCAGTCAAGGGTGCGGATTGGTGGATTGATCACGTGCCAGCCGATGGCATTTCTTACTGGGACTTCAACGATCCTGCGGCCCCGAATACTGAACGAGACACAGCCGCGAGCGCCTTCATGGCGTCTACTCTGTTCAAGCTGAGTTCGGTCGCGCCCTGTGAAGGCAAGCGTCAAAAATACAAAGATGCTGCGGAAAAGACGGCCGCCGCTCTCGTCGATGGCTATCTCACCCCGTTGGGAGACGATGACAACAGACCCGTCGGCATGTTGGTCGAGGGCTGCTTCAACAAACGGGAAGATTCTCGGCCCGAGGACTACGTCAAAAATGCCGAGCTTATCTTCGGTAGCTATTATTTGTTTGAGGCGCTGCTGATGCTCAGCGGTCGCCTGCAGCCCTCTGAGGTGTAAGGAACGCGAGATGCGACTAGTTCAATTTGTGACGCCGGAAGGCCGTCGGCAGGTGGGCGCCATTCTCAATGATGGTGCCCAGCCGGTGGTCGTAAAAGATGCGACGAGCGTCCGCGAGCTTGCGCTGGAAGCCGCGCGCTCGGATGCGTCCTTGGAACAACTTATTTCGGCACGGGGGGGTGAGGGAGAGGTCGATTACGACGAAATTGTTGCCGAGAAGAGGTTGCTTCTGCCGCTCGATCATGCGGAGCCGTCCCGCTGCACCATTTCCGTGACGGGCCTAACGCATCTCGGAAGCGCCGAATCTCGAGATGCCATGCACGCAAAATTAGCAGCAGATGATCTCTCCGACTCGATGCGCATGTTCAAACTCGGTCTTGAAGGTGGCAAGCCGGATCATGGAAGCATCGGGGTGCAGCCCGAGTGGGCATACAAGGGGGATGGTTCGTGGGCGGTGCCTCCCGAGCATCCGCTTAGTTTGCCGGCGTGGGCCGAAGATGGCGGCGATGAAGCAGAGGTCGTGGGCCTCTACGTCATCGGCGACCAAGGGGAGGTCCTGCGTGTGGGCTTCAGCCTCGGCAACGAGTACTCGGATCACGTGATGGAGCAGCAGAACTATCTCTATCTCGCCCATTCAAAATTGCGCGAGTGCTCTTACGGTCCCGAAGCCTTGCTCGGCGAGCTCCCGAGTGACGTAACGGGTACCGTGCGCGTATCGCGGGCCGGTTCAACGATCTGGTCTGACAAATTCATTTCCGGCGAAGACAACATGTCACATACCATCCGCAACCTTGAACATCACCACTTCAAGTATCGCGGTTTCCGTCGGCCGGGTGATGTTCACGTGCATTTCTTCGGCGCGAGCGTTTTGAGCTTCGCCGCCGGGGTCAGGCCGCGCAGCGGTGACGTCTTCGAGGTGGAATCGAAAGCGTTTGGCCGACCATTGCGCAACCCACTTATCGCGGACGAAAAGACGGAGCTCCTTTCGGTCAAGGTACTTTAGGTTTCACAATCGAGGCAGGTCTACCTAAGTGACGCTTGGGTCCTTCATGGAGCGAGTGACGGTGCGGCGAGGCGGCGGTCACTGACCTCTCCTGTATCCGGAGCGCTCCGCCGTCTTTCGACACGTCGGAAATCTGTTGAAAATCAGCGGCTTCTCGCCCAAATTCATGATTGCGAGCTCGGCCTCGGGAGTTGAAGGTCAAGGTCCTCTAAGATAAGCGGTTGAAATGCAAAAATGGTATCCCGAACTGCGCCCCGGCAAGGCACCCGCTTTTCTCCGTTTACTCGAGGCTATTGAGAAGGACGTTTCGTCCGGGTCGCTTGCTGTCGGGGCGAAACTCCCGACTCAGCGTGACTTGGCGGAGCGCCTCGGTCTCAGCGTCGGCACGGTGATCAAGGCCTACGCAGAGGGGCAACGCAGAAGCCTGCTCGTTGGCCACGTTGGCCGGGGGACGTTTGTTGCAGAACAGCGCCAGAGCGTCCAGTCTCGCGGGCGGGTGATCGACCTGAGCTTGAACATACCAGGCCCCTCGCGGTTGCCGAAAGTGCTCGCAGATAGCAGGTGGACGTTCCCCAGTGACATCTCCGATTATGTCGGCTACCTCTCTCAGTCCGGGGTGATGGATCATCGTAGCCAGTTCGCCAGGCTGTTGCGCGATACCGGCTTCGATACCGGACCTGACAATCTCGTCGTCACGAATGGGGCGCAACACGGGTTCTCGTTGACACTGAGCGCCATTTGTCAGCCGGGCGACAAGGTATTCGTCGAGGCCGCCACTTACCATGGCATGAAATCGTACGCTCATTTCGCCAAGCTTGAGCTGGTCGGGCTTCCAATGGATAGCGAAGGCCTCGTTCCGGAAGCGTTCGACAGAGCGGCGGCTTCGGGCAATGCGCGAGTGCTGTTCACGATGCCCACGGTCCAGAGTTCCACGGCCACAATCATGGGAGCCGCTCGCCGCCAGGAGATTGTGCGAATTGCACGCAAGCACGACATCCTAATCGTCGAGGACGATGCCTACGGCTTCTTGGACCAGGCCAGCATTCCTCTCGCCTCGCTGGCTCCGGAGCGGACGTTCTACGTCAATACGCTGTCGAAATGTCTGGCGCCCGGCCTACGCCTGGGCATGCTCGTCGTGCCCGAACAGTATATACCCCGTATCCATCAGGCCATGCGGGCGACCGTTTGGATGGCGTCTCCCATCTCCTCCATGATCGCCTCCGAGTGGATCGAGAACGGCCTTGCCGCCAAGGTGCGTCAGTCGTTGGCACAAGAAGCGAAGAACCGCGTCAAACTCGCTTCACAGATCCTACGGCCGCATGTTAGGCCCAACCATCCACCGAGCTTTCACGTCTGGCTGGATTTGCCGAGTGGCGCCGTCGAGCATGTTGCCGCCCGAGCATTGCAACGCGGAGTGATCACAACGCCGTCTTCCGCTCTGCTTGTCGATCCGTCGCTGATCTCGGGATTGCGAATCTCGATCGGCGTGCCGGATCGTATCGAGGATCTCGAGTGGGCCTTGCGGCAATTGGCCGGATCGTTAGAGCCCACCAACGAAGCTGACATGTCCATCATCTGAAACCAGAATGCGCCAAGCGCATTCTGGTTGTGCTGTCTCTTCCGGAAGTGGCACCTGGTCAGATGTTGCCGCCGAAGGAATAGGACGTCTTGACTGTCGTGTAGAACTCGGCGGCATATCTGCCCTGTTCGCGCGGTCCGTAGGATGAGCCCTTACGGCCGCCGAACGGAACGTGGTAGTCCACCCCCGCGGTTGGCAGGTTGACCATGATCATCCCCGCTTGAGCATTGCGTTTGAAGTGACTCGCGTACTTCAGACTCGAAGTGCAAATCCCAGCCGACAGTCCGAACGGGGTATCGTTTGCGATCTCCAGGGCATTTTCATAGTTACGAGCACGGATCACCGTTGCAACGGGTCCGAATATTTCCTCTCGTGCGATCCGCATTCGATTGTCGACTTCCGCGAAGAGGGCAGGAAATAAATAGAAGCCCGGCATATCTCGACTAAGCAGTTCGCCGCCAGCCACGAGCTTGGCGCCTTCATCCTGGCCTAGACGAATATAGCTGAGATCTTGATCGAGCTGACGCTGATCGACCACCGGGCCAATGTGGGTTCCGGCTCTGCAGGCGTCGTCCACTACAAGGGATTTCATACGTTCTGCCATTGCTGCAACGAAATCGTCGTGGACGCCATCTGTCACGATAAAGCGGGAGGAGGCAGTGCAACGCTGGCCCGTCGAGAAGAAGGCGCTGTTCACTGCACATTCGATGGCCACGTTGAGGTCGGCGTCGTCCAGAACGACCATCGGATTTTTCCCGCCCATCTCAAGCTGAACCTTTTTCATCGGATGAGCCGTCGTACAACTCTGCGCGATGTATTCCCCCGTGGAAGTCGAGCCGGTGAATGAAATCGCGGCAATTTTGATATTCTTCAGCATGGCCTCACCAACGACGGAGCCGCGGCCCATGACGAGGTTGAACACACCTGGCGGAATACCTGCGCGCGAGATGATCTCCGTTAACGCGTGCGCCGATCCTGGCACCAGCTCTGCTGGCTTGAATACGACCGTGTTCCCGCACGCGAGAGCAGGAGCAATCTTCCAGGCAGGGATCGCGACGGGAAAATTCCAGGGCGTGATGAGCCCCACAACGCCCACGGGTTCTCGGGTAATCTCGACGTCCACCCCAGCGCGAACGGACGGCAGCTTCTCGCCTGGGAGACGCAGACATTCACCCGCGAAGAACTGGAAGATCTGTCCTGCACGCGTGACCTCGCCAATCCCCTCTGGAAGGGTCTTACCCTCTTCGCGGGAGAGAAGCCGCCCAAGTTCCTCCTTCCGTGAAAGGATCTCGGCGGCGATCGCATTGAGGCAATCGTGCCGAGTCTGGATGGTTGAACGGGACCAGGCTCGGAAAGCGTCGAATGCCGCGTCAATCGCTCGCTCCACATCGCTTGCCGAACCTTGCGCAAATTCGCCGACCACGTCGGACGTGTTCGAAGGATTCACGTTCGGCACTGCGTTCGACGCAGCAAGCCATTCCCCGGCGATGTAATTCAAATTCATCGGTGTCCATCCAAATTAGGTTCGTCGAAAAATGCCATGCGGGCGCGATGGCGAATTCATCATCGCTCTACGCCGGCGTTGGTACCGGAATTCCCGGGGACAGTGCTCGACCGCGCCGCAATCCAATTCCACATATATTGGGCTATATCAATCCCGCATTGAGCTAGCATATGATTTGACCTGCTTAGGGTTGTGCTGTAGCTTTCGTGTGCCGGCTTGTGGCCAGCCAAAATCAGATTCATTAGAGAGGTCGCCAAGTGATCGCTGAACCCGCAGACAACACGCTCACCCCGAAAGCCGGCGCCCTTAATGGAATTGTCGTGCTGGAAGTGGGAATGGTGATGCAGGTCCCTCTTGCCGGCCAAGTCTTGGGCGATCTCGGCGCGGACGTCATCAAGGTCGAAAGACCCCAGGGCGACATCACCCGTGGGCTCGATTTCGAGGCGACTCGGGTTGGCGGAATGAGCTCCTACTATGCAGCCATGGGACGGAATAAGCGTACACTCGCCCTGGATCTCAAGAACCCAGTCGCCAAGGAAATCCTGCTTCAGCTGGTCGATAAGGCCGACGTGCTCATGCATAACTTCCGACCGGGCGTGATGGAGCGACTAGGCCTCGGATTCCCCGAACTGAGCGCGCGCAATCCTCGGTTGGTCTATGCCGCTGGGTTCGGGTTCGGTGAAAGCGGGCCTCTGGCGAGCCGGCCCGGCCAGGATATGTTGGCGCAGGCTTTCAGCGGGCTTGCTCGCGGCGGGCTTGAAGAGCATCAACCGCCTCACTTGACCAATTCGCCTATCGTTGACTACGGCGCTGCTATGTCGCTTGTACAAGGTGTTCTCGCGGCCCTTATTGAACGTCAAACCTCCGGGCTCGGCCAAGTCGTTTCGACCTGTCTGTACGATGTTGCACTCGCCATGCAACTCTGTGAAATTGCGAGCGAGAGCATTTACGGAACGAAGACGAACTGGATCAGTCAGTCGATCTTCTTCAAAACTAAAGACGGCTGGGTGTCGGTGGTTATGCTGTTCCGTGACAATCCGCTTGGGCTGATGTGCCAAGCGCTCGGTCTACCCGACATCAGCACGCGACCTGAGCTGTCAACCCGCGAAGGTCAGGTTGCGAATCTTTCGAGGGTTCAGGAACATTGCGCGGAGGCGATAGCCTCACTCACGACCGAGGCGGTGGTGCAGCGACTGTCTGAGGTGGATCTCCTTTGCACGGCCGTCAATGAGATCGCGGACGCCGTCAGTCAGGCCCAAACTGCGCACAATGGCATCATGTGGCAAGTAGATGTACCGGGGCGCGGAACCGTCCCGTTGGCCGGTCTTCCGATTAGCCTGTCGCGTACCCCGCCAGGCATCCGGATCCACCCAGCACCGATCGGTGCTGCCACCGACGAGGTGTTGTCCTCATTCGGATTCTCAGTCGAGACCATTACCGATGCCCGCAATAGAAGGGCGTTCGGCTAGCCGCCGTGACCTTCGTTCGCGGCTTGCGCGAAGAAGCGCCATAAACTCCAAGCCAAACCTTCGCGGATCACCCTTTGACCACATCAGACCTCGTCATCGCCTCCACGCCGTCCGCACATGTTCGGCTGTTGAGCATGAATAGACATGCGAAACGAAACGCTCTGAGCAATGAACTCATCGCACATATTGCCCAAGCCTGCCGCGCTGCCGTTTCCGACGAGGAGGTACGTTGCATCGTGCTCACAGGAGGCGACGCCTTCTTTTGTGCGGGCGCGGACATCAAGGAAATGCAGCAGCGCGGGTTCGAAGCCATCAACAACCCTATCAGGCGGAATGATTGGAGAGATATTACGACCTGCGTGAAGCCCATCATTGCAGCCGTTGAAGGTGTATGTTTCGGCGGCGGGAACGAACTGGCCATGCTCGCCGACATCGTGGTGGCGGGCGAGAATGCACAGTTTGGGCAGCCGGAAATCAATATTGGCGTGATCCCTGGCGACGGCGGCACTCAACGATTGACCCGCGTAGCAGGAAAATCATTGGCAATGTTGATGGTTCTGGGCGGTCAGCCAATTTCTGCTCAGGCCGCGCTGCGTGCCGGGCTCATCGCGGACATCGTCCCCACCGGCACGGCGAGCGCGCGAGCGCTCGAGATCGCAGGCCTCATTGCGCAGAAGCCGCCGCGCTCCGTCGAACTCGCCAAATCAGCGGTGCTCGCCGCGTATCAGACGCCTCTGGATGCGGGTGTGGAATTCGAACGACAGGCAATTCGGGTGGCCTTCACGACTTCGGACCAGCAAGAGGGCATGGATGCCTTCTTTGAAAAACGCCCGCCCAGATATCGGGGAGAATGAGATATTCGACGGAAGGGCCTTTGCCTTCCGTCATTGGTGCGGAACGGCTCCACCATGACGAGCCATAAGGCGGCGGTCTTCACCAATTGAAATGCCACTACCTGGCCATGCTCCCCTCTCGGCTTGAGAGTAAGGGAGCCGTTCGCAGTATTAGCATTACAGTTGCTTTTGTTGCGGGCTTCTGAATCCATGGGCAACCATGATTCGAATGTCGTGGGCGCGGGCCGCGTCGGTTGAGGCGACGCTTGCG
>NZ_JADPIQ010000035.1:0-1103 GCF_023073015.1 Bradyrhizobium sp. 87
CACTCCCTCAGGGGAGAGTAGGCCAAAATACAACCATAGTCGCAGTACAGAACAGAGAGCGGCGGCACAGAGCGCCGGCCGACTGCTGCGGCCCGACTGCGGCGGGGTTTCTCCTCCTTTACCCCGCCGCGCCCGAAATCAGATCTGCTGCAAACGGCATCCTCTTCTTTTCTCGCGCAATCAAGGAACAGAATTGACAGTTCAAATCGGCGTCAATGGCCACTCCATGTTCGCCTCCGGGGCGTACCGCCAGATCAATGACGAGGACGTCTTCAAGACGCTCGCCGCACATAAGCTCAAGCGATACCGCCTGACCATTCCTCTGGCGGCTGACACTGATCCATGGGCAGCGACGCGCTTCACCTCGATCGTGGGCCTTGCCGCCAACTATGGCGTCACTCTTGAACCTGTTCTGGCGCTTCCGCTAATGTGGGGCGACAAGACCGATGCCGGCAAGTATCCTGCCGGCGACGCTGCTGCGCTCTACTCCCAGGGCTACAATCGGACCCTGGCGTTTGTTCGCCAGTTCGCATCTTCGGTCGGCGACTGGGAACTTGGTAACGAGATCAATCTGACCGTCCGTGATGCCAACGGCTCTCCGTTGTTCGGCAAGGGATGGACCTCTGCCGAGTTCGCTGCATATCCGTCGATGGTCGACTTCGCCAATCTCTTGCGGGGAATGTCGGACGCGATCGAGCAGGTACGCCGCGACACCGGCAGAAACCTTCGGCGCATCGTCGGCACCACATCGACGATGTTCGGCTACATCGACTTCATGAAGGCGAATGGCGTCAAGGTCGATGTGCTCGGCTATCACTATTACGAGCATGCCGGCGTGAACCCGACGAACTACTGGGGCGGAGTTCGTCCCAATTTCAACCTGTTCACAAAGCTGTCGAGCTACGGCGTTCCAGTCGCCATCAATGAGATGAACGGCGCCGAGATCTACGACTCAACGTTCGTCAACACCTCGACGTCGGCGTCGATGTCGGCCTGCAACTCAAACCTGGATGCGATGCTGGCGAGGTTCTCTCAGTATTCGTTCATCGAGTGGATTGATCTCTACGAGCTGATCGACGAGCCGGACAAGACTGGTCCCGATG
>NZ_JADPIQ010000136.1:0-1093 GCF_023073015.1 Bradyrhizobium sp. 87
GAGATCGCGATCGGCGATGTCGTGCTGCGGACGGACACAGCCATAGATGGCGAGCAGCTGTCCCGTGTGATCCGCGCGATGCGAGCGTCACGATGATCGCGGCCGGTGCCGATCTGAAGATTTACATCGCGACGCGGCCGATCGACTTCCGCTGTGGCCACGATGGGCTTGCGGCGAAGGTGCAGGAGATGCTTCGTCTCGACCCGTTCAGCGGCGCAGCCTTCGTGTTCCGATCGAAACGAGCGGACCGGATCAAGATTTTGGTCTGGGATCGAACGGGTCTGGTGTTGGTGCACAAGCGTCTTGAAGGTTGCAAGTTCGTTTGGCCAACGATCGCAGACGGCGTGATACGGATATCGCCGGCGATGTTCGCAGCCCTGTTCGAGGGGCTGGATTGGAGGTTGGTCCGCCCGGAAGAAGCGCGGCGTCCCCAGGCGGCTGGATAACTGCGGCAGAATGACTCGGAAGCTATTTTGAATGTGGCACGCGCGGCGGCGATGTGCTCGAAATAGCGCATGAGCATCGCGGCGCTGCGCGACGAAAATGAACAATTGAAAGCGCTTTTGGCGCAAACGCAGGCGGCCTTGAGCGAACATCAGGCGGCGCTGGCGACGTCGGAAGAGGCGCGGCGTCGGTTGGAGGTCATTCTCGGCGAATTGCGACGCGAGAAGTTCGGCGCGACGTCCGAGAAGCTGCGGCCAGATCAGTATCACTTGCCGCTGGAAGACGTGGAGATCGCGCAAGGCATCCTGGACGCGGCGCAGGAGAGAGCCGAGGCTGTGATCAAGGGCCGATCGCGGAGCGCGCCGGATCAAGGTTCTCATCGCAATCGCGGCTGCCTGCCTGCCCATTTGCCGCGGGTGGAACGGATCATCGAGCCTGCGAGTACGCTTTGCCCGTGCGGTTGCGGCGCCATGACGAAGATCGGCGAGGACGTCAGCCAGCGCCTCGACGTGATCCCGGCGCAATGGCGCGTGCTGATCACACGCCGCCCAAAATACATCTGTCGCCGCTGCTCCGGCCCCGTCGTGCAGGCGCACGCACCGGAGCACGTCGTGCCCGGCGGGCTGCCGACCGAAGCGGCCATCGCGCA
>NZ_JADPIQ010000109.1:0-101451 GCF_023073015.1 Bradyrhizobium sp. 87
TGTGCGGTTTTCCTGCGTGTGCTTTTCGCGCAGCGGACCGCGGGTGCCAGCCGGCACCCGGCCTTCCCTGCGCCCTCTTGGACAAGAGGGTGAAGCGACGAAGCAAAGCTCGGGCGGAATCAGCCGCGAGGATGAGAAGGCATGTCTGCAAGTTGTAATGTGCGCAGGACCGCGATGTGGCCTGCGCCGTGGCGATGCCCGGCAGTCAGGCGTAACAACCTCAAATGTCGTCGTGGCGAAGGCCAGGACCCATACCGCGAGGTCTATCGATTTAAGGCGGTATCAATCCCACCGAACGAATGTCCGCCCAACCCCTTCCCTGGGATAATGGGTCCTGGCCTTGGCCAGGGGCGACGCCGGAGTTAGTGGCCCTACCGCCCCAATCACAACCAAGTGTCTTTGTTTGGAAACAAACATTCCCTATTATCCTGCAATGCAAAAAGCGGCCCGCAAATCCAGCTCCGTCGCCCGTTCGCCCGGCCGTCCGCGGGAGTTCGACATGGACACCGCGCTCGACAGGGCCGTCCGCGTGTTTTCCGAGCGCGGTTATCATGCCACGTCGATCGGCGATCTCACCGCGGCGATGCGGCTGGCGACCGGCAGCATCTACAAGGCGTTTCGCGACAAGCATGCGGTGTTTCTCGCCGCCTTCGAGCGCTACGCGGCGCTGCGCCAGGAGCAGACGCGCAGCGCGGCGGCAAAAGGCGCCAATGGCCGCGAGCGGCTGCGCAACATGCTGCTGTCGTATGTAGAGCATTCCCAGGGCAGCGAGGGGCGGCGCGGCTGCCTCGTGGTCGGCAGCGCGGTCGAATTGTCCGCGGTCGATCCGGTGGTCGCCGCCCTCGTCAGCGCGCGGCTCGAGACCAACGAAGGCTTCATCGCCGGCCTCATTCGCGAGGGGCAGGCCGACGGCTCGATTCCCCGCCATGTCGCCGCCGCCGACACCGCGCGCCTGATGATCTGCATCACGCAGGGCCTGCGCGTGGTCGGCAAGGCGGGCCTTTCGCTCGACGGCAAGCGCCTGGTCGCCGTCGCGATGAAGCTGCTCGCCTGAATTTTTGTCATATTAGGAAACGACCGTTTCCGAATCTGGAGAGCCTGTGAATGACGATGAATGCCACGATCGAGACCGCGCCGGATCCGGATGCGGTGTCGCAGCGACTGACCTTCGTGCTTGCCGCGGCCTGTGGCATGGTCGCCGCCAACATCTATTACGCCCAGCCGCTGATCGCCCCGATCAGCGCCGCGCTCGGCCTGTCGCATGAAGCGGCGGGACTGATCGTCACCATGACGCAGATCGGCTACGGCGTGGGGCTTCTCTTCATCGTGCCGCTCGGCGACCTCGTCGAGAACCGTACCCTGATTTGCTCCGTCATCACGCTCGGCGCGGCAGCCCTGCTCGCCGCGGGGTTCGCGTCCCACGCGCTGCCCTTCCTGATCGCCGCGTTGTTCATCGGACTCGGCTCGGTCGCGGTGCAGATCATCATTCCCTATGCGGCGCATCTTGCGCCGGCAGCCATTCGCGGCCGCGTCGTCGGCAACGTCTCGACCGGCCTGATGCTCGGCATCATGCTGGCGCGGCCGGTGTCGAGTTTCGTCACGGCGATGCTGTCGTGGCATGCAGTGTTCTTCTGCTCGGCCGCGTTGATGATCGTGCTCGCAGCGGTACTCTGGATGACGCTGCCGAAGCGCAGGCCGGTCGCGCGGATGCATTACGGCGAGTTGCTGCTGTCGATGCCGCATCTGGTGCGGACCACGCCGCTGCTGCGCCGCCGCGCGCTGTACCAGGCCAGCCTGTTCGGCGCCTTCAGCCTGTTCTGGACCGTGACGCCGCTGCTGCTCGCGAGCGAATTCGGCTTCACCCAGCGCGGCATCGCGCTGTTCGCGCTTGCCGGTGTCGCCGGCGTGTTCGCAGCCCCGATCGCGGGACGGCTTGCCGATCGCGGCCATAGCCGCATGGCCACGCTGGTCGCGCTGCTACTCGCGGCCGTAGGATTCCTGATTACGCATGTCGGCGCGCCCGGATCGGTGCTGAACCTCGCCTGCCTGGTCGTGGCTGCGATCGCGATCGACATCGGCGTGCAGGGCAACGTCGTGCTCGGCTTCCGCGCGATCTTCGCGCTGGGGCATGAGCACCGCAGCCGCCTGAACGGTCTCTACATGGCGACCTTCTTCACCGCGGGCGCGGCGGGCTCGGCGGTCGGCGCGTGGGCGTTTGCACAAGGCGGCTGGACGCTCGCATCGGCCTTTGGGCTCGCGCTGCCCGTCGCAGGCCTGGTCTATGCGGCCACCGAGTAGGGGCTGGTTGCTCCAATTAGCGATCCGGCCCGTTTACCAAGGCCGCCGGGTCGGCAATTTCCACCTCGCAGTTTCCCTGCCGCTGTAGTACTTTGGTCGCAAGCGAGCCTGGTTAACGGGCGGCAGGGGGAGGCTGATGAGGCGTGCGGGGCTGGTTGGCGTACCGCGGGTACGACCATGGTCGTGGCAGGCGTTTCTGCTTGGATTCATCGTTGTCGCAATGTCGGCTGCGCTCCAGGGCGGCTGTGTCGCGCTCGGCGCAAAACTCTATTTCGCGGCGTTCCTGCCCAGCCTGTTCGTGCTCGGCATTATTGCGGGCGCACCGGCGGCGGCGTTCGCCGCACTACTCACCATTCCGCTGGTATGGTGGGCATTCATGCCGCCCTTCTTCGAGTTCAATTCGCTGACCAGCGCGCATGCCGATTCCATCAAGCTGTTCTGCCTGCTCGCCGTGCTGGTGATCGGCCTTGCCGATCTCTGCCGCGAGATCATCAGCCGCGGTGGGTTGAAGCCGCGGGGCGAGAGCGCGGCGACGAATTCGCAATAGATCGGCCTTGTGCGGCCGCGCACGTTGCGCGCGGGCAACAGTCCGGAAACCATTCGCGCGCTTGCTGTGCGGCGCTAACTTTTCGAAAAAGATTTGGCCGCAATTTCTCCCCCGGGAATGACGAGGGAGTTTTCGGACATGAACGGCCAAATCACCGGTCACGCCATCTTGGAGAACGTGCGCCGCTACCGCGGTATCGCATCGCTCTATCGCCAGACCGCTGCATTCCGCCCGGACCAGAGCTGGTCGCTGCTCGAGCAGGCGAAGGATTGGGAAGCGCGGGCGCTGCTGGAGCTGGAAGCCTATTTCGCCGCGCGGATGGACTACGCCCCTACACGCGCGGCCTGATCGTTAACCATCGGCGCGGCCTTGCGCAGGCCCGCCGAAGGGCCGGTCGTCGGGTCGTGCACGGAAAACACGGGGCGATTACGGAGTTATCTCGTCGCCCGTCTGTGCTAGCAACGTCCCGACCGAGACATCCCAATTCGGCCGGGGCAAGCGATGACCACCTTCAACCGCATCTTCACGACCGAGCGCCTGCTCCAGATCATCGTCATTCTCGCGGCTACGGTCGCGATGAAGCTGATGGGCTGAATTTCGACGGGCTATCGCGCGCCGAATTCGGGCACGTCGGGAAGATAGTTCGACCCCTCCGATCCCAAGAAATCGAACATCGCCTGCGCCGGCGGCAACAGCACCTTGTCGCTGCGGCGGATCACGTACCATTGCCGCACGATCGGCAGGCCCGCGACGTCGAGCACGATCAGCCGGCCCTCGGTGAGCTCGTGCGCCACGGTGTGGGCCGAGATGAAGGCGATGCCGAGCCCGGCGATGACCGCCTGCTTGATGGTCTCGTTGCTGCTCATCTCCATGCCGATGATCGGCTCAAGATCCGACCTCTGGAACATGCCTTCCATCAGTGTCCGCGTCCCCGAGCCGGGCTCGCGGGTGAGGAAGGTCTCGTGCACGAGGTCGGTGAGGTTGAGGCCGGAATCCTTCTCCAGCCAGTGCCCCTTGCGCGCGACGATGATGTGCGGATTGCGCCCGAGCTGCCGGACGTCGACGCTGACATCGGCCGGTGGCCGACCCATCACCGCGAAGTCGAGGTCGTAGCCGTGCATGGCCCCGCGGATCTCCTCGCGATTGCCGACCGTGAGCTTGATCTCGATCTTCGGATACCGCTTCGAGAATGCCGCGATCGCGTGCGGCACAAAATATTTCGCGGTCGAGACCGCGCCGAGATGCACCGTGCCGCCGGTTCGCCCCGCAAGCAGGTCGAGCGAACCCTGGCAGTCCGCGATTGCGGCCTCGACGCGCTCGGCGAGCGCCAGCACCTCCTTGCCGGCTTCCGTCAGCAGCATGCCGTCGCCGGTCCGCTGAAGCAGCGGCAGTCCGGCGAGATCCTGCAGCTGACGCAATTGCTGGGTCACGGCCGGCTGCGTCAGGCCGAGCTGGGTCGAGGCTGCCGTGACGCTGCCTTTTGCCGAGAGCGCCGCAAGCGAGCGAAGCTGCCGGATCGTGAGATGCCGGAGCTGTGCCGTCGAATGGACATTATAAGATAATTCTTTGGCGCTCATTATGAATAGAAATTTTCCTTATTAAGCCGCCCCTGTCAATCTCGTCGTTGTTGGCACTGGCCGCACCGACCTCCAGCGAGGAGGGAACTGGATGCGGCGCCTGCAAAGGGATGGACGCAGATGACCGGGCAACTCAGGCTGGACGACCACCTTCAGCGGTATTCCGAGACGGCGCCGCATGCGCTGGCCGTAGCGGCCGCGGTCGATGCCATCGCGGCGGCCGCGATCGAGATCGCCGATCTTATCGCCACGGGAGACCTTGCGGATGCGTCGGGCCTGACCACCGGCCGCAACAGCGACGGTGACGTGCAGCGCGATCTCGACGTGCAGGCGGATGCGATCCTGCGCCGCTGTCTCGGCAAGCTGCCGATCGCGGCACTGGCGTCGGAGGAGATGCGTGAACCGCAGATCGGTGACCGCGCGGCGAAGATCTGCGTCGCGATCGATCCGCTCGACGGCTCCTCCAATATCGACATCAACATGACCGTGGGCACGATCTTCTCGATCCTGCCCGCGCCCGACGATCTCGCGCTCGCCTTCCATCAGCGCGGCTCGGCGCAGCTCGCGGCGGGATTCGTCACCTACGGCCCGCAGACCTCGCTGGTGCTGACGCTCGGCGAGGGCGTCGACATCTTCACGCTTGACCGCGGGTCCGGTTGCTTCCGTCTCGCGCGTAGCGCCGTGCAAATCTCCGAGACCTGCGAGGAGTTCGCGATCAACGCCTCGAACCGCCGGCATTGGGAACAGCCGGTGCGCGCCTTCGTCGACGAATGCCTCGCCGGTGTGGAAGGGCAGGCCAACCACAATTTCAACATGCGCTGGGTCGGCTCGCTGGTGGCCGAGGCCTATCGCATCCTTACCCGCGGCGGCGTGTTCCTCTATCCCTCCGATTCACGGCCCGGCTATGGCGATGGCCGCCTGCGCCTCGTCTACGAGGCGCACCCGATGGCTTACATCGTCGAGCAGGCCGGCGGCTCGGCTTCGACCGGGCGCGAGCGTATCCTCGAACTCTCGGCGCAGAGCCTGCATCAACGCGTGCCGCTGATCATGGGTTCGAACAACGAGGTGCAGCGCGTCGAGGAACTGCATTGCGATCCCTTGCTGGTCGCCAGCGTCTCCGCACCGCTGTTCGCGCGGCGCGGCTTCTTCCGGCTCTGAGCGAGGCGCCCCGATGTCCAGGAAGCATCCGATCATCTCCATCACCGGCTCTTCCGGCGCCGGCACCACGTCGGTCAAGAAGACCTTTGAGCAGATCTTCTTCCGCGAGAAGGTCAACGCCGCCTACATCGAAGGCGACGCCTTCCATCGCTACGATCGCGCGGAAATGCGCACGCAGATGGCGAAGGAGGCCGATCGCGGCAACAGGCATTTCAGCCATTTCAGCCCCGAGACCAATCTGTTCGAGGAGCTGGAGCGGGCGTTCCGCGACTATGGCGAGACCGGCACGGCGACGACGCGGCACTACGTCCACGACGCCGAGGAATCCGCGCTGCATGGCGCCGCACCCGGCACCTTCACCGAATGGAAACGGCTGCCGGAGAGCTCCGACCTTCTGTTCTACGAGGGCCTGCACGGTGCTGTCGTTACCGACAAGGTCAACGTCGCGCGTTATGCCGACCTCAAGATCGGCGTCGTGCCCGTTATCAATCTCGAATGGATCCAGAAGCTGCACCGCGACCGCAGTGCGCGAGGCTATTCGACCGAGGCCGTTACCGACACCGTTCTGCGGCGGATGCCCGATTACATCCACTACATCTGCCCGCAATTTTCCGAGACCGACATCAACTTCCAGCGTGTGCCGACGGTGGACACCTCCAATCCGTTCATCGCGCGCTGGATCCCGACGCCGGACGAGTCGATGGTCGTGATCCGCTTCAAGAACCCGCGCGGCATCGACTTCCCCTATCTGCTCTCGATGCTGCCGCAAAGCTGGATGTCGCGTGCCAATTCGATCGTGTGTCCCGGCGCGAAACTCGATCTTGCGATGCAGCTGATCCTGACGCCGCTGATCATGCAGCTGATCGAGCGTAAGCGAAACCTGAAGTGAACGAGGGGAGGATCCGATGAACATCTCCGTCCACGCCGACGCTGACCTCACGGCGGTATCGCATAGCGATCTCGCCAACGCCGTCCGCTTCCTCGCGGTCGACGCCATCGAGACTTCGCAGTCCGGCCACCCCGGACTGCCCATGGGCATGGCCGATGTCGCCACCGTGCTGTTCTCGCGCTTCCTGAAATTCGACTCGGCTCACCCCCATTGGCCGGATCGCGATCGCTTCGTGCTGTCGGCGGGCCATGGCTCGATGCTGCTCTATGCATTGCTCCATCTCACCGGCGGCGACGTCAGCCTCGATGACATCAAGGCGTTCCGGCAATGGGGCTCGAAGGCGCCGGGCCATCCGGAATATGGCCATACGCCGGGCGTCGAGACGACGACCGGTCCGCTGGGGCAGGGGATTGCGACCGCGGTCGGCATGGCACTCGCCGAGCGCATGGCCAATGCGCAACATGGCGACGGCCTCGTCGATCATTTCACGTACGTCATCGCCGGCGACGGCTGTCTGATGGAAGGCATCAGCCAGGAAGCGATCTCGCTCGCCGGGCATCTCGGGCTGGGCCGCCTGATCGTGCTGTTCGACGACAACGGCATATCCATTGACGGCCCGACCTCGCTTGCGACCTCCGATGACCAGCTCGCGCGCTTCGCTGCCTCCGGCTGGTCGGTGCGCGGTGTTGACGGGCACGATCCCGAAGCAGTTGCGCAGGCGATTGCCGAGGAGCGTGAGAGCACAAGACCGTCGCTGATCGCCTGCCGCACCATCATCGGCTTCGGCGCGCCGGATCGTCAGGGCACCGAGAAGGCGCATGGCGCGCCGCTCGGCACGGAGCAGACGGCCGCGGCGCGGCGAACGCTCGGCTGGGACTATCAGCCCTTCGTGGTGCCTGTCACGATCCTGAAAGCATGGCGGATGATCGGGCAGCGCGGGCAGGTCGAGCGTCTCGCCTGGCTCGATCGCTATGAATGCGCGACGCCCGAGCAGCGCGACCTGTTTATCGAGGGCAAGGCGGTTGCCCTGCCGAACGCCTATGCCCAGGCCTCGGCGAAATTGCGCGAGCGCTTTGCCACCGAGCGTCCGAAGCTCGCGACGCGGCAGGCGTCGCAACAGGTGCTCGACGGCATCGCCGAGACGATTCCCGGATTTGTCGGCGGCTCGGCGGATCTCACGCATTCGAACCTGACGCATGCCAAGGCGCAGACCCCGGTCAAGCGCGACGCGTTCGCCGGCGATTACATCCATTACGGCATCCGCGAGCATGGCATGGCGGCCGCGATGAACGGCCTCGCGCTGTACGGGGGCTTCATTCCCTATGGCGGCACCTTCCTCGCGTTCTCCGATTACAGCCGGCCGGCGATCCGCCTTGCGGCCTTGATGCGGATCCGCGTCATTCATGTGATGACCCATGACTCCATTGGCCTCGGTGAGGACGGCCCCACGCACCAACCGGTCGAGCATCTCGCAGCGCTCCGCGTCATTCCGAACCTGCTTGTTTTCCGGCCGGCCGACGCGGTTGAGACGCTGGAAGCATGGGACTGCGCGCTCCAAGCTGAAAATCGTCCCTCCGTGCTGTGCCTGTCCCGTCAGGCGCTGCCGACCTTCCGCAGCGATGTCCGCGGGAGGAACCGCGTCGCACGCGGCGCCTATCTGATCGTTTCGCCGGACGGTGGCCGCGACGTGACGCTCATCGCAACGGGTTCGGAAGTGTCTATTGCGCTGGAGGCGGCCCGCCTGCTCGCTACCGAGCACGTCCGTGCGGCCGTGGTCTCCGCGCCCTGCTTCGCGTTGTTCGAGGAGCAGCCGGAGGATTACCGCGCCGCTGTGCTCGGCACCGCGCCGCGGGTTGGCATCGAGGCGGCAGTCGTCGGCGATTGGCACCGCTGGATCGGAACCGAGGGCGAATTCGTCGGCATGCGCGGCTTCGGCGCTTCGGCGCCGGCCCCGGTGCTCTACCGCGAATTCGGCATCACGCCGCAAGGCGTTGCGGAAGCCGCCCGGCGGGCGATGGCCCGCGCCGGCAAGCAATAACAGGAGGATTTGTCGTGGCCCGTATCACTCTTCGTCAGCTGCTCGACCACGCCGCCAGTCACGGCTACGCGGTGCCGGCGTTCAACATCAACAACATGGAGCAGGGCATCGCGATCATGCAGGCGGCGGCCGAGGTCGACGCGCCCGTCATCATCCAGGCTTCGCGCGGCGCGCGCAGCTATGCCGGCGACCTCATGCTCTCGCACATGATCGATGCGCTGGAGCGGACCTATCCAGACATCCCGCTCTGCCTGCACCAGGACCATGGCAATGACGAGGCGACCTGCGCGTCCGCGATCGCCCATGGCTTCACCTCGGTGATGATGGACGGCTCGCTCAAGGCCGACGCCAAGACCGCGGCCGACTACGACTACAACGTTGCGATCACCCGCCGCGTCGTCGATCTCGCGCATTGGGTCGGTGCCTCCGTCGAAGGCGAGCTCGGCGTGCTCGGCTCGCTCGAGCATGGGGGCGGCGAGCAGGAGGACGGTCACGGCGTCGAAGGCACGGTCAGCCATGATCAGTTGCTCACGGATCCCGACCAGGCGGTCGACTTCGTCCGCGCTACCAAAGTCGATGCGCTCGCGATCGCGATGGGCACCTCGCACGGCGCCTACAAGTTCAGCCGCAAGCCGGACGGCGACATTCTGGCGATGCGGGTGGTCGAGGAGATTCATCGCCGGCTGCCGAACACGCATCTCGTGATGCACGGCTCTTCCTCGGTGCCTCAGCCGCTCCAGGACATGTTCAACCAGTTTGGCGGCGAGATGCCGCAGACCTGGGGCGTGCCGGTCGAGGAGATCGTCCGCGGCATCACGAGCGGCGTGCGCAAGGTCAATATCGACACCGACTGCCGGCTGGCAATGACCGCGGTGTTCCGGAAAGTGGCCGCGCAAACGCGCTCCGAGTTCGATCCGCGCAAATTTCTCAAGCCCGCCATGGATGCGATGCGCGAGCTCTGCCGCGAGCGCTTCGAGCAGTTCGGCACCGCAGGCCACGCCAGCGGTATCAAGGTCGTTCCCTTGAGCGAGATGGCGCGGCGCTACCGCGCCGGCGATCTCGATCCGCGCGTCGACGCCCGCGAGCCCGTCGCGGCCTAATCATTCAGAGAGAGAAGAGCAGGAGAGAGCCATGAATGCACATGCAGGAACCGTCCGCGGCAAGGAAAGATATCGATCGGGCGTGATGGAATACAAGCGCATGGGCTATTGGGAGCCCGACTACGTGCCCAAGGACACCGACGTCATCGCGCTGTTCCGCGTCACGCCGCAAGAGGGCGTCGATCCGATCGAGGCGTCAGCCGCAGTCGCCGGCGAATCCTCGACCGCGACCTGGACGGTGGTGTGGACCGATCGGTTGACCGCCGCCGAGAAGTATCGCGCGAAATGCTACCGCGTCGATCCGGTGCCGGGCACGCCGGGCTCGTACTTCGCCTACATCGCCTATGACCTCGACCTGTTCGAGCCGGGCTCGATCGCCAACCTCTCGGCCTCGATCATCGGCAACGTATTTGGCTTCAAGCCACTGAAGGCGCTGCGGCTGGAGGACATGCGTTTCCCGGTCGCGTATGTGAAGACGTTCCAGGGACCGGCCACCGGCATCGTGGTCGAGCGCGAGCGGCTCGACAAGTTCGGCAGGCCGCTGCTCGGCGCGACCGTCAAGCCTAAGCTCGGCCTCTCGGGCCGCAATTACGGTCGCGTGGTCTACGAGGCGCTGAAGGGCGGGCTCGACTTCACCAAGGATGACGAGAACATCAACTCGCAGCCGTTCATGCACTGGCGCGACCGCTTCCTTTATTGCATGGAGGCGGTGAACCGGGCGCAGGCGGCCTCCGGTGAGGCCAAGGGGACCTACCTGAATATCACCGCGGGAACCATGGAGGATATGTACGAGCGCGCCGAGTTCGCGAAGGAGCTCGGGTCCTGCATCGTCATGATCGATCTCGTGATCGGCTACACCGCAATCCAGTCGATGGCGAAATGGGCGCGCCGCAACGACATGATCCTGCATCTGCATCGCGCCGGTCACTCGACCTACACGCGGCAGAAAAGCCATGGGGTGTCGTTCCGCGTCATCGCCAAGTGGATGCGGCTCGCCGGCGTCGATCACATCCATGCCGGCACCGTGGTCGGCAAGCTCGAAGGCGATCCCAACACCACGCGCGGCTATTACGATGTCTGTCGCGAAGACTTCAACCCGGCCAAGCTCGAACACGGCCTGTTCTTCGACCAGTCATGGGCGAGCCTGAACAAGATGATGCCGGTCGCCTCCGGCGGCATCCATGCCGGCCAGATGCACCAGCTGCTCGACCTGCTCGGCGAGGACGTCGTGCTCCAGTTCGGCGGCGGCACCATCGGCCATCCCATGGGCATCGCGGCCGGCGCGATCGCCAACCGTGTGGCGCTGGAAGCGATGATCCTCGCCCGCAACGAGGGCCGCGACTACGTCCACGAAGGACCGGAGATCCTGGCCAGGGCGGCCGAGACCTGTACGCCGCTGAAAGCTGCACTTGAGGTTTGGAAGGACGTCTCCTTCAATTATGAATCCACCGACACGCCGGACTTCGTGCCGACCGCGCTCGAAACCGTTTGAGGAGATTTGACATGAAGCTGACCCAAGGCTGCTTCTCATTCCTGCCCGATCTGACCGACGACCAGATCACCAAGCAGGTGCAGTATTGCCTGACCAACGGCTGGGCGGTGAACATCGAGTTCACCGACGATCCGCATCCCCGCAACACCTATTGGGAGATGTGGGGCCTGCCGATGTTCGATCTCCAGGACGCCGCCGGCGTGATGATGGAGCTCGCCGAATGCCGCAGAGTGTATGGCGACCGATACATCCGCCTCAGCGGCTTCGACTCCAGCCATGGCTGGGAATCGGTGCGGATCTCGTTCATCGTCAACCGCCCGCCGCAGGAAGCCGAGTTCGAGCTGGTGCGGCAGGAGGTGAGCGGACGCGCGATCCGCTACACCACCGTGCGCCGGCAGCTCGCGCACGCACCAACCTAAGTCATTCTCCTCCGCGCGGAGCACTCCCTGCTCCGTTTCCTTGGCGGACCACTGCTTCGCCGCTCCCCCGCGGCGAAGCCCTTTTCTTCGAGGTGCCGATGCTGGATGTTCCCCACGCCATGACCACTGAGCCCGGCGAGACCAGTTTCGATCTCCGCAAGGAGGCCGAAGAGGCTGGAATCACGGGCACGCTGCAGCAGCTCGAGCAGGAGCTGATCGGATTGAAGCCGGTGAAGAGCCGCGTGCGCCAGATCGCGTCGCTCTTGCTGATCGAACGTATCCGGCAGCGTGCGGGATTGGCTTCGTCGCCACCGACGCTGCATATGTCGTTTACCGGCAATCCCGGCACCGGCAAGACGACGGTCGCGCTGCGCATGGCAAAGATCCTGCACGGCCTCGGTTTCGTGCGGCGCGGGCAGGTGATCTCGGTGACGCGCGACGATTTGGTCGGCCAGTATATCGGCCACACCGCGCCGAAGACCAAGGAGATCCTGAAGAAGGCGATGGGCGGCGTGCTGTTCATCGACGAGGCCTATTATCTGCACCGTCCCGACAACGAGCGCGACTACGGCCAGGAGGCGATCGAGATCCTGCTCCAGGTGATGGAAAACCAGCGCGAGGACCTCGTCGTGATCCTTGCCGGCTATGGCGAGCGGATGACGAGCTTCTTTGCCTCTAATCCCGGCTTCCGTTCGCGGATCGCGCATCACATCGACTTTCCGGACTATGCGGAAGCCGAGCTGCTCGTCATCGCCGAGCTGATGCTGAAGGAACGGGGTTATCGCCTCTCGGCGGCGGCGCGCGAGGCGTTCGAGAAATACATCGCGCTACGTCGGACCCAGCCGTTCTTCTCCAATGCGCGCTCGATCCGCAACGCCGTCGACCGCATCCGCCTGCGGCAGGCCGATCGGCTGGTGTCCGATCTCGACCGCATGCTCGATATCGCCGACCTCGAAACGATCGATCCCATGGACGTCCTGGCGAGCCGCGTCTTCAGCGGCGGTGCGGACGCGCAGGGGAGTGCGAAGCCATGACGAGAGAAATCCTCATCGCGCCGTCAATCCTGGCTGCGAATTTCGCCCGCCTCGGCGAGGAGATCGTGGCGATCGATGCGGCGGGTGCCGACTGGATTCACTGCGACGTCATGGACGGGCATTTCGTCCCGAACATCAGTTATGGCGCGGACGTCATCAGGGCGATCCGGCCGCTGACGAAGAAAATGTTCGACGTGCATCTCATGATCGCGCCCGCCGATCCCTATCTCGAAGCGTTCGCGAAGGCCGGCGCGGATGTCATCACGGTGCATGCCGAAGCCGGTCCGCACCTCGATCGCTCGCTCCAGGCCATCCGCGCGCTCGGCAAGAAAGCCGGCGTCAGCCTGTGTCCCGCGACTCCCGAAAGCACGATCGAATATGTGCTCGATCGCCTCGACCTCGTCCTGGTGATGACGGTCAATCCGGGCTTTGGCGGCCAGTCCTTCCTCGAATCCCAACTCGAGAAGATCGGGCGTATTCGAAGCATGATAGGCGACCGGCCGATCCGACTCGAGGTTGACGGTGGCATCACGCGCGACAATGCCGCCGCCGTGGCCGCTGCGGGCGCCGATACGCTTGTAGCGGGCTCCGCCGTGTTTCGCGGCAAGAGCAGTGCGGACTATGCCGGCAACATCGCGGCCATCCGCGCCGCTGCGGAAGCCGGCAGGGTTCCGATGCTGCAACATAGTTCGGCGCAGACAATGCGTGCCGGTGAGCCCGCGCTCATCCGGTAGACTGCCGGATACAGGCGGGCGAGCCGGCACCGTAATGGGGTGTGCCAGGGCGTGCCCCTTTGCACTGCAGATATACGAGGATGACCCACAACCCTAGCCTTGGCCTGCGGTAAGGTCCGAAGCGTTGAGTCCGCGCTGATTGGAACTTTCGCCTCGATACGCGTTTGCCTAGAAACAAGCGAGTCAAGCGCGCGGCGGGCGCAGCAAATCTTTTGCACAACCGCCATCGCCCTGACGCAAATAAGGGCAATAAGCTCTGTGAATGCGAGGGAGGGTCTCATGGACAACGTACGTCGCTACCGCGCGCTAGCGTCCCTCTGTCGTCAGCAGGCCGCCTACCGGCCGCTCCAGAGCTGGGAACTGCTCGGCCAGGCCGAACATTTCGAACATCTCGCCGAAGTCGAACTCAAGGCGCATTTCGACGCGTGCAATGCGCAACAAGACGAGGACGGCGTCGAGGCCACGGCGTGGGAGAGACCCGCCGCGGCGTGACGGTCCAACTTGTTCGAATATGACCTGAACTTGCCAACGCCGGCACCGCTCAAGACGCGGTTGTCAGCCCGAACGACAAGGCTTGTGACCGGCCCGACCTGGATAAGCCCTCGATTAATGCGACATCAGCGTCGGGACGGTCATGGCTTCCAGCATGGCGCGGGTGACGCCGCCGAGGAACCGTTCTTGCAAACGCGAATGGCCGTAGCCGCCCATGATCAGAAGATCCAGGTTCTCATCGGCTGCCAGCGACAGCATGGTCGGCTGAATGTCAGAGCGCGCCGCCGACAGGTTGACCGTGCGGGTCGACAGTCCGCGCCGGCCGAGATGCCTTGCCAGATTGCGCGTCGAGACTTCCTCGGGAACCATATCTGTTTCGTTGATCGCAATGATCACGATCTCCTCGGCGCGGGCCAGGAATGGTGAGGCGTCGCGCATAGCGCGCGCGGCGAGGCGGCTGCCATCCCAGCAGATGCCGATCCGTTTCGCCTTGAACGCTCCATGGAAGGTGTAGGGCAGGAAAAGCACCGGGCCACCCGCCTGGAACAGGATCTCGCCGGGCACATCGTTGTCGAGTGAGCCTTGCGCCGGATCCGGCTGGAGCACGATGCTGAGATCGTGCAGCCGCGCCATCTCGCCGAGCAAGCCGACCGCATCCCCCGGCATCGCCCCGAGTGGGTGGCATGTGTAGGAAATGCCGGCGTTCATCGCTTTGCTCTTGAATACCGCGAGCGCCGCCTCGGCCCGCTCCACTGCACTCTCGCGCTCCATCTCGAACACCGCCGCCACCGCAGCGCCGCCCTCCACGATATAGGCCGCACTGGTTGCCACATAGCCAACCGCAACTGCATCGAGATGGGCGTTGAGGCCCGCTGCGAGCGAGATCGAGCCGTCGATCACCGGGCGGATCGGCCGCTCGGTGGGGATGTGGACGAGAATGTCTTTGTACATGACGTGCCTCCGATGGACATCATCCGGTGGCCGCAGTCTTCCACGGTGCGCATGGCCCGCGTTGAGCTGCATCAAACGTGCAGCCTTGACCTTTGGCCGTATCGCCGGCCCGGCTACTTTGCCAAGATTTAATCGCGTGGACGGGACGCTGTAAGGTGGCGGCCACCATGTTGGGTGCAAGGCGACTTACCCAACATGGACATATCGACATGAGCGATCACGTCAATTCCGACACCACAACGTCCCGCAAGGTCCTGAGGCCGCGCCGGCTCGCGCTGCTCGGCACCGTGGCCGCGCTTGGCGTGGCCGTGCTGGCGACTGCTCCCGGCTCTTCGCCGTTCAGCGCGACCTCCTTCATTGCGCCCGCCCAGGCCGCGGAGACCGCCGCGACACCGCCGGGCTTCGGCGACCTCGTCAGCATGGTCAAACCCGCCGTCATTTCGGTGCGGGTCAGGATCGACCAGAACAATGATAAGAGCGCGATGCTGCAACAGAACCGGATGGATTCGGACGAGGCGACGCCGTTCGACCAGTTCTCGCGGCAATTCGGCTTCCGCGGCCCGGGTGGCATGGAGGGCATGCCGCGCCAGCGCCGCCAGATGATCACGGGTGAGGGCTCCGGCTTCTTCATCTCCGCCGACGGCTATGCCGTGACCAACAACCACGTCGTCGATCACGCCGAATCGGTGCAAGTGACGATGGACGACGGCACCATCTACAGCGCGAAAGTGGTCGGCACCGATCCGAAAACGGATCTCGCGCTGATCAAGGTCGAGGGCAAGAAGGATTTTCCGTTCGTCAGATTCTCCGACCAGAAGCCGCGTATCGGCGACTGGGTGGTCGCGGTCGGCAATCCCTTCGGCCTCGGCGGCACCGTGACCGCCGGCATCGTCTCGGCCAGCGGCCGCGACATCGGCAATGGTCCCTATGACGACTTCATCCAGATCGACGCGCCGATCAACAAGGGCAATTCCGGCGGCCCGGCCTTCGACATGAATGGCAACGTGATCGGCGTGAACACTGCGATCTTCTCGCCCTCCGGCGGCTCGGTCGGCATCGGCTTCGACATTCCGGCTTCGACCGCAAAGCTCGTCGTCGCACAGTTGAAGGACAAGGGCGCGGTCACACGCGGCTGGCTCGGCGTCCAGGTGCAGCCGGTGACGTCGGATATCGCCGACAGTCTGGGCCTCAAGGAGGCGCGCGGCGCGATCGTCGACAATCCGCAGGACGGCAGCCCGGCGGCGAAGGCGGGCATCGAGGCGGGCGACGTCATCACCGCCGTCAACGGCACCGCGATCAAGGATTCCCGCGATCTCGCCCGCACCATCGCCACCCTGGCGCCCGGCACGTCCGTGAAGCTCGATGTCGTCCACAAAGGCGACAGCAAGACGGTGACACTGGCGCTTGGCGAGTTGCCGAACGAGCGGCAGGCTAGGGCCGACGAGGGCAAGTCGCAGCCAGATGCCGGCATGCCGCCGCGTCTGGGGCTCAGCCTGGCTCCGGCCGGCGACGTGCAGGGCGCCGGCCAGAAGGGCGTCGTCGTCACTGAAGTCGATCCGCAAGGGCCGGCCGCGCAACGCGGCATCCAGACCGGCGACGTCATCCTCAATGTGGGCGGCAAGGCCGTCGCCAATATCGGCGATGTCCGTTCGGAACTGGCGCAGGCGAAATCGTCCGGCAAGCGCAGCGTGCTGCTGCAGGTCCGAAGCGCACAGGCGACCCGGTTCGTCGCGGTGCCGCTCGCATAAGGCGAACGTCGATCGGCGCAACTCCAAAAAGGCGGCCTTCTGGCCGCCTTTCCCGTTCGCCTTCAGGATTTCCGCAGATCGCCGATAACATTCTCGTTAACGGCAGGGAGGATGACCCGGTTTCGTCCGAAAAAGCCGTGTTCGCTCATCACAATTGCGGATCTCGTACAGACTCGGCGGCAATGAAGCCGCCGACGATTGCAAGCGTGGAACTTCGAACTTGCCGCCGCTGAGCCGGCCGGCAATTCGTATTTGATCGGTGCCGACATGGATCGATTGAAGCTCTCGCTGAGAAGTGCGCTGCTTGTGGCGCCGTTGGTAGCGCCACTCGTGCTATGGGGTGGAAACGCTCTCGGGCGCGACGACGGCCGCTACGCGGACTCACCTCTCAAGCCGTGGTTCGACGGCCTGCGCAGCCATCTCGGTCCGTGCTGCTCGGATGCGGATGGGTTTGCGGTCGCCGATCCCGATTGGGACTCGCACAATGGACATTACCGCGTGCGGCTCGACGGCGAGTGGGTCGAGGTACCGGACGAAGCCGTGATCACCGAGCCGAACCGGGCCGGCCGCACCATGGTGTGGCCGGTGAAGACCGCGTTCGGCGTTTCGATCCGCTGCTTCATGCCGGGCAGCATGATCTGACTGAGGTCAGCGCGACCGTTTGGAGGATTTGCGCTTCGACGTCTTCTTCGAACTCTTTCTCGAAGTCTTCTTGGATGTTTTCCGAGATGTCTTCTTTGACGTCTTCTTGGACGTCTTTCGTTTCGCGGCCTTCTTCGGGACCTTCTTGCCCTTCTTGCGCGCTTTCGACAGGCCGATCGCGATTGCCTGCTTGCGGCTCTTCACGCGTCCGCCTCGACCGCCCGGTCCGCTTTTCGCGGTCCGCTTCTTGTAGCGCTTCATCTCGCCTTCGACATCGCTGCCGGACCTGCGCGAGTAGCGGCGCTTCTTTGCCTTGCGTGCCATGCATGTTCTCCCTTGGCCTGGGAAAACAATCCGGGACAGGCATGGTTCCGAAAGTGCAAGCAACGTTCCGGATAGGCGACCTAGCCTAGAACGAATCCGCCAGCTCGATCTCCGCTTCCAGCACCTGAATGCGCCGTGCTGCCTCGCTGGAGGACAGATCCCGCGCGTATTGCGCGGGCTGATACGCCTCTTCGCTCAGCCGTTTCAGCCGGAGGCCCTGCGCCCGCGTCATCTGCTCGGTGAGGAAAGACTTGGCATCGTATTTACCTTGAACCTGCATGTCGCTTCTCCCTTCTGAAATCGTGACTTGACTATATGTTCTTATTTTGTTCTAACAAGCCATGGACAACAGAATTAATGAAATTCGACGTAAAATCAGCGCCTTGAGGCTGGAAATGGCCGATGTCGAGGCGGCCGTACGCGAGCTCGTCGAGCGCGATCGGGACTGCACGGAGAAGGCCCTGGCGCAAATGGATCTGCGCCGGAAAATCAATCTGCTGATCGGCGAATGGAAGGCTGCAGGTGGCGGCGATGTCCTGCCGAATGTCCGCGATAGGATGCGCCTTCGTTCCGCGAAGACATCAGGTAGTCCTCTGCGCGTGATCGCGAGCCGCTGAGAGCCTTGGGAGCGCACGGTGGAGGATGTCCCGGATGCATACCGGATTCTAAAGCTGCGCGCCGAGATTCTCGAACTGGGCTCTGCCATCCGGCAGCTGCAACGCGAGGGGCTCGACGACGCCGCGGCCCAGCTCTTGATCGCGCGCAAGCGCGCACGACTCGACCATCTGGTGAAGTCAGATCCTGCAGGCGTTCATCCTGACATCCTGGGCAGCCATCGTAGCTGAAGCCTGCGCGCAACGCGAGGTGCGGGGCTCGTCGATACCGCATGTTGACGAAGCGGCCCGAGAGAAGTCTGTTCGAATCCGAAAGCAAAAGGCCCCGCGATCGCGGGGCCTTCGTGTTTTCGCCGAACGCCTACTTGGTGTTGCTCATACCGGCCTTGTTGTTCGTCATGGTGCCGCCCTGGTCGGAGCCGGGGCCGGAGCCGCCCTGACCGGAGGGATCAGCACCCTTGGAGGACTTGGTGTTGGCGCCCGTGGTGGTCTGCGACGTCGACATCGATGATCCGTGTTTTGCCTTATGCGACTTGGCCTGCACTGCGAACGGTGCGGCGGCGAGGCCGGTTGCCAACATCACGGCAAGAGCGAGCTTGGTGGTCTTCATCTGCGGGAACTCCCTGAGTTGAATTGACGCAGGCAGCAAACTGCCATTCGTCGCAGGAGTTCCGAACGAAGAAATTCCGGTAAAGCACGCATAGTTCAAGATTGCTTGTCCTCGGCGAGGATGAATACGACGCCGGTCAGTGTCGCGCCGATCGCGAACGTCGTCACCAAGGTGAGGGCGAAAACGACCACGGCCTGCCTTCCGCCGTGACTCAGCAAATTGGCGACGCCGGAATTGGACAGCACGAGCAAGAGGCTGAAAGCGAGTCCTAAGGCTGCGCCCATCATCGCGTGCGTCATCAGCTTGACGAGCCCGCTGGGAGAGATCAGGTCAGACGACTTCTTCGCGCGCATGGAACTCTATCCCAATCTCGCATGCAACGCCTGCGACACGCGCCGGTTCCACCCGCATGAAGGAATTGTCATCATCCGCTTCATCCGACGTTCATGCCGGGTGGGCGAGAATGACCGCGCAACACGGGAACATTCGATATGGGTAAGGTGGTCTTTCTCTATCGCTCTCTGGCTTATCGTAACGCCGCTGCGGACATCCTCCGCAAAGCGCGCAAGCTGCCCCGCGGCGCGGAGCGAAGCGCGGCGTGCCGCTATGCCAAGGCTCTGCGCGATCTCGCCCAAACAGAAGCCTGGCTCGAAGGACGGGTCGCGCGCGAGCCGCAAACGACGCAGCGCAGGAAGAGTGCGGCCTCCGGTTAGCCGGAAGCGCGCTGCAATTCGGCGGAGCTGGCGGCTTCGAAGTTGCCGGGCGCGGTCGTCGCGGCAGTCTTGCGGACCAACGGCACCTCGAGCCGACACAGCAGACCCTCGGCGCGCCAATCGAATCGCGCCTGCCCGCCGAGCTGGGACTCGACGCTCGCAAGCAGGCTACGCGTACCAAAGCCGCGGGATTTTGGCGTCATGACGAGCGGGCCGCCGGATTCCTCCCAGGTCAGCGTGAGCAGCTCGTCCTCGACCTGCCAGCCGATTGCGAGCCGTCCCGTCCGCGTCGAGAGCGCGCCATATTTCGCCGAGTTGGTGAAAAGCTCATGCAGCGCCAGCGCCAGCGTCTGGGCGGTTGCCGGCAGCAACTGAACTTCCGACCCCGCCAATTTGATCTGGCCGCCGAGGGAATAGGGCGCAAGCTCCTCGTCGATCAGCTTCGAGAGTTCGGCGCCCTGCCAGCTCGATAGCGACAGGATCGTGTGCACGCGCGCCAGTGCATTGATGCGTCCCTCGACGGCGCTGACATAGGCTTTGACCTCGTCGGCGCGGGTGAGGCGCACGATCGATTGCGCCAGCGCCAGCGCATTCTTGGCGCGATGATCGACTTCCCGCGCCAGGAGAGTCTGCCGTTCCTCGGCGCGCTTGCGTTCGGTGATGTCCACCGTCACGCCGCTGACGCGCATGACCCGACCGCTATCGTCAACCGTGGCGGCGGCCGTGCCGACACACCAGCGCACATCGCCGTCGGGCCGCACGATGCGGAACTCCGTTTCATAGGAGCGCGTGCCCTTGTTGAATTCGGCGATCGCCTTGCGCAACTGATCGACGTCATCCGGATGCAACAGCGCCTGAACGTTGGCCGGATTCACCTCGAAGCTCTCCGGGCCAACACCAAAGATGCGGTATTGTCCCTCGTCCCACATCCAGTCGCCGGTGATCCAGTCCCAGTCCCAGGAGCCCATCTTGCCGGCGGCGATCGCCATGCTGCGCCGCTCTTCGCTCTCGCGCAGCTTTGCGGTCGAATTCTCCAGCTCGGCGGTGCGTGCACGCACGCGGTCCTCGAGATCCTGGTTCAGCCGTTCGAGCTCGCGCGTCTTGCGATAGAGCTCTGCAAACACCTTGACCTTGGCGCGCAGCACCTCCGGCACGACCGGCACCGGGACGTAGTCGACGGCGCCCATCTCGTAGCCGCGCAGGCGGTCGATGTCGCTGACTTGAATGGCCGAGATGAAGATCATCGCGGTCTTCTGGAAGCGCGGATGCTCGCGGATCATCGCGGCGAGCTCGAAGCCGTCGAGCTCGGGCATGCAGACGTCGACCAGGATCACCGCGATCTCGGTCTTGAGCAGCACCTCCAGAGCCTCGCGACCGGACGAGGCGATCACGAGGTTCTGGCCGAGATCCTTCAGGATCACCTCATAGGCGAGCAGCTTGGCCGGCTGGTCGTCGACGAGGAGGATGTTGACCTTTTCGTGGTCCATACGGGCATCCAACTCAGCGGTGCAGCCACATGCGGATTGCAAGCAGCAATTGATCGGTGTTGACGGGTTTGGCGAGATAGTCGGACGCGCCGGCCTCGAGGCATTTCTCGCGGTCGCCCTTCATGGCCTTGGCCGTCAACGCGATGATCGGAAGACGGGCGAAGGTGGGGTTTTCACGAATGACGCCGATGGTCTGATAGCCATCCATCTGCGGCATCATGATGTCCATCAGCACGATGGCGATCTCCGGGTTGGATTCGACCAGGGCCACCGCCTCGTTGCCGGTCGTGGCCGTCAGCACCTTCATGCCGCGCCGCTCCAGCACGCTCGACAGCGCGAAGATATTGCGGGCGTCGTCGTCGACGAGCAGGGCGGTCTTGCCGATCAGGTCTTCGTCGGAACTGTTCAGCTTCTCGAGCATGCGCTGCTTCTCGATCGGCAACTCCGTGATCACGCGGTGCAGGAACAGCGCGGTCTCGTCGAGCAGGCGCTCCGGCGATTCCACGCCCTTGACCACGATGCTCCGCGCCATGGTGTGGAGCTCCGCATCTTCCTCGGCCGACAGCTCGCGGCCGGTGAAGACGACCACCGGAACGTTCGAGAGCGCCTCGTCATTGCGGATCTGGTCCAGCACCTCGAAGCCGGTCATGTCGGGCAGGCGCAGGTCGAGCACGACGCAATCACAGGGGTTCTCACGCAGCATCGAGAGCGCGTCGGCACCGGTGCCGGTCGTCACGATCTCGATGTCGTCGTGATGCAGGAGCTCGCGGATCGACAGCTGCTCGGCCTCGTTGTCCTCGACGATGAGCAGCCGCTTGCGCCGCGGTCGCGCATATTCCTTGATCTGGGTCAGCGCGGCCGAGACACCCTCGGTCGTCGTCGGCTTGTTGACGAAGGAGAAGGCGCCGCGCGCCAGCGCATGCTGGCGGTCCTCGTCGAGCGTGATGATCTGCACGGGGATGTGGCGGGTCAGCGGATTGTGCTTGAGCTGGCTCAACACGGTCCAGCCGAGCATATCCGGCAGGAATACGTCGAGCGAGACAGCCCTCGGCTGGTACTGCTTTGCAAGCTCCAGCGCCTCCGCGCCGCGGGCCGCGACCAGCACCTTGAATCCCTTGTCGCGGGCGAGGTCGACCAACACGCGCGCGTAGTGCGGGTCGTCCTCGACGATCAGGAGGATGCTATCGCCGGGTTCGAGGTTGAGCCGGTCGTCGGGAAGCTGCTCGATCACGCGCTGCGGTTCGGCTGTCGCGGGCTGCAGCGCCGGCGGCTGGCTCTGTTGGGGCGTTGCGCGGGGCGCGAGCGTCGGGCCGGAATATTTCAGCGGCAGGTAAAGCGTGAAGCACGAGCCCTTGCCCGGCAAGCTGCGCAGGTGGATCTCGCCGCCGAGCAGGCTTGCGAGTTCACGGCTGATCGCAAGGCCGAGGCCGGTACCGCCATATTTGCGGCTGGTGCCGGCATCCGCTTGCTGGAACGCCTCGAAGATCAGCTTCTGCTTCTCCAGCGGAATGCCGATGCCGGTATCGGACACTTCGAATGCGATCACGGCCGGCGCCGAGTTCAGCACGGGATGATCCGTGCCCCAGCCGCCGACCGCGGCGGCGACCTTCAGGCGCACCTCGCCTTCGGCGGTGAACTTGAAGGCGTTGGAGAGCAGGTTCTTCAAAACCTGCTGCAGGCGCTTGGAATCGGTGACGAGGCTGCGCGCAAGATTCGGATCGACGTCGATCTTGAACGACAAATTGCGGTTCTCCGCCTCGTGACGGAACGGCCGCCCGACCGTCTCGAGCAGATTCGCGGTCAGGATTTCCTCGGCGTCGACCGTCACCGTACCGGACTCGATCTTGGAGAGATCGAGAATGTCGCTGATGAGATTGAGCAGGTCGGTGCCGGCGCCATGGATGGTGCGGGCGAATTCGACCTGCTTGCCGGTAAGATTGCCGTCCGGATTGTCGGTGAGCTGCTGGCCCAGGATCAGGATCGAGTTCAGCGGCGTGCGCAGCTCGTGGCTCATATTGGCGAGGAATTCGGACTTGTACTTCGAGGTCAGCGCGAGCTCGGTTGCCTTTTCCTCCAGTGCGCGGCGGGCCTGCTCGATCTCCTGGTTCTTGCGCTCGACTTCGACGTTGCGCTCGGCGAGCTGCTGCGCCTTCTGTTCGAGCTGGTCGTTGGTCTGCTGCAATTCGCGCTGCTGGGTCTGGAGCTCGCCGGCGAGCTGCTGCGACTGCTTGAGCAGGCCTTCGGTCTGCATCGTCGCCTCGATCGAGTTGAGCACGATGCCGATCGAGTCCGTGAGCTGCTCCAGGAAGGTCATCTGCGAGGTCGTGAAGGAGGTGAGCGAGGCGAGCTCGATGACCGCCTTGACCTGGCCTTCGAACAGCACCGGCAGCACCACGAGGTTCTTCGGCGCGACGCGAAGCAGCGCGGAATTGATCGGCACCACGTCGGGCGGAATGTCCGCGATCACGCGTGGGCGCCGGTCGAGCGCGCATTGGCCGATCAGGCCGTCGCCGAATGGCAGCACGCGCGGATACGGATAGACGCCGTCGCCGGCATAGGAGGCAAGCAGCAGGAGCCGCGGATTCTCTTCATTCTCGACCTGGTAGATCACGCCGGTATGCGCGTTCACCAGCGGCGACAATTCGGTCAGCAGCAGGCGACCGACGGTGGTGAGGTCGCGCTGGCCCTGAAGCATGTTGGTGAATTTCGCCAGATTGGTCTTCAGCCAATCCTGCTCGGTGTTCACGTCCGTCGTGAGACGGAGGTTCGTGATCATCGTGTTGATGTTGTCTTTCAGCTCTGCGACCTCGCCGCGGGCGTCGACCTGGATCGACCGCGTCAGGTCGCCCTTGGTCACGGCGGTCGCCACTTCCGCAATCGCACGCACCTGCGAGGTGAGGTTGGCTGCCAGCAAATTGACGTTGCCGGTGAGGTCCTTCCAGGTGCCCGCGGCGCCGGGCACGTCGGCCTGACCACCGAGCCTGCCCTCGACGCCGACCTCGCGCGCCACCGACGTCACCTGGTCGGCGAAAGTCGCGAGCGTCTCGGTCATGTTGTTGATGGTGTCGGCGAGCGCCGCGACCTCGCCCTTCGATTTCACGGTGAGGTTCTGCTTGAGATCGCCGTTGGCGACCGCGGTCACCACCTTGACGATGCCGCGGACCTGCTCGGTCAGGTTCGCCGCCATGAAGTTGACCGTGTCGGTGAGATCCTTCCAGGTGCCGGCGACGCCGGGCACCTGGGCCTGGCCACCGAGTTCGCCTTCGGTGCCGACCTCGCGGGCAACGCGCGTGACTTCGCCGGCGAAGGCATTGAGCTGGTCCACCATGGTGTTGATGGTGTTCTTGAGCTCGAGAATTTCGCCCTTCACGTCGACGGTGATCTTGCGCGACAGGTCGCCGCGCGCGACGGCGGTGGTGACTTCGGCGATGTTGCGGACCTGGGTGGTGAGGTTCGCGGCCAGCAGGTTGACGTTGTCGGTGAGGTCCTTCCAGGTGCCGCCGACGCCGGGCACGATGGCCTGGCCGCCGAGCCGGCCCTCGGTGCCGACCTCGCGCGCGACGCGCGTCACTTCGGCGGCGAAGGAGCGGAGCTGCTCGACCATGGTGTTCAAGGTGTCCTTGAGCAGCAGAATCTCGCCACGCACGTCCACCGTGATCTTCTTTGAGAGGTCGCCGCCGGCGATCGCGGTCGCGACCTCGGCGATGTTGCGGACCTGAGCCGTGAGGTTCGAGGCCATGAAGTTGACGTTGTCGGTGAGATCCTTCCACGTGCCGGCAACTCCGGGCACCTCGGCCTGGCCGCCGAGCTTGCCTTCGGTGCCGACTTCGCGCGCGACGCGCGTCACTTCACCGGCAAAGCCGTTGAGCTGGTCCACCATGGTGTTGATGGTATTCTTCAGCTCCAAAATCTCGCCACGGACGTCGACGGTGATCTTGCGCGAGAGGTCGCCGCGCGCCACGGCAGTGGTGACTTCGGCGATATTGCGGACCTGGGCGGTGAGGTTGCCCGCCATCGAGTTGACGCTGTCGGTGAGGTCCTTCCAGGTGCCGGCGACGCCGGGCACGTTGGCCTGGCCGCCGAGCCGACCTTCAGTGCCGACCTCGCGCGCCACGCGCGTCACCTCGCCCGCGAAGCGGTTGAGCTGGTCGACCATCGTGTTCAGCGTGTCCTTGAGCTGAAGGATCTCGCCGCGCACGTCCACGGTGATCTTGCGCGACAAGTCGCCGCCGGCGATCGCGGTCGCAACTTCGGCGATGTTGCGGACCTGGGCGGTGAGGTTGCCCGCCATCGAGTTGACGCTGTCGGTGAGGTCCTTCCAGGTGCCGGCGACGCCGGGGACTTCGGCCTGGCCGCCGAGCTTGCCTTCGGTGCCGACTTCGCGCGCGACGCGCGTGACTTCGCCGGCGAAGGCGTTGAGCTGGTCCACCATGGTGTTGAGCGTTTCCTTCAGCTGAAGGATTTCGCCTGACACGTTGACGGTAATCTTCTTCGACAAATCGCCCTTGGCCACCGCGGTCGCGACTTCGGCGATGTTGCGGACCTGCCCGGTCAGGTTCGAGGCCATCGAGTTGACGCTGTCGGTGAGATCCTTCCAGGTGCCGGCGACGCCGCGCACCTGGGCCTGGCCGCCGAGCTTGCCTTCGGTGCCGACCTCGCGGGCAACGCGCGTGACTTCGCCGGCAAAGGCGTTGAGCTGGTCCACCATGGTGTTGATGGTGTCTTTCAGCTCGAGGATCTCGCCCCGGACATCGACGGTGATCTTTTTCGACAAATCGCCGCCCGCGACCGCGGTCGTCACCTCGGCGATGTTACGGACCTGCGCGGTGAGGTTCGAGGCCATCGAGTTGACGCTCTCGGTCAGGTCCTTCCAGGTGCCGGCGACGCCGAGCACGTTGGCCTGGCCGCCGAGCCGGCCCTCGGTGCCGACCTCGCGCGCGACGCGCGTGACTTCGCCGGCGAAGGCGTTGAGCTGGTCGACCATCGTGTTGAGCGTTTCCTTCAACTGAAGGATTTCGCCCGAGACGTTCACCGTGATCTTCTTGGAGAGGTCGCCGCTCGCGATGGCGGTGGCAACGTCGGCGATGTTGCGGACCTGCGCGGTGAGGTTCGACGCCATGAAGTTGACGTTGTCGGTGAGGTCCTTCCAGGTGCCGGCGACGCCCGGCACCTGGGCCTGGCCGCCGAGCTTGCCTTCGGTGCCGACCTCGCGCGCGACGCGCGTCACTTCCGAGGCGAACGAGTTGAGCTGGTCCACCATGGTGTTGATGGTGTCCTTCAGCTCCAGGATTTCGCCGCGCACGTCCACCGTGATCTTGCGCGACAGGTCGCCGCGGGCCACGGCGGTGGTGACGTTGGCGATGTTGCGCACCTGTGCGGTGAGATTGCCGCACATCGCGTTGACGCTGTCGGTGAGATCCTTCCAGGTGCCGGCGACGCCTGGCACGATGGCTTGGCCGCCAAGCTTGCCGTCGGTGCCGACCTCGCGCGCCACGCGCGTCACTTCCGACGCAAAGGAGCGGAGCTGGTCCACCATCGTGTTGATGGCTTCCTTGAGCTGAAGGATCTCGCCGCGGACGTCGACCGTGATCTTCTTCGAGAGGTCGCCGTTCGCAACTGCGATCGTCACCTCGGCGATGTTGCGAACCTGGTTGGTCAGGTTGTTCGCCATCGAGTTGACGCTCTCGGTCAGATCCTTCCAGACGCCGGTCACCTCAGGCACCTGGGCCTGGCCGCCGAGCTTGCCTTCGGTGCCGACCTCGCGCGCCACGCGCGTCACCTCGGAGGTGAACACGCCGAGCTGCTTGATCATGGTGTTGACGATGGTCGCCGACTGCAGGAATTCGCCGCGCAGGGGGCGTCCATCGACGTCGAGCTTGACGGTCTGGAGCAGGTCGCCCTGCGCCACGGCTGCGACCGCGCGCGTCACCTCGCGCGTCGGCCACAGCAAATCGTCGATCAGCGTATTGACCGAGCCTTCCATGTCGGCCCAGGAGCCGGAGGCCAGCCCAAACTTCACGCGCTGGCGGGTCTTGCCCTCGCGGCCCACCACCTGGCCGACCAGTTCGAGCTGCTGCGCCATGCGCTGATTGGCGGCGATGATGTCATTGAAAGTGTCGGCGAGCTTGCCGTCGATGCCGAGATAGTCGCCGCTCATGCGCACGGAGAAATCGCCGTTGCGCATGGCCTGCAGGGCGAGCAGCAATTCTGCCCGGGAATCGGGCTCCGACATGCCGTTGGTTTTTGGCTTTGGAACGCGACGACCGGAACGTGATGCAGATCCGGGATCGAGGTCGCTCATAATTTGTCCCCCGCAGGCGTCAGCCGATTCCCAGGCAAGACGCGGATTATCAAAATAGAGCGTCAGCCAAATTCGAAATCAAGCGCCAACGTTAAGGCGCCAGGACGTGGAACCTGCTTTGCTCAGCCCGATTAACATAATAGCGATACCTCGGAATGGTTCCATTGGGTTCCTGATTTCTGCCGAGGGAAGACACCTTGGGGGCCCGTTTCGGGCCTCGGTCATCGCTTCCGGAACGGACCGCTGGTCCTGCTGTTAGCCTCGAATACAGGGAGAGCGCACATGAAAGCAGGATTTGCCGTGATCGGCACCGTGATGTTGTTGGCTGGATCGGCGTTCGCACAAGGCGGCGCGCCCAGCGGCCGTGGTGCGGTGACCGGCGACCCCGCCGCAAGCTCCGCCACCCCACGCGCGGACACACCAACTACGGGTGCGTCGACCCGGTCCAATCCCAGCGGTAGCGGCACCTCGACTTCGGGCGGCAAGGATGACAATGGGGATGCCGGCCGGGACCGGATGCCGGAGAGCGACCGCACCGTGCGGCCGGCGAGCCAGCAAAGTCATCCGAACACTAAATAAACGGCTACTTGTCTGCCATGGTGCGCTCGGCGTCTTTGACCTGTGAGCGCAACAGTGGGAGCTGCTCGCGCGCGAATGTTGCAAGCGCGGCATTGTCGGGCGCCTTCAGATAGCGCTCGAGCAGGTCGATCACCGATTCATACTCGGGAATCTGCGCGGCATAGAAGCTTCTGACGAAAGTCGGTCCGTCCGAAGTTTCGGGCTCGACCAGGCTCGCGCTCGCCGAGGTCGTCTTGGCGACGCGCGGTTCGGTGCCGATCGTCTCCTGAATCTGTTTCAGGGCCTTGTCGCGCCGGGCTGCTTCTTCGGCGCGCAGGGCGGCGAGGTTCTTGACCTCGGCATTGCCCTTCAGGTCGGTGCTCTCCAGCAAGCCCTGCTGAAAGCGGCTGAAAGTGTAGAGGTCGCTGATGGTCTCGGTTGCGGTCGGCGTGCGGCCGGTCGGCCGTCGCTCTCCGGTGCTGTCGGCAAGCGGTGCAGTGCTGATGAACGCCAAAACCATCGCGAGAAGAATCCGCATGGACGTCCAATGGCGGACGGCGGTCGAAAGTTCCGCAGATGTTACGATCCGGTAAGGGCGGTTGCGACGCGTCGGTTCCGTCCCCAATTCATGTTGATGAAACAGTCCGAGATCTTCAGGGATAACGCCGACAACTGCCTCCAGCTCGCCGAGAGGGCCGAAGCACAGCCGGCACACAATCGTTTTCTGCGCATGGCGAATGCGTGGACGGCACTTGCCGACGAGCAGGATTGGCTCGACGGCGAGGTGCCGCCCGTTCCAACGCGCAGGCCTCAAAAGCAGGATGCGTAATTCTGTCGTGTTCGTGGATCTGCGTGTGAGACTGCGCACGGACAACAAGCAGGATCATTCGTAACAGTCGATCGCGTTGATTTCCTATTTCAGGAGGTTTTTGCAATGGCTCCACGTCTGGCTCTTCTTTCGCTCATCCTCGCCTTTGGCGTGTCGGTCGCGTTCGCCACCGTGACGACAGTGCGGCAGGTGCATCACGAAAATGCATCGACCCCGGTGCACTCAGCGCACAGTTAGCAGTCTGATCTCGCGGGTCGGAACCTTCGACGCTCCGGCGCGTAAGCGCTTCGAGACAGCAAAGAGGCGAGAGCTATCATGGCCCATTCCGACCAAGGCATCATCAGAGATCAGCGTGGTGAACAGCAGCCGCGGGACAAGCAGCGTGCGCAGACCGTGCACAAGTCGGAGCCAAAGGGCTCGCCCTCTCGTGAGGCCACGCGCGATCCCAAGCTGAACGACAACAGCAAGACGCCCGGTTCCGGCATGGCGCCCGATGATTCCGGCGACGCGCCGAGCGGCTAATTCCTTCAGGAACGAATTCGCACGCGAAGAGTCGAGGGATTGCTTCCGGTTGTCATGCCCCCGGTGATCCGGAAGTAATCTCCAAGGACGGCCCTGGCACCCCGTGCCGGGGCCGTTTGCTTGAGCATCAGGCTGGACTAATCCTCGGAGCCGCGCTCGGGATGCGGTTGCGTATGGCCGTCCGGGCCGCGCCCGAAAACTCCGAACCTGCTCGATTTGACATTCGCCCCTGCATCGACTGCGGCGGTGGCCAGTCCGAGCTTCAGGAGCTCGCGCACGGCCGCGGCTCGCGTCGGCATGCGATGTTTGAACCGGAAGTCGTCCACCGCGGCCAGTTCTTCCGGTGACAGCATGACCTGGAGCCGCTCGGCGCGAAGGTCGTTCATGATCAATCACCCAAAATGAGCAAGTTGAGTAGTTTACTCAACGAACTCATTCGGCCGCGGTTCCACAAGATGCGGCTATGACGCCAAGTTAGCCAAAAAATATAACGAAATCAACAACTTATGTGATGCAGGGATCCTTTGACAGGTGTATACTCCCGGCAAATGGGAGAGACGTCATGACGAACGAAGTCAGATTGCCCCGCACACATGTCGAAGAGAGCGAAGCACCCAGGCCGGTGCGCCCCAGCCACCAGAAGGTCATCGAGCAGGTCGAGCGCTGGGCCAACAGCCCGGGCCTTCAACCGCCGAGATTGCAGCCGTCAATGCATGCCAAAGCGGGCTAACGCTTCGTAAGGGGAGAATCCTTTGCTGATGGCGAATGGGCTGACCGGGGCGGTTTGCGGGAGACGATGCGCAGCTTGCGCCTGAGCCCCCAGGCCAATACCGAAACCACGGCCCAAGCTATCAACGCGGCGGCGAAAGCGCCCGGAACGCTTGCGGCCACGGTAACATGAAAGACGGCGGCGAATGCCAGGAGACCGATGCTTCCCCAGGCGGCACCAGCCGCGTCGAGCCCGGCGGCCTCTTGTCCGCGGCGCGTGCCGCTGAGGCCGGCCTTCTCCTTGGTGCGGCGTTCATGGCTTTCGACCAGCGTTGCGCTCGCGCAGAAGATGGCGGGAAGCGCAAGGAAAAGTCCGCCGACGGAAACACCGAAGCGCGCTCCCAGAACCCCCGTGAGCACGGTCGCCAGGCCACCGAGCAGGAAACGAATGCCGTATTCGTACCAGCGCGTCTGCTTCAGCGCGGAGAGCGACAGCTTGACCGGCATCAGGCCGCACCTCCAAAGCCGGCGAGCAGGCCGAAGGCGACCGCAAGCCACACGATACCAGCAAGGACGGTCGCCGGCAGCGCGGACACACAGTATCTGATCAGCAGATGGCAGACGACGACGCTGTAGCAGCCGAGCGCGACCGCGCCATAGATCATCGTCCAGCTTTCTGCCGCGGCGTATTGCGGGCCGTGCTGGACGACGGCGATGCCGAGCGTCGCCAGTGCAACTGACGGTGCTGCGCCGAGCAACCCCGCAAAGCTTTTGGGTTTGAGCATATCGCCCAAGATCGCAAAAGCGGAGACGATGATGCCACCGGCGATGAAGCGCACGACATATTCGGTCATGGCCGTTTCCGCCAAGTGAGCTGCTTGCGCAACGATTGCGTCAGTGTCCATGGCCGCAAGAGTCTCTCTACAGCCGCGCCCAGCGCAAAGCCTGCGACGACGTCGCTTGCCCAATGCGCGAGTACCGCAATCCGTGTCAGCGAAAGTGCGACCGCAATCGCACGCACCAACCGACGCGGCGTTTTCGGCAGCAGGCCCGCCGCCGAGGCAAGTGCGCCCATATGGACCGCGTGACCGGACGGGAAGGCGTCGCGCGCCTGTCCTGAGATGGGTACTCCATGTCGGTGTCCGCGTATGGTCAGCCGGTCTGGCCTGGTCTGATCGAATATGGATTTCAGGACATGCGGGAGGACGGCAGTCGCCAGCGACACGGCCACAACGTGATTTGCAACGGGGCGCTGTTGGGGCTGCCAAATATGAGTGTAGAGCCACCCTGCCGCGGCCAGCGCGAGCAGCACGTGCTCGTCGGCAGCCCAGGTCAATGTCTGCGCCGTGTGTTCGATGCCTGAATTGGTGTGATCAGCGATCGTATCCGCGATCGCGGTGTCGATCCGGCTAGGTTTAACCTCTACTAATGCCATCGGTCTGCAAGCGTGATGTCCTTCATGACAGTTTTGTAAAGCCCGGAGACAAAGAAGGTTCCTGGGCTCTGCCTCGTGGCATAAGTCTGCCGCGCCGACTACGGCTGTCCCGATCCACCAGCGGACCCATACACCTAGCCGGTCGCATTGCTCGCGTCGGCCGCGGCACGCTGCACATAAATCGAGGCCAGTTCGGCGGGCTGGCCGGAACGGCCGAGCGGCGTCATGCCTCCGCTGTCGAAGAGGCCAGCGAAGCAGCAGCGAGCGTTGCGCTCGCCGCTTGGACGACGTGCCGGCGGGATACTGAAGTCTTGTCGTGATGTGTCATGACGATCTCCGCGATCTTCGATCTCACTGCGCGGAGACAGGCATCGTTGCAAAACGAGAGGACGCCGGTAGGGCCGGCGTCCTCGTAAGATGTTTACTTGGTCTGACCGACGCTCGGCGCCTTGCCGAGCTCCTTGGCCATGTCGAGATGGTGCTTGAGCGCCGGCAGCGTCTTGCCGGCCCAATCCTTCAGGTCGGAATTGTCGCCGCCCTTGGCGTAACGCTCGAACAGCGAGACCGCGTCCTCATGGGCGCTGACCTGGTACGAATTGTAATCCGAACTGAAGTCCTTGCCATTCGCGCTCTTGAGCTTGTCGAGTTCGCTCTGATGCGAGCTGTCGAGTGCTGTCGGCAGCGTCGCCTGCACCTTGCCGCCGCTGACAAGGCCCTTAAGTTCGCTGCTGGTCTTGGTGTGGTCGGTCAGCATCTGTTGCGCAAAGGTCTTCTCCTGCCTGTTGCCTTTCTGCTCGGCGAGCTTGCTCGACTCGATCTCGAACATATCGCTGATGGCGACTTCCTTGACGAAGTCGGCGGTGGCGGGCGCGACGCCGAGCGCCGAGTTGACGCCGGTTTTCTCGCCGAGCGACTGGGCGAGTGCGGGGCCTGCGAGCAGCACGCAAGCAGCTGCGATAATCATTCGTTTCATGGTCCGATCCCTCCGAATGGGCGCGCAGCCTCTCGCCGCGCGACGTTGCGCCCACCAACACACTGCAGCGGCCGGAGTTCCTAACGGCTAATCCGTCGGTCTCCGCCCGCTCCGCGGGTTGATTGGATCGGTAGGCTTGCGCCGAAGCCGTTCGGGCAGAAATGGCTCGCTCGGCGTGGCAGTGGCCTCGGCACGCACGTCTGCATGGCGTTGTGCCCGTTCATGCGGCGTCCGGTTGTCGTTGATCTGCCGCTTCACGTCGAGGCCATCCACGGGATCGTTGACGCCGTGCTGGATATCGCGGAAATCGCTCATGCTTCACCTCATTCGTTTCCAGGTAGGATCTTTTCCAGCACCTGCCGCGCCGCCCCCTTGATCACTCCGCTCTCGTTGGGATCGCCCTTCAGCAGCGCAAGCGAGAAGTTCTTGGCCTGCTGCAAGGTGATGTGCGGCGGCAGCGGCGGCACTTCGGGATCGGTCTTCACCTCCAGCACCACCGGCATCTCGCTCGCCAGCGCCTGCTCCCAGGCCGAGCCCAGCAGCCGCGGGCTGTCGACATAGATGCCGGAGAGGCCGATCAGTTCGGCAAAGCGCGAATAGGACACGTTTGGTATGCGCTGCGATGCCTCGAATTTCGGATCGCCGTTGATGACGCGCTGCTCCCAGGTCACCTGGTTGAGGTCTTCGTTGTTGAAGACGCAGACGATGAAGCGCGGATCCTTCCAGTCGCGCCAATACTTGGCGGCGGTGATCAGCTCGGCCATGTTGTTCATCTGCATCGCGCCGTCGCCGACGAGTGCGATCACCGGGCGGTCGGAATGGGCGTATTTCGCGGCGAGCGCATAGGGCACCGCGGCACCCATCGAGGCGAGCCCGCCTGAGAGCGAGGCCGTCATGCCGCGGCGCATCTTCAGGTCGCGCGCGAACCAGTTGGCGCAGGAGCCGGAATCGCTGGTGACGATGGCGCGGTCGGGCAGGCGCGGAGACAGCTCCCAGGCGACGAGCTGCGGATTGACCGGTGCTGCGGGCTGATGTGCCCGATCATCGAGCGTCTTCCACCATTTCGCGACGTCGTCCTGGATACCCTGGCGCCAGGCGCCATCGCTCTTGGGTTTCAGTCGCGGCAGCAGGGCGCGCAGCGTCTCGGCGGCATCGCCGACGAGGCCGACCTCCATGGGAAAGCGGATCGACATCATGCTGGCGTCGATGTCGATCTGCACGCCGCGCGCCGCGCCTTCCTTCGGCAGGAATTCGGCATAGGGAAAGGCGGAGCCGACCATCAGCAGTGTGTCGCATTCCATCATCATGTTGTAGCTGGGTTCGGTGCCGAGCAGGCCGATCGAGCCGGTGACCCACGGCAGATCGTCGGGGAGCGCCGCCTTGCCGAGCAGCGCCTTGGCGCAGCCGGCGGACAAGCGGTCGGCGACCGCGATCACCTCCTCGGTGGCGTGGAGCGCGCCGGCGCCGATGAGCATCGCGACCTTCTTGCCGGCATTGAGCACCTCGGCGGCACGGTCGAGGTCAGCGTCACGAGGCTTGATGCTTGGAGCGCTATAGCCAATGCCGGAGTGCAGAGTGCCGTGAGCGCGCGGCGGGTCCTCGTAGGGCTCCTCCTGGATATCGTTGGGCAGGATGATCACCGTTGGCGTCCGCCGGGCCAGCGCGATCCGGATCGATCGATCGATCAGATGCCGGATCTGCGCCGGCGAGGAGGCCTGCATGACGTAGGCGCCAGCCACATCCTTGAACATCGAGACGAGATCGAGTTCCTGCTGATATTGCCCGCCCAGCGCATTGCGTGCCTGCTGGCCGACGATCGCGAGCACGGGCTGGTGATCCAGCAGGGCATCGTAGAGCCCGGTGATCAGATGCGAGGCGCCGGGGCCCGAAGTTGCGATACAGACCCCGAGTTGGCCAGAGAACTTCGCATAGGCGCTCGCCATGAAAGCGGCCATCTCCTCATGCCGGGTCTGAACAAAGCCGATCTTGCCCTCAGCACGCTGAAGGGCTCCGAACACGCCGTTGATGCCATCGCCAGGATAGCCAAAGAGGTGGCGCACGCCCCATTGATGCAGACGTTGAACGATGAAGTCGGAGACGGTCTGGGACATCAAGGGCGGCCCTTCGTTTTCCGGTATTTGGTTTCCGGGATTTGAAGTTGAGAGAACCACCCGTTTCCGGCGATGTTCCTCAAGTCTGACGGAACATGCCGGAACGATCGCGCACCTCTTCGGGTTGTCTCCACAACTGGCTGAGTGGAGAATTGAGATGTTGAATCAGGGTGAACTGGACCAAAACGAGATGGGTCGGTTGATCGGCAGCGACAAGGTCGAGGGAACATCGGTCTACGGTGCCGATCGCAACAAAATCGGCTCGATCGAACGCGTGATGATCGACAAGATCAGCGGCAAGGTGTCCTACGCCGTGCTCGGCTTCGGCGGATTTCTGGGCCTCGGCAACGACCACTATCCGCTGCCGTGGCAGTCGCTGAAATACGACACGGAGCTCGGCGGTTACGTCACCGGCATCACCACCAAGGAACTGGAAGGCGCGCCCAAATACGGCGAACGGAGTGATTGGAACTGGGGTGATGACGCCGCGGTTCGCGGGATCAACTCCTATTACGGTGTCCCCTTCGCGTAAGCGTTTCCAACGAAAGGAAGCTCGATGAGCAAGGAATGGCCTAACGACGATCCCCGGCAGCAGAGCGACTGGGGTTCGCACAAGCAGACGGACAAGCCCTGGAAGGGCACTCCGGAAAAGGAGCAGGGATCGGACGAGGTGAAACCCGATCTCGAGAAATGGCACGCGACGAAGACGCACTGAGACCGGGTGCGCTTCCCATGAGATATCGAGGCGAGCGCGGCATGCACTGTGCCGCGCTCGCTTTTTGGGCAGGCGTTCACGAACGCGATGGTGCTCGCAACAAGCGGAACCATGATCAGGAGTTGCAGTTGGGCTCGCGGCGCGTGTGCCGGCCTTGGCGGCTCTGCCGCCAGTTTGATCCCCGAGAAAGGTGTTCACCGTGGATGCTCAAACACGGGAGCGTGGACCGTCCGCGGAGCAGCCGCAGAGGGCGAAGGAAGCTCCGAAGATATCTCCTGATCAGGCCCGTGACGCCACGGACTCGAAGCCGGCCAAGGCGCCGTCGCTGCGAGAGCGGATTCGCGAGCATTGGTTGCTGGCAAGCGTTGGCACCATCGTCTTGCTCGCGGCCCTTATCGGCGGAGTGCTCTATTGGCTCCAGGTGCGCCACTATGAATCCACCGACGATGCCTTCGTCGCCGCGCGCAGCTTTTCCGTGGCCTCCAAGGTTGGCGGCTACGTGACCGACATACCCGTGACGGACAACCAGCATGTCAAAGCCGGGGACCTTCTCGCCAAGATCGACGAGCGCGACTATCGCATCGCCATCGATCAGGCCAATGCGCAGGTCGCGGTCGCCAGGGCGAACATCGCCAATGTCGAGGCGCAGATCGTCTCCCAGCAGGAGCAGATCAAGCAGGCGGAGGCGCAGCTCGAACAGGCCCAGGCCCAGCTTCAGTTCTCGCAGGAAGAATTCGCGCGCGCCCAGGATCTGGTCGAGAAGGGCGCCGGCACCGTGCAGCGCCAGCAGCAGACCCGCTCCGATCTTCAGGCGCAGCAGGCCAACACGGAACGCGCGAAGACCGCTGTGACGGCCGCGCAGGTCGGCATCAAGACGCTGCAGGCGCAGCTCGAGGGCGCCCGGGCGCAGCTCCAGCAGTCGCAGGCGCAGCTCGATCAGGCCAAGCTGAACCTGCAATATACCAGCGTGGTTGCGGCGCAGTCCGGCCGCGTCGTCAAGCTCAGCGGCGCCAAGGGCACTTTCGTGACAGCCGGACAGAGCCTGATGATGTTCGTGCCTGACGAGGTCTGGATCGTCGCCAACTACAAGGAGACGCAGCTCAACGACATGCGGCCGGGTCAGCCGGTCGAGATCCGCATCGATGCCTATCCCGCGCGCAAGCTCACCGGCCATGTCGACTCCGTGCAGCCGGGCTCCGGCACCGCGTTCAGCCTGTTGCCGGCGGAGAACGCCACCGGAAATTACGTCAAGGTGGTGCAGCGCGTGCCGGTGAAGATCGTGGTCGACAGCTGGCCGGCCGATCTGCCCGTTGGTCCCGGCATGTCGGTCGTGCCCTGGACCAGGGTGCGATGACCGACACGGCGCAGGGCAGTGCATCCGCGGGCGGCTGGTCGCCGGAGCGCTCGGCGGCGGGCGGTCATAATCCCTATCTCATCGCGTTCGTCGTCTCGATCGCGACCTTCATGGAGGTGCTCGACACCACCATTGCCAACGTTGCCTTGCGCCACATCGCCGGTGGGCTTGCCGTCGGCATCGACGAGAGCACCTACGTCATCACCAGCTATCTCGTCGCCAACGCCATCGTGCTGTCGATCTCGGGCTGGCTGTCGACCGTGATCGGCCGCAAGCGCTTCTACATGATGTGCGTTGCGATCTTCACGGTCTCCTCGCTTTTGTGCGGCTTCGCCTGGAATCTGCAGGCGCTGGTGCTGTTCCGAATCCTTCAGGGCCTTGGTGGCGGCGGCATGGCGACCAGCGAGCAGGCGATCCTCGCCGACTCCTTCCCGCCGCACAAGCGCGGCCAGGCGTTCGCGATCTATGGCGTCGCGGTCGTGGTCGCGCCCGTGGTCGGTCCGACGCTCGGCGGCTGGATCACCGACACCTACACCTGGCACTGGGTGTTTCTGATCAACGTCCCCATGGGATTGCTGTCGCTGTTCCTGGTCGGCACGCTGGTCAAGGAGCCCTCGGGCGCGGAGGAGGAGAGGGAGAAGCTGCTGAGCAAGGGCCTGCGCGTCGACTATGTCGGCTTCCTGCTGGTCGCGATCGGGCTCGGCTCGCTCGAATACGTGCTGGACGAGGGCCAGCGCAACGACTGGTTCGGCTCGAACATGATCTTGTTCTTCGCGGTACTTTCGGCCATGTCACTGCTTGCGCTGATCCCGTGGGAGCTGACGCGGGAGGATCCCATCGTCGATCTCCGCCTGCTGGGCCGTCGCCAGTTCGCCGCCTGCTTCATGGTCATGCTTGCGACCGGCGCGGTGCTGATCTCAACGACACAGCTTTTGCCGCAACTGCTCCAGAGCGATTTGAACTACACCGCCATGCTGGCCGGTCTCGCTTTGTCGCCCGGCGGCGTCGCGACCCTGGTGCTGATGCCAGTGGTCGGCCGCCTCGTCAGCAGCGTGCAGCCGAAATATCTCATCATGTTCGGTGCCGCCATCGTCGCCTTCTCGATGTGGCATCTCACGGGCCTTACCGGCGATATCACCTACGGCTATGCCGCGATGTCGCGGATCTTCCTCGCGCTCGGTCTTCCTTTCCTGTTCCTGCCGGTCACGACCGCGTCCTATGACGGTGTGCCGCCCGACAAGACCAACCAGGCGTCGGCGCTGATCAACGTCGCCCGCAATATCGGCGGCTCCATGGGCGTCGCGCTGGCGCAGACAATTCTGGCGCAGCGCCAGCAATTCCACCAGAGCCGCCTGATCGAGCACGCCGCGCCATCGGACCTCGGCTATCAGCAGACCATCGAGACGATGACCCGCTTCTTCCAGGCTCAGGGCTCGAACGCGAGTGATGCAGCCTCGCAGGCGGTCGCCTGGGTTGGGCGCACCTTGCAGCAGCAGGTCGATTTGCTCGCTTATATCGACGTGTTCTGGACGCTCGCGATCATCGCGGTGCTGATGATCCCGACCGCCGCGGTGCTGCGCCCGATCAAGCTTGGCGCTCCCGCGCGGGGGCATTGAGCCTACGGCCGTTCTGAGAGAAATGGCGAGAGAGAAAGGATGACCGCGGCGCAAAAGTCCGGCTAGACTGGCGCGAACGTCAAGCAAAAGCCCGGGAGGTAATTTAAGTGAAGACCGCGATCACCGAACTGTTCGGCATCGAGCACCCCATCATCCAGGGCGGCATGCATTTCGTCGGCTTTGCCGAGCTGGCGGCTGCCGTCTCCAATGCCGGCGGACTCGGCATCATCACCGGTCTCACGCAGAAGACGCCGGAGCTGCTGGCAAAAGAGATCGCACGCTGCCGCGATATGACCGACAAGCCGTTCGGCGTGAACCTCACTTTCCTGCCGACCTTCGCCGCGCCGCCTTATCCGGAATACATCGCCGCCATCGTCGAAGGCGGCATCAAGTCCGTGGAGACCGCCGGCCGCAGCCCGGAAGCCTACATGCCGGCGCTGAAGGCCGCCGGGATCACGGTCATCCACAAATGCACCTCGGTGCGCCACTCCTTGAAAGCCGAGCGCATCGGATGCGACGCGGTCAGCGTCGACGGCTTTGAGTGCGGCGGCCATCCCGGCGAGGACGACATTCCCAACATGATTCTGCTGCCGCGCGCGGCGGAGGAATTGAAGATTCCGTTCGTCGCATCCGGCGGCATGGCCGACGGCCGCAGCCTCGTCGCGGCGCTGTCGCTGGGTGCGGCGGGCATGAACATGGGCACGCGCTTCATCGCCACCAAGGAAGCGCCGGTGCATCAGAACGTCAAGAATGCACTGGTCGCCGCGACCGAGCTCGACACCCGCCTCATCATGCGGAGCCTGCGCAACACCGAGCGCGTGCTGAAGAACGCCAATGTCGACCGCCTGCTCGAGATTGAACGCGAGAAGGGCGACAAGCTGAAGATCGACGACATCCACGACCAGGTCGCGGGCGTCTATCCCAGGATCATGCTGGACGGGCAGATGGACGCCGGCGCCTGGAGCTGCGGAATGGTCGCAGGCCTCATCCACGACATCCCCACCTGCAAGGAACTCGTCGACAGGATCATGGCTGAGGCGGAAACCATCATCCGTACCCGTCTAATGGGGTTTCTTGAAGAGACGGGTGCACCGCGAAAGGTCGCCTGACACCGCCAAACTTCTTAACCACGGCGGCAGCTGACCGCTGGAATTGCGCGCGACGCCTCCTAAATAGAGGTAAATTACCTCTTAACAATCAATTTCAGGAGGCGTCCGTGATTCTGAAGAGCGCTCCTTTTGCAATGGCCGTTGCCCTCGTGCTCGCATGGGGCGGCGTCGCGCGCGCTGACGACTACAAGCCCGACGACTATCTCGGCCTCGATCTTTCGAAGGCGGTGTTGTCGCCCAAGCGGCTCGGGCCCGAAACCCGGTTCGCGCCTGTCGCGCTGGAGGCGCGCGGTGGCAACGAGGCGCAGGCGCGCGCCGAGCCGGTCGACGTGCCGAAGAAGGTCGCCGCCGAACGCGTGCGCGTGTCGGAGCCGAAGGTCGCGCACGTCAAGCCCGCGCAGCCACGCGGCGCGGCACGCACCAAGCTCGCGCATCGCCACGGCAATCCGCTCGACGCGCAGGCGATGGACACCCGCATCCAGACCTGGCCGTGCCGCAGCGGCGGCATCTGCAACTGGAAGCATTAGGTCAGTTTCGAGCCGTCATCCGCACGTCGTAAAACCGTAGGCCCGAGGTCAAGAAACCGTAAGCCGGGGTCAAACGACGCAGGCACCTTCCGTCGCTAGTCGACGAAGGTTTCCTGAATGGTAGCGCTCCGCGCCTCGCGCGCCTGGACCCGGCGGCAATTCCTGGTCCGTTCCACCTCGAGCCTCGCCGTTGCCGCGCTCGCAACGCCGCATCTCAGCCGCGCCGCGGATCGTCCGCAGATCGCAGGCGGCATCCAGTCCGGCGACGTCTCGGATGGCTCCGCCGTGATCTGGGCGCGCGCCGACAGGCAGGCGCGGATGCGGGTGGATTATTCATCCGTGGAAAGCTTCAAGACCGTGATCGCGTCGGCTTCGGGCGATGCGTCGCCCGATGACGACTTCACCTCGAAACTGCTGCTGGACGATCTGCCGCCCGGGCAGGACATCTTCTATCGTGTGCGCTTCGACGATATCGCGACCGGCATCGCCGGTGAAAGTCGCATCGGCCATTTCCGCACTGCGCCGGCTGCCGGCCAGTCGATCTCGTTCCTGTGGTCCGGCGATACCGCGGGGCAGGGTTGGGGCATCGACACATCGCGCGGCGGCTACCGCAGCTATCGCACCATGCTCGACAATCGCCCAGACTTCTTCATCCACTCGGGCGATCACATCTACGCCGACTGCACGATCCCCTCCGAGCAGAAGCTGCCGAACGGCGAGATCTGGCGCAATGTCGTGACCGAGGAGAAATCAGAGGTCGCGTACACGCTGGCGCAGTTCCGCGGCAATTACAAATACAACCATCTCGACGAGCACTTCCGCGCCTTCCACGCCGAGGTGCCGATGTTTGCACAATGGGACGACCACGAGGTCACCAACGATTGGTCGCCGACCGGCAGCTATGACGCCGCCGGCCACGAGGATGACGGCACCCCGCGCCTGGTCGCGCGCGCCCGTCGCGCGTTCTTCGACTTCATGCCGATCCGCGACATCGGCGCGCGAAAGGGGCGGGTCTATCGCAAGATCGCCTATGGTCCGCTGCTCGACGTCTTCATGATCGACATGCGCAGCTATCGCGACGAGAGCTGGAACAAGGGCGACGATCATCGCGGCTGGATCCTGGGTGCCGAGCAGCTCGCCTGGCTGAAGCGTGAAGTCGCGGCCTCGCGCGCGACCTGGAAGGTGATCGCGGCCGATCTGCCGATCGGCCTGGTCAGTCTCGATGCGGTCGCGCTGGGTGATGGGCCGCCCGACCGGCGCGAGCACGAGATCGCCGATCTTCTCGCGTCCATCAAGCGCGCCGGAATCCGCAACATCGTCTGGCTCACCGCCGACATGCACTACACCGCCGCGCATTATTACGATCCGAACAGGGCGCAATTCCAGGAGTTCGAACCGTTCTGGGAGTTCGTCTCGGGGCCCTTGCACGCCGGAACCTGGGGCCCGGGCGAGCTCGACAATACCTTTGGTCCGGTCGCGATGTACCAGAACGGGTGCAGTGAGGCGCAGGGCGAAAACCTCGCGCCCTGTTTCGGACTGCAGTTCTTCGGCAAGGTCGACATCGATGGCCGAACCGGCGTGATGACCGTGACGCTGAAGGACGTCGACAACCGGGATCTCTGGTCGGTCGATATCGAGCCGCAGCCGCAGACGCGTCCAGCCGTGGTGGCGCAGCATTCCTAGGTCGCTAACCCGATCTTGATTGGCCGCCGTGCGTCTGCCGCACTATGCTGTCCGCTCCCGCCACCTCTTTTCCATCCCCGAACAGTCTGCTCACGCAGCATCGCTGCTGGCCTCCGGCGGGCCGAACGATGTCAGGAACTTGTTCATGGATAATCTCAAGACACAGGGCATCAGCATGCCCAAGCTCGGCCTCGGGACCTTCCGCATGCAGGGCGATACCTGCCGCGCGGCGGTCGAGAGCGCACTGTCGATCGGCTATCGCCATATCGATACCGCCGAGATGTACGGCAATGAAGAACCGATCGGCGCGGCGCTCGCCGCGGCCCGGCTGCCGCGGGGCGAGCTGCACGTCACGACGAAAGTCTGGCACGAGAACCTCAGCCCCGACGCCATCCGCCGCTCTTTCGACGCCAGCCTGACCAAGCTCAGGCTTGACCATGTCGACCTCTATCTCGTGCACTGGCCGTCCAAGGCGGCGAACTGGGGTGCTGTGTTCGAGACCTTGATGACGCTGAAGCAGGAGGGGCGGACGCGGGCGATCGGGGTCGCCAACTTCACCACGGCGCTGCTGAAGATCGCGGTCGAGGACATCAAGGCGCCGATCGCATGCAATCAGATCGAATACCACGCCCTGCTCGATCAATCGAAGGTGCTGGCCTATCTCAACGCCAAGTCGATCCCGCTGGTCGCCTATTGCCCGCTGGCGCAGGGACGCATCGCGTCAGATGAGGTGCTGGCCGAGATCGGCGCCAAGCATAATGCAACTGCGGCGCAGGTCGCGCTGAAATGGCTGCTGGACCAGGACGGTGTGGCCGCGATCCCGAAAGCCTCGCGCCGAGAGAGCCAGCAGGCCAATCTCGACGCGCTGAAGATCACGCTCGACGATGCCGACCGCAACAAGATCGCCGCGCTGCCGAAGGACAGGCGCTGCGTCAATCCCGGCTTCGCACCGGCATGGGACTGAGAGTCGACGCTGGGCCGCACCGCCGGACCCTCTCCCCTTGTGGGAGAGGGTGGCTCGCCGCGCAGCGGCGAGACGGGTGCGGGGTCTCTCTCCGCGCGCACATTTGTCAGTTTGAATTCGCCGAGGGATACCCCTCATCCGGCGCTTCGCGCCACCTTCTCCCACAAGGGGAGAAACCGAAGTCCACAGCGACCTATACAGACCCATACAGCTCACATAACTCATTGTGTTTGCTTATCTTATTCCTATTCAGGTACGATGGGTGCCATCCCGACCCACCCCCATTTTGGGGACATTTCGAGGGACACCATGGCCCGCCGCACCCGCTCTTCATTTCTGGAAAACCGTACTGCGCGCTTGAAGCTCGCGACACGTAAGAAGCCATACACTGCGCTGATCGCGCCCGGCATCTTTCTCGCATATCGTCGCAACACTGGTCCCGGCACGTGGTCGGTGAAGTGCCATGGCTGGCTCAAGCGGTTCGGTCTCGCCGACGACCACGAAGACGCCAACGGCGAAAGCGTCATGTCATATTGGCAAGCGCTGGAGCGCGCCAAGATGTTGGCGCGTGCCGGCGAAGGCAACACCGAGCAGCCGATCAGTGTCGCCGAGACCATCAATGCATATGAAGCCGATCTCGAAACTCGCGGCGGGCGCAAATACAACGCCACCCAGCTTCGCCTGCATCTGACCGACGCCTTGAAGAGCAAGGCGGTCGCACTGCTGACCGAGCGGGAGCTGCGCGACTGGCGCGCCGGCCTGGTGAAGGCCGGCCTGAAGCCCTCATCCGCCGATCGCATCGGGCGTTCGCTCAAGGCCGCGCTGGCGCTGGCTGCCAGGAACGACAAGCGCGTCACCAATGCCGCCGCATGGAAGAATGGGCTCAGGAAGCTGCCCGACAGCGAGGTCGCTCGCAACGCGATCCTGCCCGATCAAACCGTCGCCGCGCTGGTTACCGGGTCGTATGATGAGGATCGTGACTTCGGCTTGCTGATCGACGTTCTGGCCGAGACCGGCGCTCGTGAAAGTCAGGTGTTCAAGCTGACGCCAGCCGATTTGCAGGATCATCTGAACGCGGCGCGCTTGATGATGCCGACCAGTCGCAAGGGCAAGAACCGCACGATCGAATATCGGCCGCTGCCGATCTCGACACGGTTGGCTAAGGCGCTGCGTAAGCAGGTTGCTGGCCGGGCCGCGCATCATTCGCTGTTCGCCAAGATGTGGAACTTGGCGGCGAGCTTCCGTCCGGTCGTCGAAAGTCTCGGGCTTGGCCCGGAGGTGACGCCCTATGCGCTGCGGCACTGTTCGATCGTCCGGCACCTGCTGAAAGGCGTGCCGACCCGCGTTGTTGCCGCGCATCATGACACGTCGGTCGCGATGATCGAGAAGAACTACAGCCGGTACATCATTGGCGATCCAAGTGAATCGCTGACGCGGGCGGCGTTACTCGATCTCGAGACGAGCGTCACATCCAGCACGAGGTGCCGTGCCGCTTGAGACGCTTCTGTTCATGACCATCGTGCTGTGACCATCCGCGCTTATCGCTCCAGCCTGCGTCTTTTCCAACAGTCCCTGATCTGAAACATGTCTTTTCCAACAGTTCCTGATCTTAAACATGTCTTTTCCATCAGCACGTTCCTTGCTCTTGCAGACAACCGCCAACGCGGCGTTATTAATACTGCTCCTCATGCGGTGAGGTCACCTGGCTTCACCGAAAATTATAAGGAGCATACTGATGCACTCTCCGATGCGACCGAACGGTCCGGATGACGCCGACGCCTACAGTGTTGACGAGTTTTGCACGCGTAATCGGTTCAGCCCGCAGCTCTTCTATAAATTGAAGCCGAAGGGCCTGATGCCCGCGACGTTCAACGTCGGCAGGCGCGTGCTGATCTCGCGCGAGGCTGCCGCAGCGTGGCGTCGTGCTCGCGAGAATGTGGCGTAGCCGGCAGCCAGCGTCGCGTAGTCGCTGAAAAGGCGGCCCGCCAGCCGCCTTTCCCATCATCCTCTCACGGTTTTAGAATGTCTGTGATGAATACCATCGTGCCTTCGCACACACAAACATCGAAGCAACAGCTTCAGGCAGCCGCCTATGTCGCCATGGCGCTGCCGGTCATTCCGCTCGCCAAAAGCGCGGATGATCTCCGGACTTGGTGGAACGAGGAGCAGCAGCACAGGGGCGAATATGGTCTCACCGAGGCTCAAGCTGACATCCTGATCGAAGCCTGCAAGGAGCACGTCCGCAGCCTCGGCGAAACGCGCGGCGTGCAACCGTGAGCGCGCACGCCCCCATCCTCAAGCCGGAAGGAGCGTAGTCGTGAACGTTCAAACGCGTTTTCCGTTCAGCGTTCATCAGATTGTCGCCAAGCTCGGCGGTCAGGTCACTGGCCCCGACAAGTGCAGTGTGCCCGGCCCCGGACACAGCGCGAAGGACACGTCACTGTCTATCACGATCGCCCCGACCGCGCCGGACGGCTTCATCGTGTACAGCCACGCGGGCGATGACGACATCGAGTGCAAAGATTGGGTGCGCGAGAAGTTGGGCCTGCCACGGTGGACGGCTCAGCGCAAAGCGGAAAAGGCGAGCAAGGTCGTCCAAGAGTACATCTATCGGCAGGCTGATGGCACGGCGTATCTGAAGGTTTGTCGCACCAGCGACAAGGGCTTTTTCCAACTGCATTGGAACGGTCGCGGCTGGGACAAAGGCGCGCCCAAAGGTCCGAAAATTCCGTTTCGCCTGCCTGAATTGCTCAAGGCTGAGCACGACGACACCTTCATTGTCGAGGGCGAAAAGGACTGCAACAACCTCGCCATGCACGGATTCACCGCGACGACCAATTCATGTGGCGCGGGCAAGTGGACTTCTGATCTCAACTGCTACTTCGCCGGCAAGAACGTCTACATCCTGCCGGACAACGACGACGTTGGTGCCGAGCATGCGCGGTCCGTTGCTGCCAACCTGCTGCCCATCGCTCGCGAGATTCGTATTATCAACCTCCCTGGCTTGCCGTCGAAGGGCGATGTGTCGGATTGGCTCGCGGCTGGCGGCACGGTCGAGGAGCTGGTGGATCTCGCGCGGCAGGCCAAGCCCATTGGTGCAGAAGAACTGGCGGACCAAAGCGAGCCGGAAGCAGCCGCTGCGGCCGGCAGCGAGGAGGTGCGGCAGCCGTCCGCGAAACTGTCCAATGACATCGTCACCGAGGACAGCGCCGCGCAGCAATTTGTGGAGCTGCACGGCGATCGACTCCGCTACTGCCATATGCGAGCCGCGTGGTTTCACTGGAACGGCGTGTACTGGAAGCAGGACGGCACTGGCCGCGCCTTCCATTGGGCGCGCGAACTGGCCCGGCGGCTCGCAGAAGACGAAGACAACAAGACGCGCTATATTGCCAGCAAGACGAACTTCGCGGCGGGCGTCGAACGGTTCGCGAAACACGACCCGGTGGTCGCTGTCACTAGCGACTATTGGGATCGCGATCCGTGGCTGCTCGGCACGCCGGGCGGCACGGTCGATCTGCGTACCGGCATGTTGCGGCCCAGCTCGCCTGGCGACGGTATCACCAAGACCACCGCTGTGACGCCGGACAACACCGGCTGTCCGCTTTGGCTGAAGTTTCTCAATGAGGCAACCGGCGAGGACAAATGTCTGATCCGGTTCTTGCAGCAGTGGTGCGGCTACTGCCTGACCGGCATCACGAACGAGCATGCGTTGCTGTTCGTCTACGGCGACGGCGGCAACGGCAAAAGTGTCTATCTCATCATCTTCACGTCAATCCTGAAGGACTATGCGGCCACCTCGGCCATGGAGACCTTCACGGCATCCAATAACGACAAGCACCCGACCGACCTTGCTATGCTCTGCGGCGCGCGGCTGGTGACGGCGTCCGAAACCGAAGCAGGCAAGGCGTGGGCCGAAGCGCGGATCAAGCAGATGACGGGCGGCGACCCCATCAGCGCCCGGTTCATGCGGCAGGACTTCTTCACCTACATGCCGCAGTTCAAGCTGACCATCATCGGCAATCACAAGCCGACGTTGACCAACGTCGATGCGGCGGCCCGTCGCCGGTTCAACATCGTGCCGTTCATCAGCAAGCCCGCCACGCCTGACCGGAAGCTCGGCGAGAAGCTGATGGCCGAGGCGCCTGCGATCCTGCAATGGATGATCGAAGGCTGCCTTGACTGGCAGAAGAATGGGCTGGTCCGCCCCGCATGCGTGACCGAAGCGACGGAAGAGTACTTCAGCGACCAGGAGGTGTTTCCGCGCTGGCTGGACGAGGAATGCATCACGCATCCGGGAGGCACCATCTCTGAGGCGAGCAGCGTGCTGTACCGGTCATGGTCGGACTATGCGCGGTCGCTCGGGGCCAAGCCTGGTACGCAAGCTGACTTCAAGGAAAGCATGCGGCGAGCTGGTTTTACTTACCGCCAGAAGAACACAGCGCGCGAGTTCTGCGGCATCCAACTCAAGCCGAAGCGGGGGCTTGACGAAGCCAAGGACGAAGCAGCCAAGGGTGCGCCGGCGGAGGGCGCGCCGGTCGAGCGCGCGCCATGGGAGTGACGACAGTGACAACCGTGACAGGCTTTCCCATTATCAGCTTCCACGCGCGCGCGCGTGTGGCGGACTATAGGGACAAGCCTGTCACGGTTGTCACGGTCGTCACGCCGCCGTCCGCCCATCTGTACGCCCTCGCGCGCGGCGCAGCGGATCGAAAGCCGGTGACACCCCCGGCGGGTGGACTCGAAATCGGCTTGCAAAGTCCCGAGAACCGCACGGGGTGGTCCGCATGGTCTGGGATCAAATTCCTAAATGGGGGTTAGGCCGAAAGTGACGCCAATGTTGACCGCATCTGACGGCGGCACATCCCCCGCCGCAGACCTAGCTAATCGGGTCGCCGATACCGCCGCAGCGCTGCTCGCTTCCGCGCGCGACGCCGGAATGACGATTACCGGAGATTCGAGAATCAAAGAGTGCGACGCGGCTGTACTGCTCGGCTATGCCCCGGACACGCTCGCCAAGAAGCGAACGCAGGGCAGCGGTCCCGCTGCTTACAGTCGCGGGTTCGGCGGCGCGCGTATTTCCTACCGGATTGACGATCTTGCGCAGTGGATTGAGGCGGGGCGCGAAGTTGAGGACTAACCCGGTTTTATGGCGGAAGCGCCACTATCTGCGCCGCTATGCGCAGGAGTTCGTCATGGCGGGAAGATAACCGCCGGGTCTCCAACGGGGATAAGGTGAGCCGCGTAGCCGCTTTGGCGATGAAGCGTGGCAAGTCTGCCGACTTTACAGGATATTGGTATTGGAATATATCGCAATAAAAACATATAGTTACAGTATCGTCTGCGGCTCAAAGGATACCCTGCGTATAATCTCATAACCTGCACTATTTGTATAAACCTGCGTATCTGTAGACTACCTGCGCTTTTTAGGATAACCTGCAGCCGCCGGAGATTCCCTCCGTCATCGGAGGAAAGCTTATGGCTTCGGGTTTGGATAAAATCATCGAGAACCATGACCACTCGCTAGCGGACGATTGGATGGCCTCTTCGTCACGGCGCTACAGCCGGTATTGCGTTTCAAATTTGCGGGGAGGAATTGGCAAATCGACGTTGTCATTCAATCTAAGCTACATGCTGTCACGCAGCTCCAGCACTCTGGTTGTCGATTTATGCCCCCAACGAAATCTTACCGAATCGATTATGAGGGGTCAGAATTCTCCGGTTAATATCGGAAGCGTATTGCGCCCTAAGGTCCTCGGTCCCGCATTCGGGGTCCCGCCGGAGGAGATTTCCCACCGGCTGGCGAGCGTGAATCAAAATTTCTTGGGAGGAAAGAAGAGTTATTTTATTGCCGGGGATTCCGGTTTGTTTGCTTTTCCATCCTCACTTTATCAACAGTTGCAGCAGGCCGTGATCGCCAACAACACCTCGGCGGTGAAAAACATCCTGTTTAGCCTGAAGGAGATTTTGGAAGACGAAATGGACGATAAGAAATGCTCAACCGCCTTGATGGACTGTAGCCCTTTTTATGCAGGCGCAACGCATCTCGCTTGGTGTGCATCCGACGCGATCATCATCCCCGTCCGGGTCGACGTCCATTCCATAGATTCACTTGAGCTGACTCTCAAAATGCTTTCTGACAAGGATAGTGACTTTAACATTTGGGCAAAACGCGCCGGAGGAATGCCAACTCCAAAGGTTGCAGCCATTGTGATGACGATGGTCGGTGCGCGAAGCCACAAAAAGGGTGTGAAGGATTTAGCCTCGCGAATGTACGTTGAGCGAGCATATAAAATTGCCGCTCAATATGCCCACCTGTTCGATTATGATGATCCAGCAGATGCCTTTGCCATCACCGATGATTTCATGTCGGCCGGTAGAATAAGTGGTTCCGAGTGCATCCCGATTCCGCAATTGCAGGTGGGGCAATTCAAGACCATCAACGGCAAGCGTTTGCAGGTCAACAAATCGCAGATCAAGTATAAGCGTGAATTAGAATATCTGACCGATATTCTGTGAACGGGCAATGGCACCCCTCATTGGGGTGCCAGACGCCACTCCAACAATCTCCACGCCTTTAGCCGCCTGCAGCACCATAGCTTGATGCCGCGTAGCCTCAGGCTACTTTCCAGCTAGTAGCGCGTCCGATATCTCCCGCGTCGTCATGGGCACCGCCGACCGCCGTAGGGTGTCTATGACAGCTCTGGGTGAGCGTCTCTGCCTTGAACCACGGATTGCCGACGTTCTGCCTTGTGCGTCTGCGCTAAAATACCGGACTAACCCAGCTTAAGCGGATCGATTGTCTGTGACGTTGCCCATCAACATGGCAGCGAAACAAACAACGGATTGCCCCATGGCTGGCGTCAGCATCCTCCCTCGCGGGACTCATTTTACCCGGATGGCGCTTGCCATCGCCAAGAGCGGCACCGGCGCCGGTCCGGAAGCTGCGGCCATCGCGAACGATCTCTGGGGGCCGGCATCGATTCCGGCGCTTGCGCTCAAGTCGGCGGTTACGCCAGGCGGGTTGTCCAACCCGAACTTTGCCGCGCTGGCGGAATATCGAACGGCGGCTAGCGACTTCATCGCCATGGTCTATCCGATGACCGTGCTCGGGAAATTGAGCGGCACGCGGAAGCTTCCGTTCCTCACCCGCGCGCCACGGCAAACGGCGGGCGCGACCATCGGCTGGATTGGCGAATCGCGACCGGCACCGGTCAGCGGGCTAACGTTCGATACCGTCACGTTCGCGCAATTCAAGGTGAGCGGAATTTGCGTCACGACGAAAGAGCTGGCGCGGCTTTCGACCCCGGAGGCTGAAGGCGTCATTCGGTCCGATCTCGCCAGCGCGACGATCAAAATGCTCGATACCGCGCTGCTCGATCCGGCCGCAGCGGAAACCGATATTTCGCCGGCATCGATTGCCAACGCCGCTTTAAGTTTTGCCGCGAGCGGAACGACTGGCGCGGCTCTGCGGGACGACCTGCGGCGGCTGTTCAATGCGGTCTTCGATGCCGGGGTCGAAATGACAGCGCCCTACCTGATCACGTCCCGCCAACAGTGCATTGCGTTGGCGCTGATGGACCAGGAATTTACCCGCGACGTCACGGTGAACGGCGGCATGTTGGCAGGCGTCCCGATCATCTCGTCATCGTCATCGTCGTCGTCGACCGATACCAACTCGCCGCCGGTCACGACCAGCGACATCGTTTTGGTCGACGCTGCGGAATTGCTGGTGGCGGCGGACGACACCATGATGATCGATAGTTCCGAGCAAGCGACGCTACAGATGGACAGTCTGCCGGACTCGCCGCCCACCGCCAGCACCGCCATGGTGAACCTGTGGCAGCACAATCTCGCGGCCTGGAAAATCATCAAGCCTGCGAACTGGAAAATGCGGCGCGCTGGCGCGGTCGCTCGCATCACTAACTGCAATTACGCCGGATAAATGCCGATGGAAAAACCAGCCGAGCTAACACCGGAACAACTCGCAAAGCCGCTGCACACTGGCGACCTGCCGGGGCTGATGGCAGCGATTGCGCCGACCATTGCCGAATGCGTAGCGGCACAACTGAAACCGCTGAGGGCGCGCATCCTGGAATTAGAGAAGGGCGGCGGCGTCCGCTATGAAGGTGTGTGGCAAGCGCCACGCTCATATTCGCGGGGCGCTTGGGTGACTTTCGACGGCGGCGTTTTCCACTGCAATGCCGACTCGACGCGCGACAAGCCCGGCAGCTCATCGGCATGGACTCTGGCGATCAAATCAGGGGTACGCTGATGAGAACCGCAGCCGAGGCAAAGCGCAAAATCATCGAACATCTGGCCACGCTCGACATGTCGCTTGCCGATGTCGGCGAATGGGACCTGCACATTGACGCTGAAGACGGCGGCGGCAACACGGTCTTTGCCTACTATAGCTGGGCCGGCGGCGGCCATGCCTCCAGCTTCGAATGGCCGTGGGATGCCGCGACCTTCGATGCTGTCGCGTACGAACATTTCTTTTCGGGCAAGCGACTGGTGCAGCAATGACCGCGCAAAGACACGAGAGATCGCCTGCGGTCGATCGCGTAGACGAGGTGAATCCTCAGATCGCGGGCCACGCCTTATGGGCATTCTTTGTCAGAAAGCTGCCTCTGCAACTGGCGCGCCGCTTCTTCCACGGACACCTCGCGGACAAATTGCGGACTCACGCCTTGGCGTGCAAGCGTGCGGGACAACGATCCTGCAACACCAATGCCGTTGATCGTGCAGCCATGCTCGCCGCTTTTGATTTGAGGAGTCTTAACAGGGTGAAGCGAGATGTTGCTATCTAACGATTGGGTCCAGCTTACGACAGCAACATTGTCCCGCATTAATTGCAGTGCGGAAGCTTAAGCCTTGCGTCGTGACGTCAACCCGAGCCTAATGCTGCGCCATCCTTGTGCGATATCGCAAACTCAAAATGATTGCCGAGGCTGACCCGTCGCGCAACGAGGCACGATACCAAAGTCAAAACCAATGAGAGCACCATATCCGTTGGCGAGCCGAAGAGGCGGGAGAGCATCAGAGTGAACGAGCGATGTCGCAACGATGCCGTTTTATTTAAGAGGAGGAATTTATGACCACCCCATCTCAAATTTTGTCAGCTGAACTAGCTCTTAGTAACGTTGTCTATGGTGATAATACCAGCCTGCACTTTCAAGGCAGTCTTTCGACGCCGACAGACTGGAAAATTATAGATCAACGCATAAAGGACGCTGACGGATTTTTCGCCGAAGCGTTTATTTCAACCGACAAGCACACGATCATCATCGCGTTTCAGGGCAGCATTCTCAAGCCGGACTTTATCCGCAACGGTTCGCTTATTGATGATGTGGTTGCCCGCTATGATAAACACGATTTCGTATCTAAATGGGCCAAAGCCTCGCAGGATGCTGATGTCTCTATTATGACGGGTGGTACTCCAAATGCGTTTAAAGACGCATTGGCTTTCACCAAGCAAGTTATGGACGCAAATCCGAATGCCACCATCTATCTCACCGGGCATTCTCTAGGCGGGGCCGAAGCCGAATATGCTGCCTCGCAACTCGCTCTCGATCCGCACTACGCCAATCGGGTCCATGGCGATACTTTTGCCGCGCCTGGAATTCTTGGGGCTTTTGCGCCGGACAAACCGCTGGACACTTTTACCAACTTTGTCGATTTCGGCGATCCAGTCGGCAATTTTGGTGGCCATTATGGGCAGGTGACGCCGTTGGGAAATCCTGCTCTCAAAGCGCAAACTTCGCAAATTGAGGCATCGGCTTTGGTCGCGCTAGATCGCAACCCCCATCCGAAAGACCTTTTTCAGTTGCTTAAGGAAGTAGACAAAATTGATCATATTCTTTCCGGCTTCAAACAAAATCACGACGCGATCTTAACTCTCGTGGATTTTCATCTGATAGGTCGATACGAAACTGACATAACCAATTACATAGCCAGTCTTCCGCCACCACCGCATGCTGGAGAGTCTTTGCTCTTTGAAGACTTTAATACGCTTGGTCATCAGACATTGCCGCTTCCTGTTGCGGTCGATCTTACTGCGGACGCATGGTATTCTTGGATAGGGATTACAGATGCTACTAAAACCGTACTACAGCCGGGTGGCACTCAAGGCCCGCTGGATTTTTATTGGAACACCCGAGACATTGACGGCCACGAGATGACAATCTTTCACAACTTTGTAGACCCGACTGGCGGCAAAGCCTTGGTGAGCTTTGATTTCATGGTTCAACCGGGTACGTATGTAGACAGCAAGCTCGAAATCATGCTTGACGGTGATGAGGCTGCTAACATTGTAGATATTATTCCTGCTGCGGGTCAGCCAAGCGGATGGCAGCATGTGGATATCGTCATCGATACAAGCGTTCGGTCTCCCGATCCGAGTCTTGCCAATAACGAACATACGTTGGTTATTTGGGATCGCAGCATCCTTCCAGTGAACACCGTTATGCCGACTGGGTTTGCCGTCGACAATATTCAGATCCGCGATTTCCCGGACGTTGCTCATCATGCCGGGAACGTTCTGTTCTCTGAGAACTTCGACGATGCAACGACAATGCTTACGCATGGCTGGACTGGGACAATCGATCCTATTCAGACTCTCTCCAGCTTCCCTACCAACATCATTGCTACTTCCGGAACTGATTATCTTGAGACCATTGGAATTGATTTCAATAATAACAAGACGACACTCCCAAATCTGGATATCTCACACACGTTTGTCGATCCTACTGGTGGCCAAGTTCTAGTAAGCATGGACATTGCTGCTCAAAATTTCAATTTTAACGGAACGCAGTACGCGACTGATAATAATATTGAAGCCCTCCAATTTACGGTTGACGGCGTCCAACAACAAACTGTGGTCGTAGGGACTCATGGTGTTGGCTACAATAAGTTCAGCACCGTCGAGTTTGTTTTTGACACCGGAGTCGCGGGCTCCACTCATGCTCTGGAAATCAAAGACATAAGTGGTGGTGTTGATAGGACCTTTGTGCAGATTGGCTTTGCGGTGGACACACTTCAGATTCACGATCTGATCGTTTAGGACGGCACACTCTCCCGGTGCTGGCTTCGGTCGGCACCGTCTTGCTCAAGACCCGGCCTGCGATATGCTGACCGGGCCGCTTGCGCCGGAGCTGGGCATTACACACTTTTTTTGGCGGTGCGGCGGCGACCCCCTCGCACATTCCGAAGTGCGCGCCGGCTGGCGAGCAATAGACATTGAGAGGCGCAGGGAACCTCGTGCCAGGGACACTATACAGACACCGGTTTCCGTTTCCCGCGCTATCTCAATAGGTTATACAGAACCACCTTCTCCCACAAGGGGAGAAGGAAGAAGGCACGCAAAGAAAATGGCCCCGTGAAGGGCCATTTCCATATTGCGTTGCGCATTAGTCCCAATGATGACGGTGACCACGCTTGATCACGACGACGCGGTCGCGATGGCGCCAGCCGCGATGCCAGCCGTGATCGCGATGCATGCCGTATTCGGCGCGGGCGCCATACATGCCGTGATGATGACCACCGCGCTTGATCACTACCGTCTCCGCGCTGGCGAGCGTCGGCATTGCAACCGCGAGCGCGCCGACAGCGGCAAGCACATAACCAATCTTCTTCATGATGTCCTCCTCCAATGGAATGCAAATCTAAACGGCGCATTCGCGGGAACGTTCCGGAGGAATCGCAGGAGATTTCTGAACGCCTGTTCAGGTGGGTTAATCGCAGCGCTGTTGTGAAGGTGTTGGCGCGCCGGTCGCGACGTATTTGCCGTCCCTGATCGTGTACTCGCCGCGCTCACTGCGATTGTAGATTGCGCGCAAGCTGCCTTGCTTCGAGAGTAGCAGACCGAACTCGCGCGTCTGCTGCAGCAAGGGGAAGTACACCATCACATTGAGCAGGCCGTCGGCGTTGACCATCGCCGATACCACTTCGTTTTCGTCCTTGGCCTCGCCGAAATTGCGCCGGTACATCACCCTTCCGTCCTTCCGGATCTCGTAAGTCAAGAGCGCGCCGTTCTCGCGGTCGGGCCGGCCGGCGCAATCGACCGCCCATGAGCCGAGCAGGCCCCATTGCTCGACGGTCGCCGCAAGCGACTCGGCACCGGCCGCGGGCGTGAACGCAACCCACAGCACTGCTGCCGCGATAGAGCGGCACAAACAACGTCTCATGTCCTGAAAGGCCCCACCTGCAAAGAATTCCGAAGTGTAGCATCCCGCGCGCCATCGTCCACGCTGACCGCCATTCGCGCGCGAATTTGATCCGCGTCAATGAGGCAGCCCGTTTCCCCGGTAGGATGGCGCTCCCGAAGGGAAATTGGATAAACCGATGCTGAATCAAGTCAGGGATTTCGCAGGCGAGGTGCTGCCGGGGAGCTGCGCCGTGCCGCCTTATTCCGAGAGCGCGTTTCTGGCCGAGCTGGGCGACCGCTTGAAGTCCTCGCGCATGCGCTGCGTCCTGTCGCGGCGGGAGCTCGCCCGCCGCTCCGGGATATCCGAGCGCTACATCGCCCAGATCGAGGCCGGAAAGGGCAACGTCTCGATTGTGCTGCTGCTGCGGCTGGCCTCCGCGATCCACGGCAGCCAGCCCCAGATCGTCTGAAGGCTCAAGCTCGATTCTCCACATTGGCACTGCGGGCCGGCACGCCGAACTCCTTGCGGCAGACCTCGGCCAGCACGGCCACGCCCTCGCGGATCTGCTGATGCGAGGGGCTCGCAAAGCACAGCCGCAGTCGCGATCTGGAGTGGTTTTTGTCAGTCGACCATTCCGGCCCCGGATTGATCGATACGCCGGCGGCAAGCGCGGCCTGATACAGCTTCAGCGTATCCACCTGATCGGGCAGCTTCACCCACAGGAAGATCCCGCCCTTGGGCTCCTCGAACTCGGCGGCCGTCCCGAACTGCTCGTTGACGGCCTCCATCAGCGTATCGAGCTTGGTGCGCAGCCCCTTCGTCAGCGCCGGCACGTGGGTCGAGAAATGCGGCTTGCAATATGCGGCAAGCACCATCTGCTCCAGTGCGCCGGAGCCGGCGTCCGTCTTCAGCGCCAGCATCCGCGACATCACATCCCAGGGCGCCACGATGAAGCCGACGCGCAGCGCGGGCGCGATCGACTTCGAGAACGAGCCGATATGGATCACGCCGCCGTTCGGGCTCATCGCATGGATCGCCGGCGGCCGCTGTCCTGACCAGACCAGATCGGCATAGCAATCGTCCTCGAAGATGGGCACGCCGTAGTCCGCCGACAGCCGCAACAGCTCGGTGCGGCGGCCCTCCGGCATGATGCTGCCGGTCGGGTTCTGCACGGTCGGAATGGTGTAGATGTATTTCGGCCGGATGCCGCGGCCCTTGAGGTCGGCCAGCATCGTGGCCAGCACGTCCATGCGCATGCCGTCCTTGTCGAGGGGAACGCCAACCACGTTGACTCCGAGCCGTGCCAGGCGGGTGAGCGAGCCCTGATAGCTATCCTGCTCGAAGATCACGGTATCGCCGCGCGTCAGCAGCGTGGCGTTGACGAGGTCCAGCGCCTGCAGCGAGCCGGAGACGATCAGGAGATCGTCGACCGTGCAGTTGATGCCGGCATCGCGCTTGAGCTTTGTCACCAGGAATTCGCGCAAGGGCAGATAGCCCTGAGGACCGTGTGCCAGCCCGTAAGTGGCGAGCGAGCGGCCTTCGCGTTGGAGAGCCAGGTTGGCCGCCTCGATCAGATGATCGAGCGGCAATTGCTCGGAGTCGTTGTTGCCCCCGACAAAACTGTATTTGGCGAGGCCCGTCCAGCGCGCAGAGGGGGCCGGCAGCCCTGCGGGAAACAGGGGCGCAAAATCGAAGCTGGACGTCATGGGGGCGTTCCTCGTTGTTTTCTTGTTGAGCCAGCCGGCGTTGCGCCGGCCATGCCTATTTCTTTCGCCCGCGTCCGGCGGGACAGAGGGTCTTACTTCTTGCCGATCGTTCGGGTCGGACGGCCCTGGCTGATGAAAGCGTAATGCGCATTGGCGACGCCGCCAACCATCAAGGCCTCGACAGCAGGCTCGGCGATTTCGCTTGTCGCAGCCCAATCGACGAGGAAATTGGCTCCGGTCCCGCCGCGTACGTCGTCGGTCGGAATGAAGATCGAGATAGTGGCGAGGGGCTTCAACGCGACGGGTGCCTTCAGATAGCTCTCGACCTGCTTGCCTGCGGTGTCGAAATAGCCGATGCGTTTGACCACCAGTGCTTGCGTCTCGGAGGCGTTGTGCACGCTCAGGGTCACCGAGAAGTCGACGCGCAGCTTGCCCTGGCTCATCGCGACGCTGGAATAGGCGGGCACGTAGAACCCGCCGGAGATGGCGAGTTCTTCTTTCGGCAGTGTGGTGAGGGAATCGGCAAAACTTTGTTCGATATTGACCTTGGATTGAGCGGCTGCCGGTACGGAGGAGGCGAGGGGGCATAGCAGCATTGCAATGGCAAGCGCCATCCGCATGTGACGAATTGCTCGCTTGCCGCGCCGCACTCGATCACTAGGGTGCGGCAAAACGGACCAATCTGGCATGCACGAGCTCATTCGCGACATCACTCTCTGTATCCTGTTTGCCTGGATGCTGGGCTTGCTTGCCCACTTCTCCAGGCAACCGTTGATCCTTGCCTATCTTATCGCCGGGTTCTGCATAGGTCCATTCGGCGCAGGCTGGGTCAAGTCGCAGGAATCGATCAGCGTCATCTCCGAGCTCGGCCTGATCTTCATGCTGTTCATGATCGGCCTGGAGATCGACCTGAAGAAGATCGTGCGGGCGGGAAAGGTCATCCTGTTCGCCGCGGGCGGCCAGCTCCTCGGCGGCTGCATGCTCGGGGTGCTGTTTTTCGTCGGCATGGGCCTATCGCTGGGCGGCGGGAAGTTCGATGCGGTTTATCTCTGCGTCGCCTGCGCGCTGTCGAGCACCGTCATCATCGTCAAGGTGCTCTACGAGAAGCGCGAGCTCGACACGCTGCCGGGCCGCATCACCCTCGGCGTGCTGGTGCTCCAGGATATCTTCGCGATCCTGTTCCTGGCGGTGCAGCCGAGCCTTGCCAATCTGGAAATCAGCGTCATCCTGCTCTCGATCGGCCGGGTCGCGGTGCTGGTCGCCGCGGCACTGCTGGTGAGCCGCTACGTGTTGCCGCGCCTGTTTCACCAGATCGCCCGCCGCCCCGAGCTGATCCTGCTCGGCGCGCTCGCCTGGTGCTTCCTGGTCGCCGAGACCGCCGAGCGGCTGTCGCTGTCGCGCGAGATGGGCGCCCTGATCGCCGGCGTCTCGCTCTCGACCTTTCCCTACGCGCTCGACGTCACGGCCAAGGTCACCACGCTTCGCGATTTCTTCATCACGCTGTTCTTCGTCGCGCTCGGCATGACCATTCCGGTGCCCGGCCTCTCCGTAATCGGGCTTGCCCTGATGATCGCGGCGTTCACGGTGGTGAGCCGCCTCGTCACCACCTTCGCCCCGCTCTATCTGATGAAACAGGGCCTGCGCGCCAGCCTGTTGCCGGCCCTGAATCTCGCGCAGATCTCCGAGTTCTCGCTGGTGGTGATCCAGACCGGCGTCGCCGACCACCACATCGCAGCCGAGACGGCGAATGCGGCCTCCTTCGCCTTCGTGGTGCTGGCGGTGCTCTCGACCTTTGTGATGACCCGCAGCGACGAGATCACCCGCTGGGCGATCGGCCCCCTGAAGCGGATCGGCCTGCGCGATCTCGACCACGGCAACGGTCATGGCGAGGAAGGGCACGAAGGCCACGGCGAGGCCCGCCGCATCGTCATCCTCGGCTTTTTCCGTGCGGCGAGCGCGCTGCTGGCCGAGATCGAACGGCAGGCACCGGTGCTGCTCGAGCAGATCACCGTGATCGACTTCAACCCGAATGTGTACCAGACGCTACTTTCGCGCGGCCTGCACGTGATCTATGGCGATATCAGCAGCGCCGACACGCTGCTCCATGCCGGAATCGGCAAGTCCGAGATGATCATCCTCAGCGTACCGGATGCGCTTCTGAAGGGTGCCAGCAACGAGAAGCTGGTCCGCCATGTCCGCACCCTCAACCCGACCGCCATGATCATTGCCACGGCCGATCTGTTGTCGGATGTGGGCGAACTCTACGCGGCTGGCGCCAGCTATGTCACCGTGACCCGGCTCAGCGACGCCCATGAGCTGTTCACGGTGATCGAGGCCGCCCAGGCCGGCCTGTTGGCCGACAAGCGTGCCGAGCTCGATCAGCGGCTCGGCGAGCGGCGCGAAGTGCTGCCCTGACCGCGCCCGGCCGGCTTCTCACCAGGCTTAGGCCCGGTGCAAGCCGCCCGGCGGGCAGGGCCGTGGTCCGGCATATGTGGTTGCGCCGGGGACACTAGCGCCCCGGCCCAAGTCCGGCTAAGCCTCCGGGCCATAACCGATAGAGATTGGGAAATGCCGGATAACGTCCAGGAAGTCTTGCAGGCCTTTGCCCGGGGTGAGCTCGTGGTCGTCACCGACGACGATGATCGCGAGGGCGAGGGCGATCTGATCGTCGCCGCCTCGTTCTGCACCGCCGAGAAGATGGCGTTCATCATCCGCCACACCTCCGGCATCGTTTGCGCACCGATCACCACCGAAGATGCGCGCCGCCTGCGGCTCGATCCGATGGTGGCCCACAATGATTCAGCCCACACCACCGCATTCACGGTCTCGATCGACTACAAGCCCGACGGCGGCACCGGCATCTCGGCCGAGGAGCGCGCCTCTTGCTGCCGCGCGCTGTCCAATCCCAACGCCGGCGCCAACGACTTCGCCCGTCCCGGCCACATCTTCCCGCTGATCGCCAAGGACGGCGGCGTGTTGCTGCGCTCCGGCCATACCGAGGCCGCGGTCGATCTGTGCAAGCTCTCCGGCCTGCCGTCGGTCGGCGTCATCAGCGAGTTGATGAACGACGACGGCAGCGTGATGAAGGGCGAGCAGGTGGCCCGCTTCGCCGCCCAGCACAAGCTCAAGCACGTCACCATCGCCGACATGATCGCCTATCGCCAGGTGCGCGAGAAGCTGATCGAGCGGGTCTCGACCTTCGTCACCGAGAGCCCGATCGGGCCGCTGCAGGGCTATGCCTACCGCTCGCCGTTCGATTCCATCGCCCACGTCGCCTTCGTCTACAACGGCGTCGGGGACGGCAAGAACGTCCTGACGCGCTTTCACAAGCCGAACATCGTCAAGGACATCTTCACCGGCCACAAGCGCATGGCGGCGGTGCTCGAGCACTTCAAGAAATCGGGCCGTGGCGTTCTGGTCTATCTGCGCGACGGTGCTGCCGGTGTCCCCGTGGCGCCACTGCCCGATGAGAGCGCGACCGAGGCTGACCGCAACCGCCAGTGGCGCGAAGTCGGCGTCGGTGCACAGATTCTGCGCGATCTCGGCGTCACCTCGATCCGGCATCTCACCTCTTCGGTGCACGACTACAAGGGCCTTTCCGGCTTCGGCATCGAGATCGTCGCCAACGAGCTGCTCGAAAGCTAGCGCTGTCATCTCAGGGTGCGCGAAGCGCATCCCTAGGGTGCGCGAAGCGCATCCCCCGAGGCGCGCCTCGCAGGTCCCCGGGATTCACGCAGACCCGATCATCTGCAACGCAATTGCACTTGTTGCCGCGGCGCTTTACGTTGTCGGGCAAATTTTGACGGAACCAGACGAAAGGACGTTTCATGACCGCGCGCCCTCAGGCCAAGGACAAGCCGGCTTCGGCTTCTTTCCAATGGGACGATCCGTTCCTGCTCGACGAGCAGCTCACCGAAGACGAGCGCATGGTGCGCGACACCGCGCGCGCCTACGCCCAGGACAAGCTGCTGCCGCGCGTCGCCAAGGCCTATCTCGAAGAGAAGACGGATCGCGAGATCTTCAACGAGATGGGCGAGCTCGGCCTGATCGGCATCACGTTGCCGGAGGAATATGGCTGCGCCAATGCAGGCTATGTCGCCTATGGTCTCGTCGCGCGCGAGATCGAACGGGTCGATTCCGGCTACCGCTCGATGAACTCGGTGCAGTCCTCGCTGGTGATGTATCCGATCTACGCCTATGGCGACGAGAACCAGCGGAAGAAGTACCTGCCGAAGCTCGCCAGCGGCGAGTGGGTCGGCTGCTTCGGGCTGACCGAGCCTGACGCCGGCTCCGATCCGGCCGGCATGAAAACCCGCGCCGAGAAGGTGTCGGACGGCTATCGCCTGACCGGCAGCAAGATGTGGATATCGAACGCGCCGATCGCCGACGTGTTCGTAGTCTGGGCCAAGTCGGCCGCGCACGACAACCAGATCCGCGGCTTCGTGCTGGAGAAGGGCATGAAGGGCCTCTCGGCACCGAAGATCGGCGGCAAGCTGTCGCTTCGCGCCTCCATCACCGGCGAGGTCGTGATGGACGGCGTCGTGGTTCCGGAAGACGCGCTGCTGCCCAACGTCTCCGGCCTGAAGGGCCCGTTCGGCTGCCTCAACCGCGCCCGCTACGGCATTTCATGGGGTGTGCTCGGCGCCGCCGAGGACTGCATGCACCGGGCCCGCCAGTACACGCTCGACCGCAAGCAGTTCGGCAAGCCGCTCGCTGCGACCCAGCTCGTCCAGAAGAAGCTCGCGGACATGCAGACCGAGATCGCGCTGGGTCTTCAGGGCTCGCTGCGCGTCGGCCGCCTGATGGACGAGGGCAAGTTTGCGCCCGAGATGATCTCGATCATGAAGCGCAACAATTGCGGCAAGGCGCTCGACATCGCCCGCGTCGCGCGCGACATGCACGGCGGCAACGGCATCTCGATCGAGTATCACGTGATGCGCCACGTCCATAACCTCGAGACCGTCAACACCTACGAGGGCACCCACGACGTCCACGCCCTGATCCTGGGCCGCGCGATCACGGGTATTCAGGCGTTTTTCTGAGCAAACCGCCTGAATGGGCGATGCGGCTGAACTCTCGAATTGCGTCATGGCCGGGCAGAAGCGCGAAGCGCGTCTTCGCGCTAGACGTCCCGGCCATCCACGTCTTAGACCACGCGAAGAACGTGGATGCCCGGCACAAGGCCGGGCATGACGAAGTCAGCAAGGTATGAGCAAGCCATGTCCGACAACGACGATGTCCCGTTCAATCGCGACTTTCCGCTGAAGCCCGGCATCGTCGAGGAAGTCCGCCCGGGCGTGCGGCGCGTGCTTTGTAACAATCCGAGCCCGTTCACTTTCACCGGCACGGTCAGCTACATCGTGGGCCGAGGCAACGTCGCGATCATCGATCCCGGTCCGGACGACGAGGCGCATGCGGCGGCGCTGCTCGATGCCGTCAGCGGCGAGACGGTGAGCCATATCTTCGTCACCCACACCCACCGTGACCATTCGCCGAACACCGCGCGGATCAAGCGAGCGACCGGCGCACCTGTTTACGCCGAAGGCCCGCACCGCGCCTCGCGCCCGCGTTTCGAGAGCGAGAAGCACAATCCGGAATCCGGCGCCGACCGCGACTTCGCGCCCGATATCAGGGTCGCCCATGGCGACGTCGTCGAAGGCGACGGTTGGCGGCTCGAGGCTGTGGCGACGCCCGGCCATACCGCCAATCACCTCGCGTTCGCCTGGCCCGAGCGAAAATTCAACTTCGTCGGCGATCACGTGATGGGCTGGTCGACCACGATCGTGGCGCCGCCGGACGGCTCGATGATCGACTATATGGAATCGCTGGATCGTCTCGCCGCGCGCGAGGAGGATGTGTATTTCTCCGGCCACGGCCCCGAAATCCCGGACGGTCCGCGCTTCGTCCGCTTCCTGATCCGTCACCGCAAGGCGCGTGAGGCCTCCATCCTGCACCGCCTTGCCAAGGGCGAGACCGACATCCCGACCGTGGTCCGGGCGATCTATATCGGCATCGATCCGAGGCTCACCACCGCCGCGGGCTATTCCGTGCTGGCGCATCTGGAAGACCTGGTCGCCCGCGGCGTGGTGGCGACGGATGGCGATCCCGTGATTGGCGGGACCTATCGGATGGCGAACGCTTAGCGTTCCGTCACTTCTTCACCGTCTTCGCCGGCGCCTTCGGCGGCGCCACCGGCGTCTTCTTCACCGGCTTGAGTGCGTCGGCATCGGCGGCGGTGTTGAGATCGTCGATGAATTTCTTCACGCGCGCGGCGTTGCTGCCGAGGTCGCTCTCGAAATAGCGCGAGGCGGAGCGGATATCGACGCGGGAATCCTCGCCGTCGGGCACGACCCGGATGGCGATGTCCTCGCGGAAACCCATGATCGGCGAGCGCGCCACCGCCTCGATGCGGCCGATGCGGCGGGGCGGCTGCGGCGCGCGCTCGTCGATGATCAACCATTTGCGCTTGTTGACCAGCTGAAGCGCGATTGCATAGGCGCGGTCGACTGAAATCTCGAGCTCGATCGGCTCGATATCGGGATAGAATTGACGCTGCTGCTCGGCCGAGTAGAGGCCGGCATACACAGCGGTGTTGGCACCATCGCCGGTGCGCAGGCGGGCCAGTGCGTCGAAGCGCGGCGGGTCGATCGGGTCGGTGGTGATGTCGTGGATCGCCGGCAGCTTGCGGTATTGCAGGCCGAGATAAGCGGGATAGGCGAGGATCGCGCCGTCGATCAGGAACGCAAGCAGGATGCGCGCCATGCCGCGCGAGCCGTTCTGCCAGATCGCGGCGAAGCCGGCGAGCCCGAACAGGATCGAGAGCGCGGCAATCCCGAGCCCGCCGAAGAAGGTCGCGAGCGCCGGCTTCATCTCCAGGAAGCCGAACCGGACGATGATGATCGAGACCACCACCGCCACCACGGCGAACACGGCCAGATTGCGCGCCCAGCTCGCGAGGCTGGAGACGGGCTCCGACTGGTAGGGAGCGGAAAACCTGCGGGCCATCGGGTCAGCTCTGCCGGGATCTTGGGGACGGTGCCGGCCGATCTGGCACGACGATGGGCCGTTGAGACCACGGCCCGCGGGCAAATTCAAGAGTTCCGCAGAAGGCTGCATCGTCATGGCCGGGCTTGACCGGCCATTCACGTCTTTTTGCCATGAGGACGCGGATGTCCGGGCCGTCGCCGCGCCGAAGGGGCTTTGGCCCCGCAGGCGGGACGAAGCCCGGGCACGACGTCCGAGATGGCCTACGCCGCCGCGTTCGGGAAGCGGTATTCCCTAAACTGATCGCGCAGCGCGGTCTTCAGGATCTTGCCCGTCGCCGTGTGGGGGATACCGTCGACGAAGGCAACGTCGTCGGGCATCCACCATTTGGCGATCTTGCCATCCATGAACTTCAGGATGTCCTCGCGGCTGGCCTGCTGGCCCTGCTTCAGCTGCACGATCAGCAGCGGACGCTCGTCCCATTTGGGATGGAACACGCCGATCACGGCGGCTTCCGCCACCGCGGGATGGCCGACTGCGAGGTTCTCCAGCTCGATCGAGGAAATCCACTCGCCGCCGGACTTGATCACGTCCTTGGAGCGGTCGGTGATCCGCATGTAGCCGGCTTCGTCGATGGTCGCGACGTCGCCGGTGTCGAAGAAGCCGTCCTCGTCGAGAATGTTGGCGTCGACCCGGTAATAGGCCTTGGCGACGGCCGGGCCGGCGACCTTGAGGCGGCCGAAGGTCGTGCCGTCCCACGGCAGTTCCTTGCCGGCATCGTCGGTGATCTTCATCTCGACGGCGAACGGCGCGTAGCCCTGCATCTGGAGCACGTCGAGCCGCGCCTCGCCGGTCGCATTCTGGAACGGCGGCTTCAGCGCCGCGACGCTGCCGATCGGGCTCATCTCGGTCATGCCCCAGGCGTGACGGACGTTCGAGCCCATGTCGAGGAAGGCCTTGATCATCGAACGCGGCATCGCCGAGCCGCCGCAGATCACCATCTTCAGGTCCGGCAGCTTCAGATTGTTCGCGGTCATGTGCTGGAGCAGCATCAGCCACACCGTGGGCACGCCGGCGGTATGCGTCACCCTCTCGGTCGAGAGCAGCTCATAGACCGAGGCGCCGTCGAGCTTGGCGCCGGGCATGACGAGCTTGGTGCCCTGCGACGGCGCGGAGAAGGCGATGCCCCAGCTGTTGGCGTGGAAGAGCGGCACCACGGGAAGCATGGTTTCGGAGGCGCTGGTACCGAGCGCGTCGACATTGTTGGCCATCAGCGCGTGCAGCACGTTGGAGCGATGCGAATACAGCACGCCTTTGGGATCGCCGGTGGTGCCCGATGTGTAGCACATCGCGGCCGCCGTGTTCTCGTCAAAGTCCTTCCATTTAAACTTGCCGTCGGCCTCCGCAATCCAGTCCTCGTAGGCGACCACGTTCTTCAGCGTCGTCTGCGGCATGTGCGCCTTGTCGGTGAGCACGACATAGCGTTCCACGCTTGTCAGCTTGTCGGCGATCTTCTCCAGGACCGGAATGAACGTGATATCGGTCATCACGATGCGGTCCTGCGCATGGTTGATGATCCAGGCGATCTGCTCGGGGAAAAGGCGGGGATTGACGGTATGGCAGATGGCGCCGATCCCCATGATGCCGTACCAGACCTCAAGATGGCGCCAGGTGTTCCAGGCGATCGTTGCGACACGGTCGCCGAGCTTGATGCCGTCGCGCTCCAGCATCTGCGAGACCTTGAGCGCGCGCTTGTGGATATCGGCATAGGTGGTGCGATGGATCGGTCCCTCGACCGAGCGCGTCACGACCTCCTGCTTGCCATGAATCTTGGCGGCGTGTTCGATGATCCTGTGGCAGAGCAGGGGCCAGTCTTGCATCAAACCAAGCATTCCGTCGTTCCTCCGAGAAGCCGCTGGGCGGATTGTCGCTCTCAGCGTTGGGCCAAAGAATTGTCATGAGTTTTAGCCTGCCCGCCTTTCGCCGCAAATGGTCTTATCGCGGCTATATGTCCGTCGGCGCGGCAATGGTTACCGTCGCGCTCGGGCTCGCGGATCGGGCAGAGGCGCGCAAATATGGGTCCCCGCTGGACATCTTTGGTATTGCGGCACCACGGCCGCGCGCCACGGTTCATTCTGCCAATATCTCTGGCAGGATCCCGCTCCCAAGACCTCGCCCCGAGGAGGCCCCCAAGGGGTCGGCCAAGGCATCGGACGAGGCTCCTGCGGAGACCGAAGACAAGCCTTGCGCGGACAAACCTGGCGCCGCCCAGCCCGCCGAAGCCGCGCCGCCGCCCGAGAAGCAGGCCTCGGCGTGCCGCCTCGCGCTGACCGAGGAGATCGCGATCGCGCCTTCGATCCCGGATATCCGCGGCCCCGGCGCCTGTGGCGGCGAGGATCTGGTGCGGCTCGAGGCCATCGTGCTGCCGGACAAGCGCAAGGTGGCGGTCAAGCCGGCGGCGATCCTCCGCTGCACCATGGCATCCGCAATCGCCGATTGGGTGCGCAAGGACGTGGTGCCGCTGGCCGCGAGCCTCGGCTCGACCATCAGCGATCTCGACAATTTCGACAGCTTCGAGTGTCGTGGCCGCAACCGCGTCGTCGGCGCCATGCTGTCCGAGCACGGCAAGGCCAATGCGATCGATGTGCGCGCCATCAAGCTCGCTAATGGGCAGTCGATCGGCCTGACCGACCGCACCATGCCGCGCGAGGTGCGCGAGCGCGTGCTGCATTCGGTCTGCTCGCGCTTTTCGACTGTGCTCGGCCCCGGCTCGGATTGGTACCACGAGGACCATATCCATCTCGATCTCGCGCAGCGGCGCAACGACTACCGGATCTGCCAGTGGAACGTCTGGGATCCGCTGCCGCAGGTTGCCCCGCTGCTGCCGGCGGAACGGCCCGAGGAGGCGCCGCCGCGTGAGGTCGCGGCCAAACCCGAAGCGAAGCCCGAGGCCAAGCCCGAGACGAAGCAAGGAATTGACGACGAGGCGGCGGAGAAGTCGGCTGCCTCCCCGGACAAGCCGGCGGCCGACGGCCAAAAAGCCCGGCCGCACAAGCCGGCAACAAAAAAGCGCCGGTGAAACCGGCGCTTTTGAATGTCAGAGATCAGGTACCTGATCAGTAGCTGCCCGCCTGGCCAGTTTGGCTGCCGCCGAGCGCAAGCCGTGAATTGTAGGGCGAGTCGCCATGCTTGGGCTCGAGCACCACAACGAGGGTGCCGACCTTGACGCGATCATAGAGGTCGATCGCGTCCTCGTTGGTCAGGCGGATGCAGCCCGACGAGATCGACGCGCCGATATATTCCGGCTGGTTGGTGCCGTGAATGCGGAACAATGTGTCCTTGCCGCCGGAGTAGAGATACATCGCGCGGGAGCCCATTGGATTGTCCGGACCGGGGGCGACGAAGGTGGGCACGCCCAGGCGCGAAATTTCGCCGGGGGTGGGGTGCCAGGCCGGCCACTCGGTCTTGCTGCCCACCTTGGCGATGCCCGACCAAGCCATGGCTTCTTCACCGACGGTGATGCCGTAGCGGATCGCCTTGCCGCCATCCAGAACGTAGTAGAGGTAATGGTTGTCGGAATCGACCACGATCGAGCCCGGCGATTCCTTGCGGTGGTACTCAACGATGGCGCGGCGGAACGGCTCTGCGACCGGGGTGTTCTCGTACCGAACCTTGGCAAGGAGTTCCTTGTCCTTCGGCTTGAAGGCCTTGGTGTCGGTCGCTTCAAAATGCGTGGCCTGCATGCAGCCCGACAGCATCAGGCCAGCAGCCAAAATACCCAGCGTAACTTTCAGCGACGGCATGATTTGGTTCCAATCGACAACAACAAGCTTTCGTGGAGCTTGAGTAAGCCCAATTCCACGATTCCGTTGGCCCCATTATCGTTGAAATCTGCCACAATTCCAGCCTCACGACGCTTCTCCCGCGCTGCAAGACCTTACCTGTGGCTTTTCTGCCGCAAGTTTTGCGGGCCAGAGCCGATTTCTGGGCAAAACGGTCGTAAGTGTCGATTCCGTGCCACAGTTGGGCCATGGCGTCGCCACAAATGCAAACGCTCCGTTAATGTGCTTGTCATCATCAACTTGTCAGAATCGCGCTAAGCGCTGTCAGTCTGTCGCAGGCCCCTGCTGGAGTTGTGCATGTTTTCTGTGTTCGTTCCCTTCGAGTCCTCCCTCAAGAAGGCCGTCATCGAGGATCTCGCAGCAGTCCCGGAGCATGCGGTCTGGATCGACCTGGTCAACCCCACCGCGGCCGAGGACAAAGCCGTCGAGAAGCTCTCGGGGATCGCAATCCCGACCCGGGAGGACATGCAGGAGATCGAGATCTCGAGCCGCCTCTATATGGAGAACGGCGCGCGCTACATGACCGCGACGCTGATGTGCCAATCCGATACCGATATGCCGAGGACCACGGCGGTCACGTTCATTCTGGGCGACCACCGCCTGGTAACGGTGCGCTATGACCAGCCCAAGCCCTTTGCGCTGGTCGAGGCCAAGCTGGCCCGTTCCTGCACACCGGCCATCACCGGCGAGATGGTGCTGATGGAGCTGCTCGATGCCGTGATCGACCGCTGCGCCGACATCCTGGAGCGCTGCGGCGCCGAGATCGATCAGGTCTCCCATGACATTTTCGAGCCGGAGAGCGAGCGCCACGGTCACGCCAAGCAATATTCGCAAATCCTGATCTCGATCGGCCGCAAGGGCGATCTGACCTCCAAGGTTCGCGAGAGCCTGGTCTCGATCGGCCGCGTCGTCGCCTTCCTTTCCGCGGTGGTGGAGGGCGTGAAATGGTCGAAGGACATGCGCGAGCAGCTCAAGACCATGCAGCGTGACGTCGTCTCGCTGACCGATCATGCCTCCTATCTCTCCAGCAAGATCACCTTTGTGCTCGACGCCATGCTCGGCGTCGTCAATCTCGAGCAGAACAACATCATCAAGCTGTTTTCGGTCATGGCGGTTGTCCTGATGCCGCCGACGCTGATCGCCTCGATCTACGGCATGAACTTCAAGTCGATGCCGGAACTCGAATGGGTGCACGGTTATCCGTTCGCGCTGGTGCTGATGCTGATTGCGGCGATCGTTCCGTACTGGATCTTCAAGTGGAAGAAGTGGCTGTAATAGTGACCGAGACCTTACGCCGGACGCAGAGACACAGTGTCTGGTGTCGCAGAATAGAGCGGGATTGCGGCCGCACGGCGATGTGTGCTCGCCGCCCCAATTCCTCCGGTAAAATTTGAGCGGTGGGCTGAACGTTTGCGCGAAACTTGTCTGCGATAAGGAGCAGGTAAGCCGCGAGGAACAGCCATGGTTGAAAAACACATAACGACGCCCCCCAACGTCATCGATCTGGCGAGCTATCGCCACGTCGCGACGAGCGGCAAGGCGTCGTCGCTGTCGGCACGCATGTGCCGGCACTGTGGTGCTCCGCTGCTCGACGGCGAGAACGACGACGATTGCTCGACTGCAATCAGCACGGCCGCTCCGCAGCCACGCGAGAGGTCACGTCGGATTCGACTCGATTGAGGAACGGAAGCTAAGGGCGATCCAGGTCTTGCGGCGGCGTTGTCTGGATCGCCTTGCTTCTCCGGCGTTATTTCCAACATCATCATTGCGAGGACCTCGCGACAAAATTGCGAAGCAATTTTGCACTGAAGCGACGAGGCAATCCAGACTGTCCTCACCGAGGCAGTCTGGATTGCTTCGCTTGCGCTTGCAATGACGCGGTAGCCTACACGTGCTGGCCGCCGTTGATGTGGATCTCGGCGCCGTTGACGTAAGAACTGGTGTCCGTGCACAGCACGTAGATGATCTTGGCGACCTCGTCCGGTGTGCCGAGCCGGTGCATCGGGATCTGCTGGTCGACGATCTTCTCGGTGCCCGGCGACAGGATCGAGGTGTCGATCTCGCCCGGCGCGATCGCGTTGACGCGCACGCCGACGCGGCCGAAGTCGGAGGCCATTTCGCGCGTCAGGGACGCCAGCGCGGCCTTCGAGGTGGCGTAGGCCGCGCCCGCGAAGGGATGCACGCGCGAGCCCGCGATCGAGGTGACGTTCACGACAGAGCCCTTGGCCGCCTTCAATTCCTCGATCAGCCCGCGCGCCATCATGATCGGCGCGAAGAAGTTGACATTGAACACGTGCGTCCAGGTGTCGAGGTCGGTGTCGATCGAGCCGAGCCTGGAGCCGCCGGCCCCCTTCGGCGAGATCGCGGCGTTGTTGACCAGCGCATGCAGCATGCCGCCTTCGAGACGGTCGCGGATGTCGGAGATCGCGCGCGTGGTATCTGCGGGGGTGGCGAGGTCGACCTGGATATGGTCCTCAGGGCCCGCGTCCCAGGGACAATCCTCCGGGAACGGATGCCGCGAGCAGGTGATCACGCGCCAGCCGGCCGAGGAGAAACGGATCACGGTGGCATGGCCGATGCCGCGGCTCGCCCCGGTCAGGAGCAGCGTACGGCGCGGCGCATTGGACGACTGCGGCATGGACATCTTTCAGGCTGGAGCATCATCCGGACCCGGAGGGGCGCGTTAGCGCAAACTGTGCAGCGGTTTTCCGAAGGGATCATTCTCGAACAAAGTTCTAGGGATACATTCGCGTCTTGGACCATTTCTGGCCGGCCGCGTCACGGCGAAATTCAATGCGGTCGTGCAGGCGGAACGGGCGGTCGTGCCAGAACTCGATACGCGACGGTGTTATACGCCAGCCGCTCCAGCCCGGCGGACGCGGCACCTTGCCGATCATGTGCTTGGCGGCGACCTTGGCGATCGCCTGCTCGAAAGCGAAGCGGCTCTCGAGCTCCTGCGACTGCTTGCTCGCCCAGGCGCCGATCTGCGCCTGCTTGGGACGGGTGGCGAAATAGGCGTCGGCTTCGGCCTCGGTCACCGGCGTCACGTTGCCGCGGATGCGGACCTGACGGCGCAGCGACTTCCAGTGAAAAAGTAACGCCGCCTTAGGATTTGCGGCGAGTTCGCGGCCCTTCTGGCTGGCGATGTGGCTGTAGAAGACGAAACCATCGGTATCGAAGCCCTTCATCAGCACCATGCGCACGTCCGGCAGGCCGTCGGGATCGACGGTCGCGAGCGCCATGGCATTCGGATCGTTCGGCTCGCTCTTGATGGCTTCGTTCAGCCAGGCCTCGAACAGCGCAAACGGCTCGTCGGCGGCGGTGAAATCACCGGATGTTAAGGGTGTCTGGTGTTTCATCGAGGTCGTGTCGGTCATGTCTGGGGTCCGAGTTGCGTCCTGCGGTCCAAAACGCGTTGTTGTCTGCTACCGCCCTATATAGGGTATGGGGACGCGTTGGCCTATCGGCGATCCGGCCGTCCGGCTTCGTCATGACGATCATTCTGATCGGACTCGGCACCGGCGGTTGCAGCTTTTCCCGCAACGACAAGAGTGCCTACGCCAAGGCCGATGACAGCGACCTTACCGGCTCGATCGCAATGCCGGCCAGGGTGGCGGCACCGACAGAGACCGATCTCGCCTTTGCCCGCAACGCCGCCTCCGACGTCCTCAGCAAGAACGATAAGGATTCCAGCCAGCATTGGGAGAATCCGGAAACCGGGGCGCGCGGTTCGGTCACGCCGATCGCGCAATCCTATGCCGCCGAGGACGGCCGCAAGTGCCGCGACTTCCTGGCGAGCTACGTCAATGGCAGCACCGAAAGCTGGCTCCAGGGCGCGGGCTGCCAAAGCAGCCGTGGCAGTTGGGAGATTCATACGCTAAAGCCGTGGCGGAGCTAGGAATCGCTTCACCAGGCTAGTTGCAAAAATACCACTCGCCCCCCACATGAGGCTCAGTTGGGGCGGGGAGCCCTTTGAACAATTCGATTTCTTGAAGGAGACGTGACGGATGCGCGACCCCTATGAGGTCTTGGGGGTGCCGCGGAGCGCCAACGCTGCCGCGATCAAGAGCGCCTATCGCAAGCTTGCCAAGAAGCACCATCCCGACAGCAACAAGAACGACCCGAAGGCGGCCGAGCGCTTCGCTGAACTCAATACGGCCAATGAGATCCTCGGCGACGAGGACAAGCGCAAGCAATTCGACCGCGGCGAGATCGACGCCGACGGCAAGCCGCGCTTCCAGGGTTTTCCGGGCGGCGGCGGTGGGCCGCGCGGGCGCGCGGGTCCCGGCGGGTTCGAGAGCTATACGTTCCGCGGTGGCGGCGCGGGCCCTGGTCCCGGCGGCGGCGCGTTCGAGGACATCCTCAACAGCATGTTCGGAGGAGGGCCGCGTCCGCGCCCCGGGGCCGGCGGCGGTGCCCAGTTCGAATTCGACACCGGCGGGATCGGGCTCGATCTCGACGTCAATGTCGCCATGACCGTCTCGCTGGAGGAGGCGGTGAAGGGCGGCGAGAAGCGCGTCCGGCTGCCGAACGGCAAGGAGCTCAACGTCAAGATTCCGGCCGGCGTGACCGAAGGCCAGCAGATCCGGTTGCGGGGGCAGGGCGAGAGCGCTCAGGGCCATCCGCCGGGCGATCTCCTGATCACGATCGGCATCGCGCAGCATCCGTTCTTCAAGATCGAGGGCGCCGATCTCAGGATCGACCTGCCGGTCACGCTCTACGAGGCGGTGCTTGGCGGCAAGGTCCGCGTGCCCACCCTCGGCAATGCCGTGGAGCTTTTGGTTCCGCAAAACACCTCCAGCGGCCGGACCTTCCGCCTGAAGGGCAAAGGATTGCCAAAAACTGGTGGAACCGGGGATCTCTTCGTCACCGTCAGGATTATGCTACCGGACGGGAACGACGCCGAGCTTGAAGCATTGATGGAGAAGTGGCGGGACCAGCGCCCCTACAATCCACGTAGCGGGCTTGGCTAAGTGTGATCCGGAAACTGTGAGGGGTTCTCCTAAAGACTGAGAGCGTCGTCCATCGAGATGATGCTCATCATATGCCCGAGGCGTGGTAGCCCTTCTTGGCTCACGTGCTCGACGTGTCGGCTGTCCGGCGGGGCAGCCGATAAAAAGGTGCGGCCTCGAGAGGGGGACCAGCGCGGTACCAAAAACCCCAATCGAGGCCGCCCGCGTCGATCGGCGGATCGAACGCTGCTCATTTTCGCGTGATCATCCGGTGCGATAATGAGACGCGCCGATGTCTTCATTCCAAATTTTCAATGTCGGAATCGAGGCACCGCGTTTGCGTGGTTGTCTAGGTGCCGCTTTTCTCTGCTTGGTCGTAGACCGCCTGCGCCACTTTGGTCAGCCGGTCCCGGTCGCCGCCACCGCTGACGACGTAGCCGACGCCGCGCTCCGACCAGAACAGCGCCCCGTCCTTGTCCGTTCTGGCATACCGCATCTGCGTCGCGCCATTCTCGGTCTTGGCGGTGTAGATCGTGTACCGCTCGCCCGAGGCGCCCTCATACATCAGGAACGACGCCGGGCCGTTCGGTCCCGGCAAGAGCCGGCCGCCGACGAGCTTTAGTCCACTCGCCTCCAGGTTCGGAGCAAACACGGTCCAGCCGCAGCGTCTGGTCAGCCAGGCCTGGAGGTGGTCGCGCTCGTTGCCGCCGACCTCGACGGGATGGCGAACCTCGACGACATAGAGGCGGTGGGCGTCGAGTGCGTCGGTCGTAAAGCTCTGGAAAGTCGAGGGCGCGTTGGCGGCACCGTGCGCCAGCCAGCCGGCGGTGCCGCCGGCCATGAAGGCCACCAGCACAGCCGCGGCGGCGCCATAGAGCCAGTGCCGCGGGCGGCGCTCCAGCCGTTCGAGCTCGAGCCGCGCCGGCACCGGCTCCTGGGCGACGGAATCGTAGCGGGCGTGCAGCATCTCGGCCATGGCGCGCCAGGACTGCACGCGCTCGCCATCCTCGGGCTGCGCGGCAAGCCAGGCCTCGACATCGGCGCGGCGCTCGGCCGGCAGCTCGCCGTCGACATAGGCGTGCAGTTCGTCCTCGGTGACTGGGATCTTGCGGTCGTTCATATCGATCGTCTCTGGCTCTGCGGCCCAAAATGTTCTTCGTGGTTCAACTGCGCCGCTTTCCGCGCCATGCAGGAGAAACGACCGGCGCGATGCATCAATCCTGCCATCATTTCACCCGTCTGAGCGCCGGGCGCTCGCCCTCCAGCGAGGCTTTGACGTGGGCGCGGGCGCGTGCCAGGCGCGACATCACTGTGCCGATCGGCACGCCCTGGATGTCGGCGACCTCGCGGTAGCTCATGCCCTCCAGCATCACCAGGAGCAGCACCGAGCGTTGCTCCTCGACGAGCGTCGCCAGCGCCCTCTCGATATCGCGCCCTTCGGCTTCGGTCCCGCTGGCATCCGGGTTGTTCTCCGTCAGCTGCATGAATTGCGGCCGTCGTGCCAGCGAACGCCGCCGGTTCTTGTTGAGGTTGGTCAGGATCGTATAGAGCCAGCTCCTGACGTCGCCTCCGAGGAACAGACGCTCCGAACGCAGCGCCCGCACCAGCGTATCCTGCACCAGATCGTCGGCCGCATCCGCCTCGCGCGTGAGCGCGCGGGCGTAGCGGCGCAACGCCGGGATCATGGCTTCAACACTCTGGCGAAACGCACTCATTGCGGTCTTGACGTCCTGATGTCGGCGCGAGCGCCACAACGATCATAACACCCGAGCGGAACGGCTATTCCGGCGCTTGAAACAGCGTTAACGCCGCGTATTAGGACTGTACCGCAACGGAGGGCTGGTGTACCTCCAAACCTCACCGGGAGCTCGACGGGACGTTAGCAAAATGGCGCAGAATTCAGGTCTGATGCAGGGCAAGCGGGGCGTGGTCCTCGGCGTTGCCAACAACCGCTCGATCGCCTGGGGCATTGCCAAGGCATGCCACGCGGCCGGCGCGGAGCTTGCCTTCACCTATCAGGGCGATGCGCTGAAGAAGCGCGTCGAGCCGCTCGCCGCCGAGATCGGCGGGCTCGTGCTCGGCCATTGCGACGTCACCGATGCTGCGACCATCGATGCGGCCTTCGCGGTGCTGAAGGAGAAGTGGGGCAAGATCGACTTTCTGGTGCATGCGATCGCCTATGGCGAGCAACTCGACGGCCGCTACGTCGACACCACGCAGGAGAATTTTTCGAAATCCCTGCTGATCTCCTGCTATTCGTTCACGGCGGTGGCGCAGCGCGCCGAGAAGCTGATGACCGACGGTGGCTCGCTCATCACGCTCAGCTATTACGGCGCCGAGAAGTGGATGCCGCATTACAACGTCATGGGCGTCGCGAAAGCGGCGCTCGAAGCGAGCGTGCGTTATCTCGCCGTCGATCTCGGTGAGAAGAATATCCGCGTCAACGCGATCTCCGCGGGGCCGATCAAGACCCTCGCGGCGTCCGGTATCGGCGATTTCAGATATATCCTGAAGTGGAACGAGGCCAACGCACCGCTGCGGCGCAACGTCTCCACGGAAGACGTCGGCGGCAGCGCTCTGTATTTCCTCTCCGACCTCTCGCGCGGCGTCACCGGCGAGGTGCACCACGTCGATTCCGGCTATCACGTGCTCGGCATGAAGCGCCCGGAAGCGCCGGACATTTCGTTCGGCGGGAAGGACTAACTTTTCACCCAGCAATGCCTGTGCCCACGATTTATTACCTTCGCCACGGCGAGACCGAGTGGAATGCGCTCGGGAGGCTTCAGGGCATCAAGGACATTCCGCTGAACGCACGCGGTCGCGGTCAGGCGGTGCAGGCCGGCGGCATTCTCGCCGATCTCTTCAAGCGCGAGGGCCGCGACAAGGCCGCATTACCCTACGTGTCGAGTCCGCTTGGCCGCGCACGAGAGACCATGGAACTGGCGCGGAGCAAGCTCGAACTGCCGACTGCGGGCTATACGCTCGACGATCGCCTGCGTGAGATCGGCTACGGCACCTGGGAGGGACTGACGCTGGCCGAGAGCGAGGCCTCCGATCCCGACATCTACGCCCGGCGCCTCGCCGACAAATGGACGGTGGGCCCCGCGGGCGGAGAGACCTACGCCGATGTGCAGGTCCGCGTGCGCGCTTGGTACGACCAACTCCGGACCGACACCGTCGCGGTCGCCCATGGTGGGACCTGCCGGGCCCTGATGGTTTCACTCGGCCTGGAGACGCCGGCGAGCGCCGCCGAACTTTATATCGAGCAGGGCGCCGTCTACGTGTTCCGCGACGGGCGGTTGGAGAAGTTTAGTTAAGCCGGTTCGCTTGCGCGTCCTGCGCCGTCATGCCCGGGGCGCCCTTTTGCGCTTGTGGGCCAAGAACGTGGATGGCGGGACAAGCCCGGCCATGACGACCGTGTAGGCATTTGACCCCAATTTCAGGGCGAGTTAAGTCAGCACTGACTTACGAGCTAGATACGGATGTCCTTCAACACCTTCGGCCACATGTTCCGCGTCACGACCTTCGGCGAGAGCCATGGGGTGGCGATCGGCTGCGTGGTCGACGGCTGCCCGCCCATGATCCCGCTCGTCGAGGCCGACATCCAGGGTGATCTTGATCGCCGCCGACCCGGCCAGTCGCGCTTCACGACCCAGCGTCAGGAGCCGGACCAGGTCAAGATCCTCTCCGGCGTGATGGCGCATCCGGAGACCGGCGTGCAGGTGACGACGGGCACGCCGATCGGGCTCCTGATCGAGAACACCGACCAGCGCTCAAAAGACTATTCCGAGATCAAGGACAAGTTTCGGCCTGGCCACGCTGACTTTACCTATGAAGCGAAGTACGGCCTGCGCGACTATCGCGGCGGCGGCCGCTCCTCGGCGCGCGAGACCGCGACGCGCGTCGCCGCCGGCGCGATCGCTCGAAAGGTGCTGCCCGATGTGAAGGTGCGCGGCGCGCTGGTGCAGATGGGGCCACACAAGATCGACCGCGCGAAATGGGACTGGGACGAGATCGCGAAAAACCCGTTCTTCTGTCCGGACAAGGACAAGGCCGCGTTCTTCGAGACCTATCTCGACGGCATCCGCAAGAGCGGCTCCTCGATCGGCGCGGTGATCGAGGTCGTCGCCGAAGGTGTGCCGGCTGGCCTTGGCGCCCCGATCTACGCCAAGCTCGATGCCGAGCTCGCCGCCGCAATGATGAGCATCAATGCGGTGAAGGGCGTCGAGATCGGCGCCGGCTTCGGCGCGGCCGAACTCACCGGGGAAGAGAATGCCGACGAGATGCGCACGGGCAATGACGGCACGCGTTTTCTGTCCAACCACGCTGGTGGCGTGCTGGGCGGCATCTCCACGGGGCAGCCGGTGGTGGTGCGTTTCGCCGTCAAGCCGACCTCGTCGATCCTGCAGCCGCGTCTCACCGTCGATCGCAACGGCGCCGACACCGAGATCATGACCAAGGGCCGCCACGATCCCTGCGTCGGCATCCGCGCCGTCCCCGTCGGCGAAGCCATGATGGCCTGCGTGTTTGCGGATCATTTCCTGCGCGACCGCGGCCAGGTCGGGCGCTAGCGTTCCGCAGGGCGCTTGTATCGCGCCACTAGTCCACCGCGCAGCTTGACGATCCCACAACTTCGTCCGCAAATGCGCGCATGGAAAGCTCCGAGCTCCAACGTATCACCAACTGGCTGATCGACGGCGCCTGGTCGTCGAAGGCCCCGGCCGAGATGACGGCCGAAGCCTGCGAACGGATGGTTGCAGCCGGTCTGCCGCTATGGCGGTTCGGCATCTTCATCCGCACGCTGCATCCCGAAATTTTCGGTCGCAACTTCATCTGGCGGGAAGGCGAGGAGGTCGAGATCGGCACGGTCGATTTCGAGATCCTGGAGACGCCGGAATTCGCCAGAAGTCCGCTGCGGGTCGTGTTCGAGCAGGGACTTGAGGTGCGGGGACGCATCGACGATCTCGGCAGCAAGCATTTCCCTTTTTTCGACGATATGCGTGCCGAAGGCGTAACCGACTACGTCGCGACGCCAATGCAGTTTCTCGACGGCTCGGTCCACGCGACGAGCTGGACAACGCGCCATCCAGGCGGCTTCACCGATGAACACATCGCGGCGATTCACACCATCGTCAAGCCGCTCGCGCGCATCACCGAGATCATCAGCCTGCGCCGCACCGCCGAGATGCTGCTCGACACCTATGTCGGCAATCGTGCCGGCGCGCGCATCCTTGGCGGTCAGATCCGCCGCGGCCACAACGACACCATGCAGGCTGCGATCTGGCTCTCCGATCTGCGCGGCTTCACGGCACTGTCGGACCGGCTGCCGGCCGAGACCGTGGTCGAGATCCTCAACCATTATTTCGACTGCCAGGTTGCCGCGATCCGCGGCCATGGCGGCGAGGTGCTGAAATTCATGGGCGACGGCCTGCTCGCGGTATTCCCGATCGACGAATATGTCGGCGATGCCGCGCATGTCTGCACGCGGGTGCTGGAGGCAGCGCGCGAATCTCGCGCCAGTGTCGAGGCGCTCGCGTATCCTGTCGGCGACGTCGTCGAGCGCTTCCGCTTCGGCGTGGCGCTCCACGTCGGCAACATCCTCTACGGCAATATTGGCGGCGGCAACCGCCTCGACTTCACCTGCATTGGCCCCGCGGTCAATCTTGCTGCGCGGCTGGAGAAGATCACGGGTCGCCTGGGGCGGACCGTCGTGGCCTCAGAAGGCTTCGCCAATGTCTGCCGCCACGACTGGCACGAGCTCGGCGAATTCCCGATCGCGGGCTTTTCCAAGGCGCAGCGCGTGTACGGGCTGACGGAGGAGACGCCGGTGGTGATGGCCTGAGGTCATCCTCGGATGTCCGCCGCCGTCAGCCTGGTGAGCAGAATTCAGGCGTTCGACGCCATCACCGACTTCAGCGGTACATCCAGCTGATAGACAAATCCGGACGGTTCGTAGGCCAGCCGCACCTGTCCGTTCAGTTGCTGGCCGAGCGACTCGATCATCCGGGTGCCGTAGCTCCGTCGTGTCGGCGGCGCCACCACGGGGCCGCCGCTTTCGCTCCACTTCAGGCGCAGCCTTTGCTCGATCTCGTCCACCGTCCATGCGATCTCGACATGTCCGGAGGAACTGGACAGTGCGCCGAACTTCGTCGTGTTGGTGCAGAGCTCGTTGAACGTCATCGCGAGCGCTATCACGGCACCGGATGTGATCCGGAGATCCGGCCCATTGAAATGGAATCGTCGACCTCCCTGACCGTCATAGGGATCGGTGGCGCCGCTCAGGGTATGAGTGAGGCTCGCATTGGACCAGCTGACCTGTATCAACAGGTCGTGGGCGCGCCCCAACGCCAGCAAGCGGCCATCCATGGCTTTTTGGCCTTGCTCGAGATTGATTGCGGCCCGGAAGCTCTGGGCTGCGATTGCGCTCACCGTCGCAAGCGTATTCTTGATGCGATGATGCAGCTCTCCGAGGATGAGCTTTTGCAACTTGTCGGCCGCCTCGCGTTCGTGGGCTTCGATGCCGGCTTGAGCGAGCAGGACCTTGGCGTCGGTGTCGGCCTGTTCCAGCAACAGGCGCAGATTGTCGTTCTCCGCCACCAGAACCGATTCCTGTGGCGATCGGGCAACCCCAAGGTTTTCCCCGGGATCCGTTGTGGTCGGAAGGATTTTTAGCGCGCCCGCTCCGATCATCGTCTGCAACTGCGAGATCATTTCGTCGACGGCGAGCGGCTTGCGAAAGAAGCGGCTGTCCGCCGGCGTTTCGGTTTCAGACGGCTTTACCTGACCGGAAACCAGTACGATCTTGATGGCAGGCCAGCGATCGTGCACCGCGTGGGCCAGCTTCAGGCCGTCCATGGTCCCGGGCATCTGGATGTCGCTGAACAGAAGCGAGATGTCCGACCGCGACTCGAGGATCGAGATGGCTTCGTCGGCGTTGACGGCCTCCACAGGGCAGAAGCCTGCATCCTCTACGATATCGACCGCGCGCATGCGCAGGATCATCTCGTCTTCGACGACGAGAACGTTCGGCAAGGAGGTTGGGGGCGTTGACATCTGTGCACGACACTTTCCTGGATCATCCGACAAGCTCGGCCGGCGCTTTGCGATGGTTGGTCTAGCGGCGAGCCGTCACCAAACGAGCTTCATGAACCCTGACATCGGATTCACCCCGGCGCAGACACGATGCTTCGAAGTCCGGCCAGACCTGGCCCAGGCAATTCCGCGCCACCGGAAGGCTCGCCAGCCGGTCCGCGTTCGCCAAAGCAACGGTTTCGCGCGCTTTTACTTGCGGAGCAAAACCGGGCAGCACCATTACGGACACTCCGAGGAGCGCGAACATCGCGAACGCGACAAGAGATTTCATCATTTGGGCTGCTTTGGCTGTTGACCGCCCCGTTTCGTTTGGGGACGCTGTTACAACAACCAAAATGAAATATAGTTCATTTCATACAACTTATATTTGAAGTGCGATTTGAAGGCGGATGCCGCCCTTGGCCCGGATCGTCGCTCGACGTGAACAGGCGGCCGACAAGGTTTGCTTGCCATTACCTCGGGGTTTTGGGGCCAGGCAGGCTTATCCAATCATGAATGTGCGAGGCCGTTTCACTCAATCGCGCCGCCTTGAGCAGCGATTCCCGCTGAACGCCGGGCGGGGCAATCTCTGCGCGACGGCGAGCCTCGGCTGCCAATTGGGCAAGGCGATTGCTCAGCGGGATGGTGCGCTTGGTGGTGTCTTGCATAGGACGCTCCGCATTGGGCGGGAGCGCAAAGACTCTCTCAGTCACCGATGATGCCGTGATGAGCCGGTGATGGCTCAGCATGCGCCTGTTGACAGCCAATAGATACACTATTCGGCAAAGCAGATTCGGCGCCGAAATCGAAAGCGGGCGCCAAAGCACCAAAGCTGGACCGGTGCCACTATTCCTCCGGCTCCGTGGTGAACAGCAGGGGATAGCCCTTGGTGCGGCCGGCATCCGTTGCGCGGGTAGCCTTGGTCTCGGCGACGTCTTTGGTGAAGACCGCGACCACGCAGGCGCCGAGCTTGTGGGCGGTGATCATCACCTTGTAGGCCTGATCCTCGGTCATGCGGAACTCGGCCTTGAGGATCATCGTGACGAATTCGCGGGGCGTAAAGTCGTCGTTGATCAGGATGACCTTATGCAGCTTCGGCCGCTCGACCTTGGTCTTCGTCCTGGTTTTCGGTTTGGCAACGGTATCGTTCATTCCGCCTCCCGGATATGGCGGGCTCGGGTTCCTGCCGGCGCGCTCAGCGCGCGGCCTTCTCACCATATTGCAGGACCTGCACCTTCTCCAAGGTGATCAGGCCGCTCGACATCATGCCATCCAGGATGGGCAGGAATGCATTGATGTTGTCCTCGCTGTCGACGATCTCGATCAGCAACGGCAAGTCTTCCGAGAGCCGCAGAATCTTGGAAGTGTGGAGCCGGCTGGACTTGCCGAAGCCCATCGGGCCGCGCAGCACGGTGGCGCCGGCCAGATGCCGCTCGCGCGCCGTCATCACGATCGCTTCATAGAGCGGCTTGCCGTCGAATTGGTCGTTCTCGCCAATGAAGATCCGGAGCGAAACTGCCTGATTGGGGATTTGCATGGTCAGCTCCTTCGCAAGCGGTTGGTGCCGCTGGCTATCATATGGCCTGCCCATACCGACACCAGCCAGCAAATGACGGATGCCGCGAGATAGGCGAGCGCCGTATATTTCATGCCGCCGTGGAACAGGCGGAAGGTCTCCAGGCTGAAGGTTGAAAAGGTCGTGTAGCCGCCGCAGAACCCGGTCATGACGAACTGCCGGTGCTCGGGCCGCGCCAGCAGGCGGCCGTCGGGCCCGGTCAGCGTCGCGTAGAAGCCGATGATCAGTGAGCCGGTGGCGTTGATGAACAGCGTCGCGACCGGGAAGCCGGAGCCGGTGTCGAGCGCAAGCCCGACCAGATAGCGCGTCAGCCCGCCGACCATGCTGCCGGCGGCAATCCAGGCATAGAGCGTCGCGGTGCGCCAGCGATCGGCAGAGGGGAAGGACTTCATCTGCCTCTAGCCCCCCAGAGTGTCCGCGAGAAGGAAGCCGCAACTGACGGCTGCGAGGCAGAGCACGACCGAGACCGCGACATTCCCGAGCGCGTGCATCGCCTCGCCGTTGCGCGCCAGCGTCAGCGTTTGCAGGCTGAACGAGGACACCGTGGTGTAGCAGCCAAGAAAGCCGGTGACCGCGAACAGCCATGGATCGGGCGCGGCGAAGACCGAGCCGGGATGGGTCGCCAATGCGCCAAAAATGCCGATCAGGAAGGCGCCGGTGACGTTGATGGTCACGGTGCCCCACGGAAACGTCTCGCCCAGCCGCCGCGCGATCGCGCCGGAGATGAAATAGCGCGCACAGCCGCCCAGCACGCTGCCGATCATAATCGCAAGCACTCCGCTCAGCACGGCGAACAGCCCTCCGTCATCGTTTCTCCTCCGTTGCCAGCCCGTTACCGACGGCAAATAGTCCCATGAGCGCGACCAGCGCGAAGCCGAGCCCCGCCAGGAACGTGCCGGCCGGACCATAGGCATCCCACAAGGCGCCGGCGATCACGCTTGCGGCCAGCAAGGCAAGGCCGGTGAACAGGTTGAAATAGCCGAACGCGGTGCCGCGCAAGCTCGGTGGCGCTGCGCCGGCGACGAGGGCCGAGAGCAGGCCTTGCGTCAATCCCATATGCAGTCCCCACAGCACGACGCCGAGGGCGAGGCCGCCAAGGTTTGGCAGCAGCGCGAGCGCGAGATCGGCGCCGGCGAGGAAGACGAGGCCGAGCGCGAGCAGGCCGGTGCGGTTGATCCGGTCCGAGAGCACGCCGGCCGGATAGGCCGACAACGCATAGACGATGTTCATCAGCACCAGCACGGCCGGCACCCACATCGCATTGAGCCCGATATTCTGTGCGCGCAGGATCAGAAACGCCTCGCTGAAACGCGCCAGCGTGAACACGACGCCAACCGCGACCACGCGCCAGTACACGGACCCGAGCTGGCGCATCGCGGCGGTATTCAGCGGATTCCTTGACGGCTCCCGGCCTGAGTCCGGTACCGGCTCGCTCACCGCGAACGCGATCAGTCCGAACGACAGGAAGCCCGGCAGCACGGCCACCCAGAACACCATCGTAAAGTTGTCCGCCGTCCACCACATCAGGCCGATCGCCATGAGCGGCCCCACGAACGCACCGATGGTGTCGAGCGACTGACGCAGACCGAAGCTCGCGCCGCGCAGACCGATAGGTGCTATATCGGCGATCAGCGCATCGCGCGGCGCGCCGCGAATGCCCTTGCCGACGCGATCGATGAAGCGCGCGGCAACCAGCCATTCGACGCTGGGGGCAAGCGGGAACAGCGGTTTTGTCAGCGCGGCCAGCCCGTAGCCGAGCGCAGCGAGCAATTTGCGCCGACCGAGCCAGTCGGACAACGCGCCGGAGAAGATCTTCGTGATCGAGGCGGTCGCCTCGGCAATGCCCTCGATGAAGCCGACGGTGAGCGTGGAGGCGCCGAGCACGGTGACGAGATAGACCGGCAGCAGCGCGTGGATCATCTCGGAAGAGACGTCCATCAGCATCGAGACGAAACCGAGCACCCAGATCCCCCTGGGCAGCCCCGCACGCGCAGCATTCGGTGTTGTCGTCATCACGTCCAGGACTTCTCCTCGGCCTCTGCTTGACCTCTCCTCGGCCTTCATCCAGGCAACAAAAAACCCGCCGGCGGCGGGTTTGTCCATGCTCCCGCCGAAGGCAGAGGCCTAGAAATTGCCTCTCCTCAAGCAGGAGTCATCAGCCCACTACGGTCACAGGCCGCCGGGCGGTTGTCGGGGGACTCCATCCCCATCTGTCCGGCCAGCCTAACATGGAAATCGCGCCGGACAAGTGGGCGAGGTGCGCTGTCCAGTGGCCCGTCAGTCCGGGAGCGGACCGCACATGACGGCATGCCGGCGCCAGCGATCGCGCAGTCCAGCGGCGCGAGCGCGGCAACATCGCGGCCGCTTTGCGTACTGCTTCGCAATTCCGCCTGCAAATGCCTAACTGGCAAATGCCTAACCGGAATGTGAAGCGCGAGCGATCTTCGGACTTTGCGGCAAGGCGATTGCATGTCACCATCAGGTCATACGACGGGAGGCTGCGATGCGCTTGCTGTTCTCGATCGGGGCTGTGCTGGTGACCGGCATGTTCGCCGGAGGGGACGTCGCGGGCATCGCGGCACCAGGACCCAAGTTTGAGTCGCCCAGACTGGCGCTACTCAAAAATCAGCCGCAGCGGCAAGCAGCCGACAGAGACGCGCAGACGGTCGATGTCGAGCTGATCCTCGCCGTCGACGTCTCCTACTCCATGGACATGGACGAACTCGCGGTCCAGCGTGAAGGCTATGCGCAGGCGATCCAGTCGAAGGAATTCCTGCAGGCGCTGAAGCTGGGCCCGAACGGCCGGATCGCGGTGACCTATTTCGAGTGGGCCGCTTCGACCGACCAGAAGATCATCATTCCGTGGCGGCTGGTCGACGGACCGGAGACCGCCGATGCCGTCGCCGCCGAAATCCTGAAGACGCCGATCCGGCGTGCCTCGCGCACCTCGATCTCCGGCGCGATCAGTTTCGCGATGCCGCTGTTCGACGAGGATCCCTATCGGGGCTTGCGCCGCGTGATCGACATTTCCGGCGACGGTCCCAACAACAATGGCACTCCGGTCACGATTGCGCGCGACGCAGCGATCGAGAAGGGTATCGTCATCAACGGCCTGCCGATCATGGTCAAGGAACCCTCCTACTCGACCATGGATATCGACAATCTCGATTTCTACTATGAGGATTGCGTCATCGGCGGCCCCGGTTCCTTCGTCATCACGATCAAGGACCGCGATAAGTTCAAGGAAGCCATCCGCACCAAGCTCTTGATGGAGGTTGCGGGCCGTATGCCGGAGCGTCCCGTGATGCGGGTTGCGGAGAAGGACAAGGAGCCGCGTGTGAACTGCATGATCGGCGAGAAGATCTGGTCGGACCGCTGGGGTCGCTGAGCGCGGCCACCGGACGAGACCTTTTGCCCTATTTGCCGGCGATGGAATTTTAACCATGCGTTTACCGTTGCGTGGCCCTAATCGGCTGCTTTCATTTGTTTCCGGATAAGGTTCTGACGTTGCTGTCGGGGCGCGAAAGAAGCGGGCCTGTCAGACACATCCGCCGAGCAACCCAATGGCCATCGTCACCTCGAGCACCAGCCAGATTTCTCCCGCTCTCGAGCGAGTGTATCACCAGAGCTCCCTGCTCGGTGAGTGGAAGGGCAATTGGGCTGGCAACAACCAGCCCGTCAGCTTCAAGGTCGTGAACATCCGCGGGGCCCGGGCGCAAGTCGAGTACACCCATAACGGGCGCACCGAGCGCGGCTTTGGCGAGGTCGCCGGTTCGCTTCTCACCTTCGGCACGGTCACGGTCGGCACCAAGGACGGCAAGAGTCTGGTGCTGTTGTCATCTGCAGGCGCGGGCAAGCAGACCGCGACTCTCGAGAAGCAGGCGCCGCCGGCCTCCGACAGCCGCCTGATGGGAAGCTGGGGCGGCTATTCCAGTGACAATGGCAAGAGCGCGAGCTTCAGGGTGCTCGCTGTCAACGGCAACGAAGCGCAGGTCAGCGTCACCACAGATGGCGTCACCCGTCAGGGCACCGGCACCGTCTACAAAAACGTCATCATGTTCGGCCAGGCGCAGATTGCGACCGACGACGGGCAGAATGGCAAGATCATCTACCAGGTCCGCAACAAGTCCTTCGTGGTGCCCGTGACCAAATATCCGCCGTCGGATACGTCGTCCTCGGTGGACAGGACGGCGTAGCAGATCACGGCTGCTGCTCGCTGGACCGCGTCAGCGCCTTCAATTGCCGGTCGATCTGACGCAAGACGTCTCAGGCGGTCGCCAAAGCGCCATTGCGGATCAGTCGCCAGATCTCCGTCGCCTGCTCGTCCAGATGCGGAATTGTCAGCGGTAACCGCGCTGCTTCCATAGCGCACCCTTCTCGTTGATGAGATAGCGCTCGTTCAGTGCGAACACGATCTGCGCAACGCAGGCCAGCGACCGGTAGACGCATCCGGCGATAATGGGTCTGCTCGTTACGTGCGGCCGCAAGCTCCGCATTCTCGATGCCGAAGAGGATTTCCCACTGGAAGCGCCGGATCAGAGCATTCCGCAACGGTTGCGGGTAGGGCAGCGCGATCGATTTCAACCGGTTGATCAGGTCTTGCGGATCGCGCAGTGGTTGGCAATAGGCGATCTCGCCCATCCAGATCGCCGAGCAGAAGCCGTGTGGATGGCCGGGCTGGTAGTCCATGGTGATGATGCCGGCCCGACAGGATTCCATGACGACACAGCGTCGGCGTTGCGATAGAGCAGATCGACCCTTTGTCCGCCAACGGACAGCCAGGCACCTCCGATGATCCACGGCCCCCATTCAGCGCCATCGCAAATTCATGGAGAGCGGCTTCGTCGTCCTCCCGTCATGACGGACTCGCGTCGCCTTGTCCGATCGCCAGCTTACGTCGCGGCGCGAGCGAGGGAGGGTGTCGGCGCCGGGCGTGGCTGCAGCATCGGCATGGCATATGCCGCGGCCACGCGCCGGAATCGGAAGATCAGATCCGCGCCTCCAGAATCAGATTGAAGGGCGTTTCAGCGGCGCGGCGGAAGCGCGTCAGTCCGCCCTCTCGCGCGACCTTGCGCAGCCTTGCCTCGCCCGCTTGCGCGCCCAGTGCGAGGCCCACCTCCTGGTCGAGCGAGGCCGGCGTGCAGATCATGGTCGACGCCGCATAATAGACCCGCCCGACCGGGTTGAGATTGTCCTCGAGGCGGTCGCCTGCGAACGGCTCGACCAGCATGCAGGTGCCGTCCTTTGCCATGGTCTCGCGCACGTGGCCGATGGCGCCGACGGGATCGCCCATGTCATGCAGGCAATCGAAGAAGCAGACGAGATCATAGCCCTCGGCCGGATAGGTCTTGGCGGAATGAACAGCGAAGCTGACCCGGTCGCCCAATCCGGCTTCGGTGGCCGCCTTTCGCGCGGCCTCGATCGAACCCTCGTGATAGTCGAAGCCGTAGAAGCGGGAGTTCGGGAAGGCTTCCGCCATCAGCCGTGTCGAGACGCCGTGCCCGCAGCCGACATCGGCGACCTTGGCGCCGCGCTTCAGCTTGTCCACGACGCCGTCGAGCGCGGGCAACCATTCCTGCACCAGATGATGCATGTACCCGGTCCGGAAGAAGCGGGCGGTGCCGCAGAACAGGCACTCGCTGCGCCGGTTCCAGCCGACGCCCTTGCCGGATTTGAATGCGTCCGAGATCTTCGGCTCGTCGAGAAACGCCGAGGCAATGACATTGCCGAACGCGCCGAGGAACACCGGACTGTCCTCATCGGCAAGCGCCATCGCCTGCTCCGGTAGCATCGAGAATTTTGCCGAAGCGGAATCGTATTCGATGTAGCCGGACGCCGCCTGACTCGCGAGCCATTCGCGGACGTAGCGCTCCGCCGTCCCGGTGGCGCTTGCGAGCTCGGACGAGTTCATCGGTCCCTTGGCGGCAAGGGTACGGTAGAGACCGAGCTTGTCCCCGAGCAGGACCAGCGATGCATTCATCGCCGCCCCGAATTCGGTGACCATCTTGCCCATAAAGGCATTCAACTTGTCGGAATTGACCTCCATGACAGCCTCCGTGCTGACGCGCCCCCTTAGGTGGGTCAATCCGGCATGGGGGAAGTTCAAATTGGCAGAAAAACGTGATCCCGGAACTCAGGGGGAGAATGGTGTCGCTATGCTGGCATTCATGATGTCTGGTGGGTATAATTCGCAAGCTTTCGACGGTTATTTGAATGTTCAGGCTTACACCCTCTTGCGGTCTCGCGGTTTTTCTTGCCCTGCTCTGCCTCGGCGAAGCGCCGGCTCATGCGCAAGCCGCACCCCTGCAATATTGGATCCCCGGCGGACCTTTTGGATTCGGCGGTGTTGCCGGCCAGAGCGCCGATAGCTACGGCATTTTCCCGAGCTTCAATGGCGGCGACGCAAGCGGCCGCAGCAATTCGAACGGCTTCTTTGTCGGCAGCCAGCATGGCAATCTCAATTGGAGCGGCCTCAGCCCGGCCGGACTGAGCGGCAATTTCAGCGCGCTCTCCTACGACAGCACGCAGTTCGGCTACAACACCAAGACCGCGGGCGGCATGCCCGTCACGTTCTTTGCCGGGTTCGACACCCTGAAATACGGCGGCGGCATTGGCAGCTCGCTTGCGCCGCTCACCTCCAGCGCCTCGCCCGGCTACGGCGCATTTGCGGGTGTCGAGTTCAAGCCGACCTCCAACCTCAGCCTGTCGTTTGGGGCCGGGTTCACCCAGCAGGACTCGGGCCGCATGGACAGCGATCTCAGATCGAACATGCTGCCCGGCGAGTCGCCGGCGTTGAGTGGCCTTCGACGCTAACTAGCGCGTGAACTTCGCAACGAGCTCGACATGCGGCGTGTGGCGGAACTGATCCACCGGCACGACTACGTCGATCTTGTACCCGCCATCGATCAGCAGCCGCGCGTCGCGGGCAAAGGTCGCGACGTTGCAGGAGACCGCGACCACCACAGGCACCTTGCTCGCGGCGAGCTTCAAGGCCTGCGCCTGCGCGCCCTGGCGCGGCGGGTCGAACACGATGGCGTCGAAATCGCGCAGCTCCGGTGCCACCAGGGGACGGCGAAACAGATCGCGCGGCTCGGCCTTGATCGGCTTGAGACCCGGCGTGCGCGCGGCCTTTGCGAGCGCCGTAATGGCGCCGGCGTCGTTGTCATGGGCAGTGACGCGGGCCTTCTCGGCGAGTCGCAACGCGAACGGACCAACGCCGCAGAAGAGATCGAGAACGTTCTTCGCCTTGCCGATGCGCTCGGCGACCAGCGACGCGAGCGTCTCTTCGCCGGCGACGGTCGCCTGCAGGAACGAGCCCGGCGGCAGCGTCACCTCGGCGCGGCCCATCTGCAGGGTCGGTGGCAGGCGTTGCAGCACCAGTTCGCCGTGCCGTGTCAGCCGCGCCAGGCGGTGCTGCTCGGCCACGCGCGACAGCGCCGTCACGAGCGGCGTTGGCAGCGGGCCGGAGCCGCGCACGTCGACATCGAGACCGTTGGCGGTCGCGGTGACCTGGATGTCCAGCGGTTTCGTCACCGGCATTTTGGACGTCAGCAGCTCGGCGAGCGCCCAACCGGCATCGAGTGCACCCTCGAGCCCGGGATCGAGGATCGGGCAGCGATCAATCGGGATGACGTCGTGCGCGCTGGCAGCCGAAAAGCCGACCTTGAGGATGTCATGGGTGCCGAACCGGCCGTGCAGCGTGATGCGCCTGCGCCCCGCGCCGTGAGCGTCGACCAGCGGCGTCACCTCGCAGTCGATGCCGGCCTGGGCCAGGGTCTCGACCACGATGCCGCGCTTCCAGGCGTGATACGGTTCAGTCGCCCAGTGCTGGATCGCGCAGCCGCCGCAGACGCCGAAATGCGGACAGAATGGCGCGACGCGCTCGGGACTGGCGACGTCCACTACCAGCAGCTTGCGGCGGTCGGGATGATTGCCGACGACATGATCGACTTCGACGGTCTCGCCGCCGAGCGTGTAGGGCACATAGATGGCCTCGCCGGCGTCGAGCGAGACGCCGTCGCCGCGATGGCCAACGTGATCGATCGTCACGCGCTCAACCACGGCGCGCGCCCAGGAAGAATTCGATGTTGCCATCGCCGCCGGTGATCGCCGACGGGAACACCTCGATATCGGTGCAGCCGAGCGAGGCAGCAAAGGCGGCGATGTCGTCGCAGATCTCGCTGTGCACGGCGGCGTCGCGGACGATGCCCTTCTTGTTGTGCTTCCGGTCCGCCTCGAATTGCGGCTTGATCAGCGCCAGCAGGCTCATCGGCGCGGCGGCCAGCGACAGCGCGATGGGCAGCACCGTCTTGAGCGAGATGAAGCTGACGTCGATCACGACGACATCGGGCCGCGCCGGCAGGCGCTTGCCGTCATAGGCGCGGATGTCGGTCTCTTCCATCGACACGATCTTGGCGTGACCGCGCAGCGAGGGATGCAACTGGCTGGTGCCGACATCGACGGCAAAGACGAGGCTCGCGCCATTCGCCAGCAGTACCTCGGTGAATCCGCCGGTGGAGGCGCCGACGTCGAGGCAGACATGGTCCTCGATCTCGATCGGGTAGCGCTCCAGCGCGCCGGCGAGCTTGACGCCGCCGCGGGAGACGTAGGGGTGCGCGGGCTCGGCCTGGATCACGGCGTCCTCGGCGATGGTCTCCGACGGCTTTGCGACCTGCTTGTCGTCGGCGGTGACGAGCCCGGCCTCGATCGCCGCGCGCGCCCGCGCCCGGCTCTCGAACAGGCCGCGCTCGACCAGCAGAACATCCGCGCGCTTGCGGGCAGGGGACATCATCTCTCCGAAGACGCCTGAGGCGCTTATGTAGCGATCAATCGCGCGGCCGCCATCCGGACGCAAGCCTCGAACGCGGCCAGATCGTGCCAGACGTCGATCGGCATCTGCGCCGGCGTCACCAGCGGGCAGCCATGCAGCTCCAGCGCGTGGATCATCATGAGATTATCGACGAGGCCAAAATCCTCGACCGTCAGCCCCTGCGCATCGACCAGCCGTCCGTCTTCGGACGTCACGTCCATGAAGCGACTGACACGGTCGGCATAGGCGGCACCGTCATTGGAATAGGCGAGGCAGAACTTGCGGCGGCCGGCCATGTAGCCGAGCTCGTAGACGGTGCCGGGATCGGCGCCGGCGCCGCGGAACGGCGTGAGGTTGGCGATGATCGCATCGGCCGCGTCCATCATCGCCTCGTTGCCGCAAAAGATCTGCCGCGAGGCGTCGGGCGCGGCGCGGTCGATTTCGTTGTCGAGGGGATAGAGGCCGGTGACGCCGTGCGCGGCACAGACCGCGACTTTGTGCCGGCCGATCTCGACCGCATCTGGCAGGAACACGTCGGGGCCTGCCAGATAGATTTTCATCACAGCTGCTTCGCGGAAGGTCGAAGCTCGCTATCAGGCGAGCTTGACCGTCTCGGCCTTGACGTCCTTGCCGAGCGCCTCGAACACCTTGGCGACGATGCCCTTGGCGTCGAGACCGGCACGACCGTACATCGCCGCCGGGGTGTCGTGGTCCTGGAACACGTCGGGCAGCACCATGGTGCGGAACCGCACCAGGCCGCTGTCGAGCGCGCCCTGATCGGTCAGATATTGCGCGACATGCGAGCCGAAACCGCCGACCGAGCCTTCCTCGATCGTGATCAGGATCTCGTGGTCGCGCGCGAGCTTGAGCACGAGCTCGGTGTCCAGCGGTTTCATGAAGCGCGCATCAGCGATCGTGGTCGAAAGGCCGTGGGCTGCAAGCTCGTCGGCGGCCTTCTCGCATTCGGCGAGGCGCGTGCCGAAGGAGAGCAGGGCGATCTTGCTGCCCTGGCGGACGATGCGGCCCTTGCCGATCTCGAGCGGAATGCCGACTTCGGGCATCTCGATGCCTCGGCCTTCGCCGCGCGGATAGCGCAGCGAGCTCGGACGATCATTGATCGCGACCTGGGTTGCAACCATGTGCACCAGCTCGGCTTCATCGGACGCGGCCATGATCACCATGTTCGGCAGACAACCGAGATAGGCGTTGTCGAACGAACCGGCATGGGTGGCGCCGTCGGCGCCGACGAGGCCGGCGCGGTCGATGGCGAAGCGCACGGGCAGGCTCTGGATCGCGACGTCATGCACGATCTGGTCGTAGCCGCGCTGCAGGAAGGTCGAGTAGATCGCGCAGAACGGCTTGTAGCCTTCGGTGGCGAGACCGGCGGCGAACGTCACTGCGTGCTGCTCGGCGATGCCGACGTCGAAGGTGCGGTCCGGGAACGCCTTGTTGAAGATGTCGACGCCGGTGCCGGAAGGCATGGCCGCGGTGATGGCGACGATCTTGTCGTCCTTCTCCGCTTCCTTGACGAGGCTCTGGCCGAATACGTTCTGATAGGCCGGCGCGTTCGGCTTGGACTTGGCCTGGGTGCCGGTCGCGACGTCGAACTTGACGACCGCGTGGTACTTGTCGGCGGAGGCTTCCGCCGGGCCATAGCCCTTGCCCTTCTGCGTCACGACGTGGAGCAGGATCGGGCCGGTCTCCATGTCGCGCACGTTCTTCAGCACCGGCAGGAGATGGTCGAGGTTGTGGCCGTCGATCGGGCCCACGTAATAGAAGCCGAGCTCCTCGAACAGCGTGCCGCCATCCATCATGAAGCCGCGGGAATATTCCTCGACGCGGTTGGCTCGGTTGGCGAGGATCTTGGGCAGGCGCTGGTTGATCTGCTTGGCCACATCGCGCAGCGTGCGATAGGTCTTGCCCGAGTAGAGCCGCGACAGATAGGCGCTCATCGCGCCGACCGGCGGCGCGATCGACATGTCGTTGTCGTTGAGGATGACGATCAGGCGCGAGTTCATCGCCCCCGCATTGTTCATGGCCTCATAGGCCATGCCCGCCGACATCGCGCCGTCACCGATGACGGCGATAACGTTGTTCTTGCCGCCGGAGAGGTCGCGCGCGACCGCCATGCCGAGGCCGGCGGAGATCGAGGTCGAGGAATGCGCGGCGCCGAACGGATCGTAATCGCTCTCGCTGCGCTTGGTGAAGCCGGACAGGCCGCCGCCGGTGCGCAGCGTGCGGATGCGATCGCGCCGGCCGGTGAGGATCTTGTGCGGATAGGCCTGGTGGCCGACGTCCCAGATCAGCCGGTCGCGCGGGGTGTCGAAGACGTAATGGATTGCAGTGGTGAGCTCGACCACACCAAGGCCTGCGCCGAAGTGACCGCCGGTCACCGAGACGGCATCGATGGTCTCCTGACGCAGCTCGTCGGCGACCTGGCGAACCTGCTCGACCTTGAGTTTGCGCAGGTCGTCCGGCGTCCGGATGGTGTCGAGAAGCGGCGTTTTACTATATGCGTTCACGGCGATTTCCAATTTGTCAGCGCCGGAAGATCGTTCCGGCGCGCGATGGGTTTGCTCAATATCGGCGCAGCGCGAGTCCTTAAACCGTCGGAGCCACCTGCATGGGGCAAAGCCCCGTCTTCAAGCTTAGGTGAGCTTAAGTGCTCTCCGGTTCAGTCTCTGTGATCCCTGTCACTTAGATCGGCTTCGTCCATCCCAGCCAATTCATCAGCAGTTTGAAGCGCTTGCCGTCGGTAATCAGTGCCCACGCAAGGCTTACAAAAAGCCACACTCCGCGCAGCTTTACACCAAAGCTTGGGCCAAAGCCAACCCGCTGGGCCCGATTACGGGCATGCACCTGCAACCCGCGGGCCAGAGTGGTTAATCCTGGCGCCATCGGAAGGGTTCCAAAGCTAGCCCGGTTCCTCGGCAAGGTTTTTCGCGTGGGGAAGCTATTTTTAGGCCGGATTCAGGAGGACGAGGGGCGCTCTGAGGGAGGTTCCATAATCTCCGGAGCGCCGGTTCCCTGGAATCAAGCAGCAGCAACGCCGACGGCGGCGTGCGATCATGAAAAATTGCCGGTGCGCGCTGCGTGAGATAGGCGGCTTTGAAGGCGGCCCTTACTGGACGTCGAGCGGCGCGGTGCCGGTCGCCTGGCCGCTGGCATCGGTGGTGATCTTGTCGACGCGCGCCTCGGCCTGGCGCAGCAACTCCTCGCAGCGGCGCTTCAGGGCCTCGCCGCGCTCGTAGATCGTCACGGATTCCTCGAGCGGCACCTTGCCGTCCTCGAGCCGTTTCACGATCGTTTCGAGCTCCTCGATGGCGCGTTCGAAGGTCAGCCTGGAGATGTCGATTTGGGTATTTTCGGCCATATAAGTTTCCGATTGCCCGATTCGCTTCACGTCGGAGAAAGCAAAGTTTTGCGGGCGCAATGTGGCGGGTGTGTCAGGCGCCCATCAGGGCGCCGACATGCGCCGTAACAGATTCTTTCAGTCCTTGCAGGTCGTAGCCGCCCTCGAGCACAGAAACAACGCGCCCTCCGGCGGTCTTGTCAGCGAGGTCCATCAACTTACGCGTCACCCAGGCATAATCCTCCGCGCGCAAATTCAGCGACGCCAGCGGATCGCGATAATGCGCGTCGAAGCCGGCAGAGATGACGAGCAGCTCCGGGCTGAATTTTTCGAGCTGCGGCAGGATCAGATTCTCGAACGCGATGCGGAATTCCGGCCCGCCGTCCTCGGAGGCGAGCGGTGCGTTGACGATGGTGTCGTGGTCGCCGCGCTCGCTCTTGGCACCGGTGCCCGGAAACAGCGGCATCTGGTGCGTCGAGCAGTACATCACGGTCGGGTCCGACCAGAAAATATCCTGCGTGCCGTTGCCGTGATGCACGTCGAAATCGACGATGGCCGCGCGCTTGATGCCGTATTTACGCTGCGCGTGGCGCGCGGCGATGGCGACGTTGTCGAAGAAGCAGAAACCCATCGGCTTGCCGATCTCGGCGTGGTGGCCGGGCGGGCGCACCGCGACGAAGGCGTTGCGATGCTCGCCCGCCATCACCGCTTCGGTCGCCGCGACCGCGCCGCCGACGCCGCGCATCACCGCTTCCCACGTGCCAGGCGACATCGAGGTGTCGCCATCGATATAGACCTGTCCGCTGGTCGGCGCGATGTGGCGCAGCTCCGTGACGTAGTGCTCGTTGTGGCAGAGCGTGACGAGGTCGAGATCGCCCTCCGGCGCCTGGTCGCGCACCAGGAACTGGAAGCGCTCATGCGACAGCGCTTCCTCCACCGCGCGCAGGCGGTCCGGCCTTTCAGGGTGTCCCGGCGGCGTGACGTGGTCGAGGCAGGCCTTGTGGGAGAGGAGAAGCGTACTCATCAGTCGGCCTCATGGGATGCGGGCTCTCGACGTCGCTTGGCGCATCCGGCGCCAAAACGCAAATGCAAAACCCAATCTATGCGTTCCCCCGGGAATGGCAAAGGGTGTCCCGGAGCGGCCTGTTTGATCCGGATCAATTCACGCGCAGGATGCGGCTCAGCGGCAGCGGTCCGATCGGTCCGTGCGCCCGGAAGAACGCGAACAGCGCGTCAGCGTCGTAGCCGCCATATTGCGGCCCCGTGCCTTGTTTGGCGACCGTAAACCCGTCGCCCCCGACTGCGAGGTAATCGTTGAGGGTGACGCGGTAGCCGCTTCCGGCTTCGATCAGCCTGCCATTGAGCGTCATCTTCTCGTTGATCACGCGCTCGCCGTATGGCTTCGCCGCATCCCAGGCGTAACTGAACCCGTTCGAGACCTGGAGAATCCGCGGCCGCTTCGGATCGAGCCATTGCTGCTCCAGCATGTCCTTGAGCTGGCTGCCCGTGAGCGTCATGGTGACGAGCCGGTTGCGGAACGGCTGGCTGGCGAAAACGTCGCCGAAGGTGATCGCGCCGTTCTCCTTTGGCACGATGTCGGTGCGGATGCCGCCGGGATTGGTGAGCGCGATGACGGCGCTGCCGTCCTTGGCGTCCCTGGTCGCGGCGAGCTGCGCGTCCGCAATGACGTCACCGAGCGGGCTTTCGCCGGCCTCGTTCGGCACGCGTGACAGCGTCTGCGTCACCGATCCAGCCGGGCGATTGGCGATCGGCGCCGAAAGCCTGTCGTAAGCGTCGATCAATGCGGTCTGCTCGGGATCCCTAGGCAGCGAGGCATTGGCGACGAGGACGTTCTCGGCCCTAGCGCTGACGATGTCGCGCGTTGCCGGATCGAGCTTGAGGTCGATCGCGGTGACCAGAGTACCGTATTTGTCGCCGCTGGTGACGAGCCGCCCGTCAATATCGCAGACATAAGCACGATGGGTGTGGCCGCTGACGACGAGGTCGACGGCGCGATCGATTTTTTTCACGATGTCGACGATCGGCCCCGTGATAGCAGGGCATTCATTGTAGTCGCCGGCCGGCTCGCCGCCCTGGTGGATCAGCACTACGATCGCCTCGACCCCACCCGCTTTCAGCTGCGGCACCAGCGCGTTCACCGTTTCGGCTTCGTCGCGGAATTCGAGGCCGGTGATGCCCGATGGCGAGACGATGCCCGCGGTGTCCTTCAAGGTCAGCCCGATGAAGGCGATGGGGATGCCTTCGAATTCCCTGATCTCGTAAGGCGGCAGCACGCTCTTGCCCGTCGCCGTCTCGATGGTGGACGCCGCTAGATAGCGGAATCTGGCGCCCGTAAAGGAATGCGGCCCCTGACAGCCGTCGACGGGATGACAGCCCCCGTTCTGCATCCGCAGGAGCTCGGTCTTGCCTTCGTCGAATTCGTGATTGCCGACCGAGCTGATCGCGAGCCCCATCATCGAGAGCGACTCGATCGAAGGTTCGTCGTGGAACATCGCCGACAGGAACGGGCTCGCGCCGATCAGGTCGCCGGCGGCGACGAAGATCGTGTTCTTGTGGCCCTCGCGCAGCTGCTTCACCAGCGTCGCCATGTATTCGGCACCGCCGGCCGCCACCATCACCTTCCTGGCCTTGTCCTCGGGATCGCTGATCCGGATGCCGCCCGGCGGCGGGCGCAGATTGCCGTGGAAATCGTTGATCGCCAGGATGCGCAGCTCGACGGGTGCGGCGGTTTGGGCGGACGCGGGCAGGGCGGCGAGCGCGAGCGAGAAGACGGTCAGCCGGAGAACATGTTGCATGAAACCAGACTAGTCGTTCCGCACGAAGATTTCACGAAGCTTTCTTCCTTCTCCCCTTCTCGAGAAGGTGTCGCGAAGCGCCGGATGAGGGGGTGTCTCCGCAAATTCAAATGTGAGTTCGACTCGCGGATAGAACCCGTCACCCGTCTCGCCGCTTTGCGGCGAGCCAGGCTCTCCCGCCATGGGAGAGGGAAGACAGCCTACCGCTTCTTCCTGTTCATAAACGCGTTGAACGCGGCGGTGGCTTCTTCCGACTTCAGCCGCTCGCCGAACAGATGGGCCTCCTGATCGATGCGGCGGGTGAGCTCCTCGGATGCGACGCGGAGCAGTTTGCGCGAGATCGCGACCGCTTCGGCGGGAAGCCGGCAGATATCGCGCGCCACCTTGCGTGCCTCGACCTCGGTATGACCCGGCGAGACCACGGTGTTGACGAAGCCGGCGGCATGCGCTTCCGCGGCCGTAAAAGTCCGTCCCATCACCAGCATGGCGAAGGCGCGCTGGTAGCCCATCGTGTTCGGCATCAAGAGGCTGGACGCGCCGACTGGCACGAGCCCGAGATGGATGTAGGGCGCGGAGAAGGTCGCCGCGTTCGAGGCCAGCACATAGTCGCAATGGAACAGCATCACGGTGCCCATGCCGATCGACGCGCCGTCCACGGCCGCGATCACCGGCTTGGCGTTGTGAGCTAGCGAATAGAGAAACTTGGCGCCGTCGGACAGCGTCTCGGGGCGCGACGTGTCGGCGTGCATGAAATCGTCGATGTCGTCGCCGGCGGTGAACACGCCGGAGCCCCCGGTGATGATCATGCAGCGGATGTCGGGATTGTTCTGCGCGGTGTCGATCGCGCGGCTCATCTCCCGATACATGTCCTGCGTGATCGCGTTCTTCTTGCTCGGGCGGCGCAGGGTGATCACGCGCGTTCCGCGCTCTTCGCTGACGACGATATTGCCATTCGGCATGAGGGGCCCCTGCGGTCGCCGCGATACTGACATTGCTAGACTCGCGAAACGTCAGCCTACATCATCTTGCAGGCGTGCCAATGCGCTAGCGCGACCTTTTGGAGACCGAATTCGCCCGAGACGGGCGCATCACGCTCGCCGCCGTGTTCCGCGTTGCAATGATCAACCGCCATTTTCGATTGAAAAACCACTGGTTGTGGTGCACGATCGCCTCGCGCCGTTCCATTTGGCCGATTGCCCGATTGATGATTGCCGCCACTCGTGTTGACGAATCCTCGCTGCACTATCGCGGCTGGCGCGTCGTGCTGGCCTGCTTCCTGATGGCTTTCTTCATGTTCGGCTTCGGCCTGTACGGTCAGGGCGTCTATCTCGCGGAACTGCAGCGCGCCCATGGCTGGCCGGGCACGCTGGTCTCCGCGGCCAGCACCTTCTCCTTTCTCCTGACTGCCGTCCTCGTCATCTTCACCGACGATCTGCTCGCCCGCATCGGGCTGCGGTCGCTGATCCTGTGCGGCCTGTCGGCGCTCGGCGCTTCGACGGTGCTGCTGGCGCTGCTGCAGACGCCGTGGCAGCTCTATCTCGCTTATGCGCTGATGTCGGTCGGCTGGACCGGCATGGGCACGGTGGTGATCGCGACCGTGCTGAACTCCTGGTTCGAACGGCGCCGCGGGCTCGCGCTCAGCCTCGCCTACAACGGCGCGACCTGCGGGGGCATCGTGCTCGTGCCGCTGCTGCTGTCGCTGAGCGGCAGCATCGGCTTTCGTTCCGCGATGCTGGCGGCCACGCTGGCGATGGTGGTGCTGGTGCTGCCGGTGGTGGTCATCTTCACCGGGTGGCGAACCGAAATGCCGCCGACGTCGGGTGGGAATTCATCCACTGGCGGCACTGCCTTGCCTTCGGTTCACTCACGCAAGACGCTGCTCGCCAACGCGGCGTTCTGGACCATGGTGCTGCCGATCGCGGTCGCGCTGCTGGCGCAGATGGGATTCATCATCCATCAGGTGACGTTCCTCGAACCGCTGATCGGCCGCGCCAGTGCGGGCCTTGCCGTCACCGTCATGGCGGCGATGGCGGTGGTCGGGCGCCTCTCGCTCGGCCTGTTCGTGGACCGGCTCGATCCGCGGCTCGCCTGCGCGGCATCGATGACGAGCCAGGCGGCGGCGCTGTTCGTGCTTCTGCAAAGCACGAATCCGACCGTGCTGCTCGTGTGCTGCGCCGTCTACGGTTTCTCGATCGGCAACATGATCACGTTTCCGCCCTTGATCATCCAGCGGGAGATCGGCGCGAGCGCCTTCGCCGCTGCGATGGGGCTGGGCACCTCGATCAGCGGCATCGTCAGCGCCTTCGGCCCCGGCATCGTCGGTCTCGTGCGCAGCGTAACCGGCGACTACACGAGCGCGTTTGCGATGTGCGTGGTGCTCGACGTGGTGGCGGCGAGCGTCGTACTATGGCGGCCGGGGCGACGTACGAAGCTTGCGGCTTCGTAGCCCGGATGGAGCGCAGCGCAATCCGGAAATTCGTGTCACCAGCAATGATGGCCCCGGATTGCGCTGCGCTCCATCCGGGCTACGCGTCCCAGCTACCCCAACAGCACCGCATCCGCTGCCGCGACCGACTCCGCACTCTCCGTCACGGTGCGCTCGAGCGCGCCGGCCTGCACGGCGATGTTCTCGGCGAAGAAGCGCGCCAGCGAGACGTAGCGCCCGGCGTCCGCGATGCCGTCGGATTTCGCGGCGAGCGCTTCAGACGCCAGCATGCAGCCGCCGAGCGTGGCGCCGAACTGTTGCAGATACGGCGTCGCGCCGGCCAGCGCCTCGTTCGGCGCGGAAGGAAGCCGCTCCAGCAGCCATTTGCTGGTGCGCGTCAGCGCCTCCAGTGCCTCACGCAATTTCACGCCCGTGGTGCCGAAGGCGGGATCGTTGGAGGCTTCGACCTGCTTCACGATTGCGGAGAGTTCGTCGAGCAGCGCCCACACCGACGCGCCGCCGTTGGCCGCGAGCTTTCGCGTGACGAGGTCGATGGCCTGGATGCCGTTGGTGCCCTCGTAGATCGCGGTGATGCGGGCATCGCGATAGTGCTGCGCCGCGCCGGTCTCCTCGATGAAGCCCATGCCGCCATGCACCTGCACGCCGAGATAGGCGACCTCGTTGCCGATGTCGGTCGAATAGCCCTTGGCCATCGGCGTCAGCAATGCCGCACGCGCGGCAGCGTCGGCGCGGACCTTCGGATCCCTGGCACGCGTCGAGACGTCGATCGCCACCGCGGTCGCATAGCAGATGGTGCGCGCCGCAGCGGTCTGCGCCCGCATCCGCATCAGCATGCGCTTGACGTCGGGATGCACGAAGATCGCATCGGAACCGTCACCCTTGTTGCCGAGGGCGCGGCCCTGCTTGCGCTCTTGTGCGTACGACAATGCCTGCTGATAGGCACGGTCGGCAACACCGACGCCTTCGAGGCCGACGCCGAGGCGGGCCTGGTTCATCATCGTGAACATGCAGCGCATGCCCTGGTTCTCTTCGCCGACCAGGAAGCCGATCGCGCCGCCATGATCGCCCATGGTCATGGTGCAGGTGGGGGAGGCATGCATGCCGAGCTTGTGCTCGACGCCGGAGGCAAAGATGTCATTGCGCGCACCCAGCGAGCCGTCTTCGTTGACCATGAATTTCGGCACGAGGAACAGCGATATCCCCTTGGTCCCTGCGGGCGCGTCCGGCAGGCGCGCCAGCACGAAATGCACGATGTTGTCGGTCATGTCGTGCTCGCCGTAGGTGATGAAGATCTTCGTCCCCTTGATGCGATAGGTGCCGTCGGCCTGCTTCTCGGCGCGGGTGCGCAACGCGCCGACATCGGAGCCGGCCTGCGGCTCGGTCAGCTGCATCGTGCCGGTCCATTCGCCGGAGACGAGCTTCTCGAGATAGATTTTCTTCAGCTCGTCGCTGCCATGCGCGTCCAGCGCCTCCATCGCCGACGCCGTCAGCAGCGGGCAGAGGCCGAAGGCGACATTGGCGGCGCTCCAGATCTCGGTGCAGGCGGCGTTGATCGCGAGCGGCAGGCCCTGGCCGCCGAAATCCTCGGGGCCGGAGACCGCGTTCCAGCCGCCCTCGGTCCAGCGCTTGTAGGCATCCGGCCAGCCCGGCGCGGTCGTGACCTTGCCGTCGCTGAGCTTGATGCCGTGCTCGTCGCCGACCTTGTTGAGCGGCGCCAGCACGTCGGTTGCGAACTTGCCGGCTTCCTCCAGCACGGCGCTCACGATATCGCCGTCGAAATCGCCGTAATGGCCGGCCTCCATGGCAGCTTTCAGGCCGGCGCCGTGGTTGAGCGACAGCAGCATGTCAGAGATCGGCGCGCGGTAGGTCATGGCTCACTCCCGTGGACAGTTCTTGGCGGTACAGGTCTTCGCTAGACTGGTCTTGCCGCCGTATTCCCATGAAACGGGGGAGGTCTCAACCGTCAGGAGGGGTGCGGAACGCCCGTCGGCAACGGGCTGGCGTAGCGCTCCTGTAAGGCATGGCGCGGCGCCACCGGCGCCTGTGGTATTTTGCCCCTCCGGGCGGTTGTAATGCCGCGCCTCTCCCTATAGACCGGCACCACTCGAGGGAATCCGCGGACGCTCGTGTCGCCGCCGTTCCCCAGGGCCTGATGGGGCGTAGCCAAGTGGTAAGGCAGCGGATTTTGATTCCGCCATTCGGAGGTTCGATCCCTCCCGCCCCAGCCACGCTTAAGCTGCTGAGTTCGTTATGTAAGCAGCTCTGATGCCGCCGAATTTTTTGAACGCGTTTGGAAATGGAGCTTCTGATGCTCGTTCCCGAATCAAACTAAACGGCGTCGTGCATTACATCGACCATAGTGGCCTATCTCCGTGGCTTTCATCTCAGTATATACCGCCGAGGCTACTTGGGGTGGTCTGTTACGCCCTCATCGTAGGATAGGGTACTACAGCGAACAATCGGACAAGCAGTCGAAATAATGCATTGGTGCGGAATTCGCCGTGCTGTCCATCATTTCCTACAACACAGTGGAGGAGGCGATCGAGATCGCCAACGACACTGTCTACGGCCTCGGCGCCCACGTGCAGGGCACGGATATGGAAACGGTGCGGGCCGTAGCCGGAGAGATCCGGTCTGGTCAGGTCCATGTGAACTATCCTGACTGGGACCCGAACGCACCTTTCGGTGGATACAAGCGTTCCGGCAACGGCCGGGAGTACGGCCTAGAGGGGTTTGGAAGAATATCTCGAGACAAAGGCCGTTCTCGGATTCTACTCATGAAGTTGCTCTCGTCGCATCGGGTCTTGGCGCTCGTCACGACCAGCGTCCGCCAATGCAAAAGTGTTTCCGGCCGTGATGGCGCACGCGTCGGAATCCGCAGAACACCTTCTGGCTCAAGGTCGGGGCTTTGACGGCTGGCTGAGTTGGCCCGTGAGTTCAGTTCGCCCGACATGTGGAGCGGTATCTCATATTTCTCCAGGCCATTTCGAAATCAATCTGTCGCGAGAAACCCGTGCGGCCGTGGATAGATGGGCTCCGCGTCGCTGAAGCAAACCGATGGTTCGCGCGATCTTGGGTTGGAAGATGGGCACGGCCGTTATGTTTCGATATCGTACGATTGCCGTTGAGCCCGGGAAGTCGATTCCTGGATGCACTGATCGATTCAGGAATTTCGCTTGTGGAAGGTGGCTGCGGAACCTGCGAGACACGCGTGATCGAAGGCATGCCGGATCACCGCGAGCAGTTTCTGAGCAAGCAGGAACAAGAGACAAACAAGACGATCATGATTTGCTATTCGGGTGCAAAGTCGAAAAAGCTGACCTTGGACCTCTAAATAGGCCCAACCGACTGCCAACGTCTAATGACAGAACGTGCGCCTTGTCCGATGCGGGGATCCGCGAGGCGATGCCCGCGGCACGAACGACGGCGGTAACGGCCGAAGGGGACGGCCCCAGCACGGAAAGAGTGCCTACTGCTCCCTC